>JADLGR010000056.1 GCA_020849175.1 Deltaproteobacteria bacterium
ACCGATCCGACAATCGATCGCCTTGCTCGCATCATCTCCGCGCACGAGTCCGGACCGGCCTCGCTGCCGGATGGCTGCGAGCTCGAAGAGGCGTCGCAGGAGATGGCCGCGCCCGAGCTTCTCGCGGCGGAGCCCGAGGTCGAGCCCGGCGCAGACGCCGAGTCCGGGATCACGTCCGAGAGCCCGGGAGAGGCAGCGCCGGAGCCCGGGCGTGTGGAGCGACGCCGATCCGCACGCCCGGTCTATGGGATGCGCGTCGTGACGCTCGGCGAGGAAGCTGCCCGCGTCGTGATGGGCCGGGACCTCTCGTCCGGCGGGATCCGCATCGAGCCGCACGGTGGCCTCGAGCGCGGCCA
Source organism: Deltaproteobacteria bacterium (assembly GCA_020849175.1). GTDB lineage: Bacteria > Myxococcota_A > UBA9160 > UBA9160 > UBA9160 > MYXO. The sequence goes on from JADLGR010000056.1 coordinate 357, forward strand.
GCGGCTCGCCCTCGCCCTCCACGGCGGCGGCCTCGCCGTTCCGCTCGTCGTTCGGGGCGCGGTCTTGCGCGACGACGGCGACGCGGGTTTGGTGATTCGCTTCGATCCCCTGACGGCCGTTCAAAGCGAAGCCCTCGGCAAGATTCTCGCCGGTCTGGGCGACATCGAGAGCCTCACTTCGCAGACCGCAGGTACCCCTCAGCTCGTGACGCACATCGTCGAGACCTGAGCGAAAGAGCGGGGAGGCTCCCGCAGGTCTCGATCCGGACTGTGGCATCCTCGGTGGCCCCGGCCCGACTCCGGGCCCTGTGCGGAGGCGCGCATGTCCGAGGATCTCTTCCGCCTCGATGCCGTGGCGCAGGCCGAGCGCGTTCGTCGCGGGCAGGTCTCGCCGCGCGAGCTCGTCGACGCCGCGATTGCGCGCATCGAGAAGACCAACCCGGCGGTCCACGCCGTGATCCACGAGCGCTTCGAGCGTGCGCGCGCCGAAGCGGCGTCCCCCGAGCTTCCCGACGGTCCGTTCCGGGGCGTTCCGATCTTGATGAAGGACATCGGCGGCCAGTCCGCGGGCGACCCGCACCACGCGGGAATGCGCTGCCTGCGCGATGCACGCTGGACGGAGGGCGCCGACAGCTTCTTCACGGCGAAGCTGCGCCGCGCGGGCTTCGTGATCCTCGGACGAACGAACACGCCCGAGCTCGCGCTCATGGCGACGACGGAGCCCGATGCGTACGGGCCGACGCGCAACCCCTGGAGCCTTGCGCACTCCGCGGGCGGTTCGAGTGGCGGCGCTGCGGCCGCCGTGGCCGCAGGCATGGTGGCGGTCGCGCATGCGAGCGACGGAGGAGGCTCGATCCGCATCCCGGCGGCGCACTGCGCTCTCGTGGGTCTCAAGCCGACGCGCGGTCGCTCGTCGTTCGGTCCGGGGCTCGGCGAGCGCTGGGGTGGGTTCTCCGTCGAGTTTGCAGTCTCGAAGAGCGTGCGCGATGCGGCGGCGCTCCTCGATGTCGTGAACGGCCCGATGCCGGGAGATCCGTACTTCGCACCCCCGCCGGAGCGGCCCTACGCGCAGGAGGTCGGAGCCGCGCCGCCGCGCCTTCGCATCGGCCTTCTGCAGCGGGGCCCGCGCGGTCTCGCCGTACACGAGGACTGCGTCGCCGCCGTGTACGCGACCGCGCGCGCGCTCGAGGGCCTTGGCCACAGCGTCGAGGAGGCGCACCCCGAGGCGCTCGATGAGCCGAAGGCGGTCGCGAGCTTCGTCGTCGTCGTCTCGTGCTCGGTCGCCCGCGCACTCGACGCATGGGGCGAGAAGCTCGGCCGAACGCTCGGCGAAGACGACGTCGAACCGCTCACGTGGGCGCTGGCCGAGCAGGGCAGGGCGATCGGTGCCGCGCGCTACCTCGAGGCCATCGAGTTCGTCCATGGCTTCGGTCGCCGCGTGGCCGCGTGGTGGGAGAGCGGCTTCGACTTGCTGCTCACGCCCACGACGGCTGCGCCGCCTCCGCGGATCGGTGAGCTCGCGAGCTCGAAGGAGGTGCCGCTCGCCCCGTTCCTGCGCGCGGCGCCTTACGGGGCGTTCACCTCGTCGTTCAACCTCACGGGGCAGCCCGCGATCTCGCTGCCCGTGCACTGGAACGCAGAGGGTCTTCCGCTCGGTGCTCAGCTCGTCGCAGCGTACGCGCGCGAGGATCTCCTGCTGCGCGTGGCGTCTGAGATCGAGCAGGTCGCGCCATGGCACAACCGACACGCTAACGTGTAGGGCGCGCTGGACTTCGCCTGCGGCCGGCGGCGCCGAGCCCGGCAAGGCCCGCCGCGAGGAGCGCGGCCGAGGCAGGCTCCGGAACGATGCCGGCCAGACGCAGGGCGTAGAGGCTCTGGTGCAGGCCCGCCCCGTCGTCCGACACGAGGAGCAGGCTGCGGTCGCCGCCCGCCAGCACCGGCCCGAGGGCCATCCCCTCGAAGTTGTCGTCCGGAAAGACGCCTTCCCAAAGCAGCGTCTTGCCGGCCTCGGTGAAGCCTCCACCCACGAGCGAGGGCAGGGACGTGACGTCGGTCGCGCCTGCGAAGTCCACGAGGAAGATCCGGTTGCGAAGCTCGAGATCGATCGTCGGCGCGAAGCTCACCAGGCCCGCCGTACGTTCGAGCACGAGGAGTTGGCCTCCGGGAAGCGCCACGAGATCGGAGACGCCAGCGTTCGTGTTGCCGAGCGCTCCAGGAACGACGTCGCCGCTCACGCGATAGGCCCACTGGCCCGAGGGGGTGAGATCTGCCCCGAAGCGCTGGAGCCGCACGAGTGTGTTCACGTCGACGCCCCCGCCGCTCGGGCCATCGGAGGTGAGCGCCTCTTCGTTCGCAGTCCACACCACGCCGGTGTCGGGCGCGCTGCTGAGCGACTCCCATCCGAGATTGCTGCGCTGTCCGGCAAAGACCGCGAGTGCGGGGTCACTCGTGGGGTCGATCTGCGCGATCGCCCGCCCCGTCGCGAGCACGTGGGCGCGTAGGGCCGGTCCACTTTCATCGGAGACGAGAAGCGTCGCGCCGCCGTTCGTGAGCGTGACGCCTTCGAGATCGCGGCCGGAGGGCAGGGGCGCGCCGTCGGCGGCAGTGAGGGTGAGCGCGCCCGTGGTGGTCGCCGCCGTGATGCGTCCGGTCGCTCCGTCGAGGGCGACCGAGAGCCGGTGGACCCGCGGCTGGTCGTCCGAGACGGCGAGATACTCCGACGAATCCGGAACCCAGACGAGCCCGCTCAGCTCGTGCGGAAGGCTACCCGCACCGTCCGCGATCGCGACGGGTCCCTGTCCCGGGTCGGTGACCGAGAGCGCGGCCACCGGCGCCGGCAGCAAAGCGGCAGCGCCGGCCGTGAGCAGGGCAGCCGCAAGCCGGAGCGGCAGGGCGACGGGGCTCATCCGGCGCCGGGCGGCAAGGGGCAGCGAGCACAGCGGTACAGCGAGCGGCGGCATGCGAGCTCCTCATCCAGCGGGCGCGGGACGTTCCCCGGGAGTCTACTACGGAAGGCCTCCGCCGCGGAGCTCGATCGCACGGACCAGCGTGTCTCGGGTCACGGCGCCCAGAACGGTTCCGTCCTCGACGACGGGGATCTGGTTGACGTTCTTCGCCCCGATCGCGGTCAGCACTTCGCGCACGGGCTGCGTCGGTGTTGCCGTCACGACCGCCTCGATCGGCGTCGCGACGCGTCCGACGGGCGTCGTCTCCCATTGCTCCGGATCGACGCGCTTCACGTCCGAGAGCGTGATGAGTCCCGCCGTGCGTCCGGCCTCCTCGACCAGCGCCCACCGCCGTCCGCGCATCACGAGATCGCGTGCGAACGAGCCGACCGAGATGCCGGCTTGAACGCGCGGCACGTCGGGGTTCATGACGTCGCGCGCGAGGAGGCCCGCGAGCGAGTGCTCGATCGCGGCCTGTCGCACGGTGGCGCCCGACGCCGAGAGCAGGAACCAGCCGATGAAGGCCTGCCACAGCCCGCCGACGAGGTTCCCGTAGAAGAGCACCTGCGCCGCGCCAAGGCCGATGAACCCGTACGCGATCCACTGGCCGACGTTCGCAGCGACGCGCGTCGCGCGCTGGAAGTCGCGGCTGCGCGCCCAGAGCAGCGCGCGCAGGATGCGGCCGCCATCGAGCGGAAAGCCGGGCAGGAGGTTGAAGGCGGCGAGGATGAAGTTGATCCACGAGAGCCAGCCGAGCATGCTTCCGACCGGTGTATCGGCGCCGGCCGCTCCCGCGAGCCACGTGAACGCGAGTGCAAGGAGCGCGCTCACGATCGGCCCCGCGATCGCAATCTCGAACTCCGCGCGTGGCGTCGCCGGCTCCTTCTCCATCACCGCGACGCCGCCGAAGATGAACAGGGTGATCGATCGCACGCCGACCCCGTGGCGCAGCGCGAGCAGGCTGTGCCCGAGCTCGTGCAAGAAGATCGCGCAGAAGAACAGCGCGGCCGTTCCGCCCGCGAGCAGGGTTCGCAGCGTGCCACTCCACTCCGCATGCTCCTGTCCGAGAGCCGAGGAGAGCGTGATCGTCACGAGGAAGAAGACCACGAACCAGGTGGGGTGCAGATAGACCCGGATGCCCAGTACGCGACCGATCGCGATTCCGCCGTCCATGGGTCTGCGAGCGTAGCAGGCGGTTGACGCCGGGCCGTCCGCCTTCCAAAGTCGCACGAGATTCGCGAGGAGGCTTCGATGGACATCGTGACCGAGCGCGTTCGCATCCCGATCTCGGCCGGCGGCGCGATGGACGGGTACCTGGCGCGGCCGAAGGATGGTGGTCCCCGCCCCGCCGTCCTCGTCTTCATGGAGATCTTCGGCATCAATCCCCACATCCGTGACGTGACCGAGCGCGTGGCGCGAGAGGGCTACGTCGCGCTGGCGCCCGATTACTTCCACCGCACGGGTCCGGGCGCGGAGTACGGCTATGACGAGAAGGGTCTCGCAGCCGGCATGAAGCTGCTCGGTGCGCTGCGCGCCGACGAGATGATCGCTGACGCGAAGGCAGCACTGGCGTTTCTTCGCGATCGACCCGACGTTCGTGGCGACCGAATCGGCACGATGGGCTTCTGCATTGGCGGTCACATGGCCTACCTCGTGGCGTGCGAGACCGACGTTCGCGCGACGGCGAGCTTCTACGGCGGCGGCATTGCAGCCTCGCAGGGGCCGGGCGGTGGCACGCCGACGGTCGACCGCACCTCGAAGATCGGAGGCACCGTCCTCCTCCTGTTCGGAGGGCAGGACGCGATGATTCCGGGCGCGCAGATCGACGCCATTCGCGCGGCGCTTGCGAAGAGCGGCGTGCGACATCACATCGAGGTCTACCCGCAGGCCGGCCACGGCTTCTTCTGCAACCAGCGGGCCTCGTACGACGAAGCAGCGGCGACCGACGCATGGCGTCGCGTGAAGGATCTGTTCGCACGCGAGCTCGGCTGAGTCGCTGACGCTCCGGTCTGCGGCACCGGGAGCTGGCTCGTACGCCGCCGCCGCACGCTCGCTTCTCTCGACGATGTGCGAGATCGTGCATCTCGTTTGACACATCCGACCGCGAGCCGGTACATAAGGGGTGCACATGGAAGGTGACCTCCGGCGAGACCCGCCGGGGGCGGCGCCCGGAGTTCGGGGGCCGCGGGAAGCCGGTGTGAATCCGGCGCGAGCCCGTCGCTGTGACCGGGGACGATCGGGGAACACGCCACTGGCCGGAGACGGCTGGGAAGGCCCACCGATCGGCGGATCCGGGAGCCAGAAGACCGGCCTTCCAGCGGGTTCCTGCTTCTCCGGCGGCGAGGAGGGGAGCGCATCGATCCGGCCGGCCGGCGCGCGAGCGCAGCCGGGATCCATCGCCCCTCCGAGCTGCGCGAACGAATCGGGAGCCCGTCGTGGCCGTGACCACGCGACACGAGTCCGTGGGCGCGAAACCCCATGCGCCCGGATACGGCGCGATGGAGCTCCCGAATGCACGCTGCTCGAATCGACTTCCGAACACGCTGCTCTCGCTCGGTCACCGTCACGCTCACGAGCCTCGTCCTGTCTCTCTGCGCTTCGCTCGTCCTCGGTGCGGGCAGCGCCGCGGCCCTCACGGCGGATTTCGAGGACGTCGGCGCCTCCCTGCCGCCGAACTCGGCCGTGCGCGACTCCTCCGGCTTCGAGAGCGGCGGCGCGCACTTCAACAACCAGTTCACGGATTTCGGGGGTGGCTACAGCATCTGGGCTGGCTTCGCCTACTCGAACGTTCGCGACTCGGTGACACCGGGCTTCGGCAACCAGTTCGCCGCGTACCGGCCGGGCGCACCGCTCGAGGGCGGCACGTACGCCGTGGGCTTCGTCGACAGCTACGCGGCGTTCCAGCCGCGCATCACGTTCGCGAGCGACGTACAGGCAGTGAGCCTAGAGGTCGCGAACACCACCTACACCGCGCTCTCGATGCGCGACGGCGACGTCTTCTCGAAGAAGTTCGGCGGGGCCAGCGGACACGACCCGGACTACTTCCGCCTCACCGTGCGGGGCCTCGACGCAGCGGGTGCCGAAACGGGCCATGCCGACTTCTTTCTCGCCGACTACCGCTTCGAGAACGACGCGCTCGACAGGATCGTGAGTGGATTCACGGTGCTCGATCTTTCGGGCCTCGGCACGCTTCGTGCGCTCGAGTTCGCGCTCGCGTCGAGTGACGTCGGTGACTTCGGGATGAACACGCCGGCGTTCTTCGCGATCGACGACCTCGTGGTCGCTCCCGAGCCCTCGACGGCACTCGCCATCGGCGCAGGCCTCGTGGCGCTCGGGGTAGCGCGCCGGCGCGGACCGGGGCGGACCGCGGCGTAGCCGCGCGATGGCGCGTGCAAGGATCGAGGTGTGGTTGCGCCGCGGGTGCACCCACACGCGTGCGCGTCGCGTCGGCCTCGCCACGGCGCTGCTCGCGGCATTCGTGCAGGCAGCGGCGGCGGACGAGCCCGATGTGCAGCCGCAGGTCCCGACACGAGACGTCGCGCCGGTCGTCGTTCGCGATCTTCGTCCGGAAGATCTCCCTGACGATCCGTCGGCCTTCACGACGGTGATCGAGATGGATCGCCATCAGGGAGAGGCCAAGACGGTCGACGATCTCCTCTCCGAGGCAGTCGGCGTTCAGGTCCGCCGGCTCGGTGGCCCGGGGCAGCCGTCGGAGGTCTCGATCCGCGGCTCGACGGCGAGCCAGGTCGTGATCCTGCTCGACGGGATCCGACTCGACAGTGCGCAGTCGGGCGTCGTCGACCTGTCGACGATTCCGGCGGACCTGCTCGAACGCATCGAGATCTCCCGCGGTGGCGGGTCGGTCCAGCAGGGGACGGGGGCGATGGGCGGCGTCATCAACTTCGTGACACGCCGGCCCGGTGCGGAGCCGCGCACCGCTCTCACGGGAACGCTGGCCTCGTTCGGCACCGGCGAAGGGTCGGCGCTGCACACCGCTCGTCATGGCGACTGGGAGGTGACCGGGGCCTATGCGGGATTCACGACGCGCGGCGACTGGGAGTTCCAGCGTCCCGTGACGAAGATCGGCAACACGATCCTCGTTCCGAATCCGCCGACGCTGACGCGCATCAACAACCGATCGGAATACCAAACGGGTCTCGTTCGCATCGGTCGCGATCTCGGCGAGAAGCTTCACGTCTCGCTGCAGGACGACGGCCTGTTCGACAGCCGTGGGACGCCGGGTCTCGACTCCGGCGGCGGCGCCTACGGAGGCCAGCAGCGAAACGCTCACCAGCGCCTGACGCGCAACGTCGCAGACCTCTCGCTCGACGGCGCCGCGCTGACGCCGCTCGCGCTCGATACCACGACGCACCTCTACCACCGCTACCAGCGTCTCCATTTTCGCAATCCGACGCCGACGTTCGGGCCGCCGATCGACACCGATCAGACGAACCAGACGCTCGGCGGTCGTTTCGGCGTGGATCGCTCCGTCTCCTTCTTCGGTACCGAGCATCGAGCGACACTCGCCTTCGAGGGCTATGAGGACCGCCTCGTCGCCGTGGCGTTCGATGACCCGACGCGCCTGACGCTCGACGCCTGGCTCCAGGACGACGCGCGGCTCTTCGACGGCCTGCTGCGGATCATCCCCGGCGTTCGCTACGACGACACCGAAGGCTTCGGCAGCCGCTTCGTTCCCCGCATCGGCGCCGTGATCGAGCCATGGCCCTGGCTTCGCCTCAAAGGAAACCTCGAGCGCGCATACCGCGTGCCGAGCTTCGACGAGCTCTACTTCCCCGACGAGGGCTTCCTGCGCGGGAACCCCGGGCTGCTTCCCGAGGAGGCCGTCGCGTGGGATGCAGGCCTCGCGGTGGCCTTCGCCGGTCCCTGGCCGTTCGATCGTACGAGCCTCGAGGCGGCGTACTTCGAGAGCCAGATCGAGAACTCGATCGTCTTCGTCCTCGTGAGCCCCTTCACGGTGGCGCCCGTGAATACCGGCCGGGCGATCTCGCGCGGCATCGAGGTCTCGGCCTCCGTGGGCGTCCTCGAATGGGCGGTGCTCAGCATCAACTACACGCATCTCGACGCGCGCTATGACGGCACCGATACCCCGCTTCCCGGTCGCAGCCCGAACGAGGTCTCGGGCCGTGTCCAGATCGGTCCGCCGTCGGGGCTGTTCAAGGTCTTCGGCGACGCGCTCTACACCGACACGATTCCGGTCTCGGAGTCGGGTCGGACGATCCTACCGGCGCGCACGACCTACGACGCGGGGATCGTCGTCGATCTGGTGAAGGTTCCCGTACTCGGCGAGAGGATCCCGCTGCGGAGTCTGCTCCTCTCGTTCATCGGCTCGAACTTGACGGACGTCAGCGTTCGCGACGCACAGTTCTTTCCACAGCCAGGACGCGTGCTGAGCGTCAAGGCAGAGGCGACGTTCTGAGGAGGCATCGCATCGGCGCCGTACGCGCGGCCGCCTGCTGCCTCGCGCTCGCGTGCGGAGGAAGCGGCGGCGGCGGGAGCGGGAGCGGCGGTGGCGCTCCCGTGATCGAGGTGACGTCCGCAGACTCCCGTTGCGCTCCGCTTCCGGGTCCGTTCCCGCCGGGGCTCGACCTCGTGCCGGGGATCTCGGGACGGGCGGTGGTCGCGAACTTCTCGCCGCCGTCGCTGCTGCCGTTCGATCTGGGGCCGGTCCCGCCAGTGATCTCGGCCGCCGGATCGGTGCCGGTGATCCCGCCCGACAGCGACGCGGACGGCTGCGACGAGCCGGGCTTCCCGCCGTGCCCGTCGACGACTCCGCAGCCGGACGGCGTGCTGGCCGTGAGCGCCGGACTCGCGCTGCTGAGCGCGAGCGCGTACGAGGAGGTCCTGTTCGTCGATCCGGCGAGCGGAAGGCCGGTGACGGGAACGGTCGGAACCCCCGCCAGCTTCGCGCCCCGGCAGTACGTCTACCTGCCGGCGCCGGGTACGACGGCGCCGCGGACGGCGGTGTCGACGTCGGGATGCGTTCCCGTCGAGCCCGGGATGACGGATTCACGCGGCGACGCGCTCGCAGCTCCGCCCGCAGCGTGGTGCCTGCCCGGCTTGCCGAGCTTTCGTCCGACGTTCACGTCGGGCGTTGCTGTCTCCGCGGGACACCTCTTCGTGTCGATGTCGAACCTCGGGGACAACTCGGTACCCGCCAGCGCACAGTACCTCCCTGGCGCGGTTCTCGTGTACGACTTCGACATCTCGAGCGGCGCACCGGTCGTCTCGCCGAACGCGGTGACGCCCGTCGTCATCACGAGCGGCTTCAACCCGACCCACGTCACGGCCTATCGAACGCCGCTGGGCCGCGACCTCGTCCTCGTGAGTGGAAGCGGCGCGATCGGACGGCGAACCGACGATCCGGCAACACCAGCGCTGGAGGCCGGGGGCATCGCGCTCACGGGCGCGTTCGTCGACGTGATCGACGCAGCGACGCTGCGGCTCCTCGCGACCGTGCCGCTCGGTGCGGTCGGCCTGGCCTTCGACCGGCTCGCGATCGACCCGACCGGCCGCGTGGCCCTCGCGGGGAGCGCTGTCGGTCGCGCGCTCTACGGAATCGACCTCGAGCCGCTCGACGCGCTCCCGGCGGCGCCGGGCGTGCCGCTCGTTCTCGACGGGTCGACGGGGCCCGATGCGCGCATCTTCTACGCCGGCGCTCCCTTCACGATCCCGGCGCTTCCGGAGGGGCCGCCGGCCGAGACCTGCAATGGCTTCGTCGTGAGCGCGGACTGGAACGCGGCAGGGACGCGCCTGTACGCGACCGAGTACTGCGATGGAACACTCGTGACCCTCGCCGCCGATCTGTCCGGGGCTCCGAGCCTCGACGCGCTGCGCGGCGGCCGCTTTCGCTTCGTCTCGATCGACCCGGTGCTGGCGCCGGTCTCCGCCTCGTCGGTGGGGCGGCCGCGTGCACCGGGATCCCTGCGCGTTCGCAGCGGGCGGCCCGGCGTCGACTACACCGGTCCGGACGTCTTCGTGCTCGCCGGAAGCCCGGAGGGGCTGCTGTGCGGAATTCGCGTCGAATCGCGCTGATCGTCCTGATGGCGGCCGTCGCCGTGAGCCTCCGGGTCGCCCTCGCGCCCGAATGGGGCAACGTGGCCGAGCAGGCCGCGGCAAGGGATGTCCCGCACGACGCCGTGCCGGCAGCCGGGAGCGCGGAGCCGGGCGCGGACGGTCGGACGGGGCGCGACGCCCCGCAGCGCGCGGGCACGGCGGTCGCCGAGCGCACGCCGCTCGCGAGCACCGGCGCGGCGGCGGCGAACGGCGCGGCGCGCCACCGCGTGGACACTTCGGAGCGAGGCCTCGCGCTGGCGGAGCCCCAGGATCGGGACGCGCCGCACGCGGCGGCCTCGCCCCGTCTCGACCCCGTGGAGCTCTCGGAGGGAGCCGTCACGGCACGCGTATCGGGCTGGGACCCCGCGCCGCCGCGACAGCTTACACTCTGGCGTGTCGAGGACGGCCGCTTCGCTCGCCTCGCCGAGACGCGCAGCGGACCAGACGGGCGCTTCCACTTCGCCGAGATCGCCGCAGCGGGCCGTTCGCTCGCCGTCGGCGAGGGTGATCGCGAGCCGGACGCGGAGGCTCCGCGCATCGGGATCGCCGCCGCCGGTGCGCGGGCCCCCGCCGCGCAGGTCATCGCCTCTGCGGACGGCCCGCGACTTCGAGTCTGGCCGTCGGCGCAGGCCGCGGCGCTCGTCTTCGCAGCCGGCGGTCGCGAGATCGGCCGACGCGCACTCTCTCGCTCGCCCGACGCGCGCGATCGGATGGTCGAGCTCCCGGTGGTGCCGGGCGCTCCGGGCGCCGGACTCTTCGTCGCCGAGCAGCACGCCGATGGCGTGCGCTCGGCGTGGACTCGCCTCGACTTCGATGCGCCGGAGGAGGGCTTCGGCGAAGATTCGATCCGATGAGGAGACGGTGACATGAGACGATCACACGCATGGCTGCTTCTCGCCTCCGCAGTTCTTCCTGGCTGCGATCAGACGAGCACCGTCGCGTGGCGCGAGCCGATCGCGAACGCGGAGGTGACGTGGATGCCACTCGATCTCGCGTTCGATTTCGTCGCGCAGAACGCACAGCAGGAGACGATGCGCGTCACGCTCAACGGGAGCGATGTGACGAGCCTCTTCGCGGTCGATCCGGCGGTGAACGGTCGGATCCCCGTTCACGCGAATCACGTCTGGGGACCCGGGCTCGTCGGTCCGGGCGCCAACGTTCTGCGCGCGGAGATGGTGTACTCCGGCGTCACCCACTTCCACGAGATCTCGTTCACGACCAGTGGCGATCCGTACGCCGACGGCGTCACGGCGTTCGTTCCCGGCGCGGGTGGAGGCTTCGGTCAGAGCGCGCTTCCGGGGCGAGTGACGGGCCCGCCTCTTGGCGCGGGCTTGTTCGGCGGCAGCCTCGATGTCGTCTCGCTCGGCGCCTCGGGCCGGATCGATCTGGCGATGACGAACAACGTGATCGTGAACGGCGATGGTGCAGACTTCACCGTCTTCGAGAACGCCTTTCTCAACATCGGCGCGTACTCGATCACCGGGGCTCCGTTTGCGGAGCCCGGGCGGGTGAGCGTGAGCCAGGACGGCGTCACGTGGTATGCGCTTGCCTGCGAGATGGCGTCACCTCCCTACCATCCGGGCTGCGCCGGGGTCTACCCGGTGCTCTCGAACGCGAACAGCACGAACTCTCCACACGCGTCGATTCCGACGACGACGCCGATCGCGCAGCTCGTCGGCGTCAGTATCTTCGACCTCGTGGTGCCCGCGGGCGCGGGCGGCGACTCGTTCGACCTCGCGACGGTCGGTCTCGCATGGGCGCGCTACGTGCGAATCGAGGCCTCCTCGGTGGCGACGGGGCCTGAGGGCCCCGACAACGCGCGCTTCGATCTCGACGCCGTCGCGGCAATCCACTCCGCACCGGCGACCGACGCGAACGGCAACGGCATTCCGGATGCCGCCGAGTAGCGCGCGCGCAGCGTACGCTGGGGCTGCGCGCTGCGTAGCTGCGGGCATCGCAGCGCTGAGCATGCTGGCGGGCGCTGCGACGGTCAGCGCCGATCCCGACGTCGCATCGCGGCCTTCGGCGGCGCGCGAGGACGCGATGCCGGGCGGCGTGTCGTACGACACGCGCGTCGCCGAGATCCGGCGTCGGATCCAGCAGGCGCTCGTCTACCCGCCGCTCGCGCGCCGGCGCTCGATCGAAGGCGAGAGCGAGCTCGCGTTCGAGATCGGTGCGAGCGGCAGCCCAGCGGGCATCGCGCTCGTTCGCTCCTCGGGGAGCGCACTCCTCGATCGCGCGGCCGAGCGGGCGGTGCGCGAGGCGGCGCCCCTTCCGCCCGTGATCGGCCGCCTTCGCGTTCCGGTTCGCTTCGAGCTCGACGCGCTGGGCGCTACCCGGCGCTGAGCTCGGTGTGGAGCGCGGCCAGGAGACGGTCGACGACCGCCTCGCGCGCGTTCTCGCCCATGAGCCCGATGCGCCAGATCCGGCCGGCGAGCGTGCCGAGGCCGCCTCCGACCTCGATCCCGTGGCGGTCCAGCAGCCGGCGTCGCAGCGCGGACTCGCCTTGCGCGCGGACGGCCTCGGGTAGCGTCACCGACGTGAGCATCGGCAGGCGGCTTCCGGGAGCAACGAGCGGCGAGAACCCGAGCGGCGCGAGGCCTGCGACGAGTCGCTCGGCGGCACGCCGATGGCGCTCGAAGCGCGTCGGGAGGCCCTCCTCTTCGACGAGCCGCAGGGCCTCGACAAGGCCGTAGATCGCCGAGATCGGCGCCGTGTGGTGGTAGATGCGCTCGGTGCCGTAGTACGCGGCGAGCAGCGAGACGTCGAAGTACCAGCTCTGCACCGGCCGGGAGCGCTCGCGCACGCGAGCAAGGGCGCGTGGCCCGAAGCTGGCCGGGGACAGGCCCGGCGGGCACGACAGGCACTTCTGCGCTGCGCTGTACGCGGCGTCGATCCCCCACGTGTCGAGCGAGACGGGGAGTCCTCCGAGGGATGTCACGCAGTCGAGCACCACGAGCGCGCCCCCAGCGCGCGCTGCGGCGGCGATCTGCGCCACCGGCTGCAGCACGCCGGTCGACGTCTCGGCGTGGACGAACGCGACGAGACGCGGCCGAACCCGTGCGATCGCCTCGGCCATGGCCGAATCGTCGAGCGCGGTCCCCGGCTCCGCTTCGACCCGGGTCACTCGGGCGCCGATGCGCGTGGCCACCTCGCACATGCGCTCGCCGAAGACGCCCGCGACACCCACGACGGCCGCGTCGCCGGGCTCGAGCAAGTTCGCCAGACACGCCTCCATGCCCCCGCTACCAGTCGCGGCGAGCGGGATCGTGAGTGCGTTGACGGTGCCGAAGAGCCGCCGCAGCCGGTCTTGCGCGTCGTCGGCCAGTGCGAGAAACGCCGGGTCGAGGTGTCCGAGCAGGGGTCTCGCCATCGCGGCAAGGACGCGCGGGTGAACGTTCGAGGGACCCGGTCCGAGGAGCAGGCGGGGCGCAGTGGACGTCGTCATGCCGGCCATGCTAACGCGTGACCCATGAGGCGTTGGCTCGCGATCGCGCTCGCTCTCGCGGTCACGGCTGCAGGGGCGGCGCTTGCCTGGCGCGCTTTGCGGAGCCGCAGTGAGACGGCGATCGCCGGCCCCCACGCCGACATCGATTCCGCCTCGCGAGCGGCGCTCGAGAAGATCCTCGAGGAGGCCGACCGCCGAGAGGCTCGCGAGACTCCCGCGCGAGAGCCCGCGAATTGAGCCTCGTTCGACTCCGAGAGGCCTACGAGCGAGAGGAGATCGAGCGGCTCGCGCCGTACGCGGTCAAGAGCTCGCTCTCGCGCGGGCGCGTCGTGCCCGAGCGCGAGCATGCCTATCGAACGGCGTTCCAGCGCGACCGGGACCGCGTGATCCACTCGCGCGCTTTTCGCCGGCTCGAGTACAAGACGCAGGTCTTCGTCCATCACGAAGGCGACCACTACCGCAATCGCCTCACGCACACCCTCGAGGGCGCGCAGGTCGCGCGCACGCTCGCCCGCGCACTGCGGCTCAACGAGGACCTCGCCGAGGCGATCATCCTCGCGCACGATCTCGGTCACACGCCGTTCGGCCACGCCGGAGAGCGTGTCCTCGACGCGCTCCTCGAACATGCCGGTGGCTTCGATCACAACCGGCAGAGCCTTCGCATCGTCGACCTTCTCGAGGAGCGTCATCCGGACTACCGCGGACTCAATCTCACGAGCGAGACCCGCGAAGGGATCCTCAAGCACGGGGCGAGCTGGGAGCACCCTGTACCGCTTCCGCCGGCGACGCCCTCGCACGCGCTCGAGGCCCAGCTCGCAGATCTCGCCGACGAGATCGCGTACACGAATCACGACCTCGACGACGGTCTTCGTGCGGGGCTGCTGGGCAACGAGAGCCTCGAAGAGGTCGACCTGTGGCGCGAGGCGCGCGCGACGGCTCGCGAGCGCCTCGGCGTAGCCGAGGAGACCGTCCTGCGCGCACAGACGATCGTTGCTCTGCTCGACGGTCTCGCGACCGACCTCGTGGAGGCGACGGCGGGCCGCCTCGAAGCCGCAGGTGCTTCGTCGGCCGACGCGGTACGGGCGCTCCCACGGCCTTGCGTCGGCTTCTCGGACGCGACGCGGACGCGCTTCGCGGCGCTCAAGCGTCACCTGTTCCAGCACTTCTACATGCATCCCCACGTTCGTCGCCGAAGTGGCCGGGCCGAGCGCGTTCTCGGCGACCTGTTCCACGGCTATCGCGAGGACCCGCGCCGCCTTCCGGAGCACGTTCGCGCTCGCTTCGCGGGGGACGGGGAGCTGCGCGCGATTGCGGACTACATTGCCGGGATGACGGATCGATTTGCCCTGGCGGAACATGCGAGGCTGCGACGTGCCGGCGACGGGCGCTGACGCCCTGCACGTCGTTCTCGTGACGGCGCCGGACGCCGAGTCGGGCGCACGCATCGCGCGGACGCTGGTCGAGGAGAGGCTCGCGGCCTGCGTGAACGTCGTGCCCGGCGTACGCTCGATCTATCGCTGGGAAGGAAGAATCGAGGAGGAGGGTGAGGTGCTGCTCATTGCCAAGACCCGCGCCGATCGCTGCGAGGCGCTCGCCGCCCGGGTCCGGCAGGTCCATTCCTACGCACTCCCCGAGGTGCTGGCGCTCGCCGTCGCGGGCGGCAGCGAGCCGTACCGTGCGTGGGTCGCGGCGGAGACTCGGCCGTGAGCCTCGCCGCCGCGCTCGAGCACGCCGCAACGGCGCTTCCGGACGAGGCCGACCAGATCCGCTCGGCGAACGGCGACCCCGGACGGCTGCGGCGGGCGCTCTCGCCGCAGGAGGCGGGCCGCGTTCTCGGCTGGCTGCTCGCAGCGGAAGCCGAGGCGGGCGAGGAGCTGGCGACCGCCTGGGCCGACGACCCGGATGCCGCGGAGCACGTCCTGGCCGCGTCGAGTGAGGACCTGCCGAAGGCGGGGCGCAAGGCGCTGCGGCGCGTCCTTCACCGGCTGCGAGGCCGGGGGATCTCGGTGCCCGAGCCGAAGCCCGAGCCCGTCGTCGCAACGCTGCGAGCCGTCGAGGAGGCGCTCGACGCCGCTCTCGTCACGCCACTCGATCCAACCGGGGCGCGGATCGCATACCTGGTCGAGAGTAACCCCGGCGGCGGAGTGCGCCTGTTCGAGATCATCTTCGACGCCACGCGCGGGATCCTCGACTGTGCGGTCTACACCAGCGGGCGTAGTGGTGCGCGAAAGTTTCTGCGCGAAGCGCAGTCCCGGCGGCTTCCGGCCCTTCCAGTTCCGCCCGATTCGCTACGGCGCCTGCTCGCGCTCGCAGCAGCGGCGCAGGGATCGCGCTCGCTCCCGAGGAGCTTCACGGAGTGGCGCTCGCGCCTGACGCGGAGCGCTGAGGGAGCGCTGACACCCGGTGAGATGGTCCGAGCCGCGCTCGGCACGGAAGGAGGATCGCTCTCGCGCGCCCTCGATCTGATCC
This sequence comes from Deltaproteobacteria bacterium, assembly GCA_020849175.1. Taxonomy (GTDB): domain Bacteria; phylum Myxococcota_A; class UBA9160; order UBA9160; family UBA9160; genus MYXO. Next base: position 16,293 of record JADLGR010000056.1, read on the forward strand.
GTGCGCGCGAGATCGGACCGTGGCCCCCGGACGAGGAGCCGCTGCGCGCGGTTGCCGAGCGGCTACAGGCGCTCGCCGAGGGCAGGATCGTGGTTTCGGGCGCACAGCGCCGTGAGCAGGTCGATGCGATCCTCGTCGAAGCGCTCGCCGGGCTCTACGCCGGGCCCGAGGCCGAGCGAATGGCGCTGCGATTCGATGAGGCGGCGTTCGTGTTCTGGAAGCAGGGCCGAGAGGACGATGCGCGGGCCTGCCTCGCGGCCGCGGACGGCTTCGGCGACACTGGGGGCGGTGGCACCGTCGGCCGCGCCCTGCTCGAGGTCGCGCTCGCGCCGCTGCTCGACCGTTTGCGCGAGGAGGAGGACTCCTCGCTGATCGTGAAGCCCTGACCGCCGGCCCGTACGAAGCGGACCGGAGACGAAGCGCTGGGCCGAGGCCGCTTGCCCGCCGGGCGCTCGAGAGGAAACGATTCCATGAGACGACGATTCGGACGCCGCCGGCAGAGCGGCGCGGGAGACGAAGGCCGTGCGAGCTTCGACGCCGCGCGAGCGCTCGAGCGCATCGAGGCCGCCGGGAGCTTCGGCGTGCGCGGCCTTGCGCCGCTCGCGGTCGAGGGTCTCCCGCCGGGCTACGCGGCCGTTGGGAGCGGAGAGACCGAGTCGGGTGAGCGGGTCCTCGTCGCGTTCGCACCCCACGATGCGGGCGACGCGATCCTTGCGGCACTTGCGGCAGCGACGGGCGCCGACGGCGCCGAGCCCTTCGCGGGGACCGTTCTCGCCATCGCACCCACGTGGTCCCTTCTCGCTCGCCGCGTCCTTGCACTCGTCGGCGAGACCCCGTTCACGCTTCGTGCCGTCGAGGCGCCGGATTTGGGAGAGGCTGCCGAGTGCGTGCTTCCCGAACCCCTCGAGGACGCCCCGTGGCTCTCGATCCAGCAGCTGAGCGCGCACCTCGTGCGGGCGGCAGACCGCGAGCTCGCCGAGCGCGCCATGCAGGGGCTCGCCGGGCTCGCTGCGAAGCATGGTGGGACGATCCGCACGAACGGTCGCAGCCTCGAGCTGGTCTTGCTCGCACGGCGCGTGGCGGCCGTTCGAATCGACGACGACGGGGTCCTGCTCGACACGATCCATCCGGCGCGCCGCAGCGAGCGCCTCGGTGCCGACGACCTCGGCGATGCGCTCGACCGCCTGGAGGGCGGGCTTCGCAAGCGACTCCATGACCGCAGCGTTCGCGACGGTGAGGACGGGCTGCGAACGCGCGCGATCCCGGCGCTCGCATCGCTGCTCGCGCTGCGTGCGGTGTCGCCGTGGCCCTGCGGAGGAGCCGACGCCGAGGCCATCGATCTGGTCGGCGTCGACCCCGAGGGTCATCCTGTCGTCGGGGCCATCCGTGATCGTCTGGGCCTGGCCGCACTGGGCCCGATCCTCGATGCACTGATCGCGCTCCGGCCCGCCCTTGCCGGGATCCTCGCCGAGGCGCTGCCGCCGATCCGCCTCGAGACCCCGCGTCTTGCGCTGGCGGCGGCGTCGCTCGACGCGATCGTGCCGCGCGTCGTGCGCTGGCTCGCGCTCGCAACGACGTTCGTCGAGGTTCGAAGGACCGGAGCGCGTGAGCCGGAGCTGGTGCTCGGCGAAGCTGTGCGCTCGGCCGCACCGGCTGCCCGCAGGCGCGAAGAGCGCCCGGCGCGCGAGACGCGCGCAGGACGCGGCGACGGAAGTGCGGCGCGGCCGGCGGCGCGAGACGGGGGACGCGCGCGAGAGCTCGGCCCGCGAGAGCCCCAGCGCGAGGAGGGGCTCCGCGAGAGGTCGCCTCGTCGCGTGCGAGAGGCAGAGCCGGCGGGCGGAGGCTTCGAGGAGGTCTCGCTCTTCGATCTCGACGTAGCCGGTGAGAGCCTCGGAGACGATCTCGCATCCGAGGGCGCGGCCGGCCGCCGGCGCCGGCGCCGGCGTGGCCGTGGCCGAGGCCGCGGGCGATCCGAGAACGGGGAGCGGGGCGAGCGGGACAACGGGAACGGCAGCGACGAAGCCGAGCGCGCGCCACGCGCGACGAGCGAGCTGCACGAGCGCCGCGCGCAGGCCGTCGGAGCGCCCACTGCGCGGGCGCTCGACGAAGAGGCTGACGAGGAGCCGGATCTCGACGAGTCGCTGGTTCCGCTCTCGCCGGACGCACCCGAGTTCGTCGAGGAGCTCGCGGCTTCGCTCGAAGAAGAGGACGACGACGAGGAGGCCGACGAGGAGGCCGATCCCGAAACCGAACGCATGCACCGCGAGCGCGCGCTGCGACGCCGCGCACGCGTGGCGAAGGCGGCCCCGCCGGTCGTCCACGAGGCGCCGCGCGAGCGGCCGCAGCGCCCGAAGCGGGTCGCGATCCTCGCGCACGCCGATCGCGACTCGCTCGTCGCGGCCGTACTGCTGGCCCGCGACCTGCGGCTGCTGGAGGGGATCTGGGTCTATCCGCAGTCGGAGCTGATGACGTTCTTTCGAGGTGTCGCGACCGACCTGCGCGAGGAGACGCCGATCCACGTGATCGGCTTCTCCGCGTCTCCGGCGCGCGACGTGCTGCAGGCGGCGTCGCTGTATCGTGATCGACTCGTCTGGTACGACCATCATGCGTGGCCGCCCGAGGACGTCGAGCGCCTGCGCGCGGCGATCGGGAGCGACGCCGTCCATGTGAGTCCCGGGGCGCGCAGCTCGCTTCCGGTCGTGCTCGCGCAGTGCGGGCGTCGCAGCCGCTTCTCGGACAAGCTGGTCGACCTCGTGTTCGCTCGCTTCAGCCATCACGACTACGAGCGCTGGGGCCGAGTGTGGTGGGCGCGGCTCGCGACGATCGCGGAGCGCGGCGGCGAGCGACGTGCGGATCTCGAACCGCTCCTGATCGGGCGGCCGAGCGACCTCGCGCGCGAGGCGGCCGCGGCGCAGGCGCCGGCGCCGCCTGCCGAGGTCGAGTTCGTCGCCGGTCAGGACTTTCGGCTCGCGCACTTCAGCGGGCACGGTCTCGTCGTGGTCCCGGTCCCGCCCACGCTCGACCCCAACCTCGCGGCCCGGATCGCACGCGAGCGTTACGGCGCTGCGCTCTCGCTCGCCTTCGCCGAGGGTGACGACACGATGGTGCTGGCCGCGGACGAGCTGCCCGGCCGGCGTGCGCTCGACGTGGTCTCGATGGCCGAGCACCTCTCGGCGAAGCACGAGTGGATCACGGCGCTTCCCGATGCCGATCACGTGGCCCGCATTGCGGTCCGGCGCCTCGCGCTCCACCCCGAACGCGTCGACGAGGTGCTCGCAGAGATCGCGATGGGTCGTTCGATCCTGGAGGGGTGAGCCGCGATCCACGCGAACCTCGTCGAGATCTTCTCGTCCGTGCAGGGCGAAGGGCCTCACGTCGGCCTTCGAACGCTCTTCGTGCGCTTCGGCGGCTGTGACCTGCGATGCCGCTGGTGCGACTCACCGCACACATGGCACGCTGCGCCTCGGTGCCAACTCGAGACCGAGGCCGGGAGCGGGCGTTCGCGATTCGTGGAGAACCCCGTCAGCATCGACGTTGCGCTCGACGCGGCAAGGACCCTCGACGCGGGACACCACGCGTTCGTGAGTCTCACGGGCGGCGAGCCCCTGCTGCAGCCCGAGGCCGTCCGAGCGTTCGCGGTCGCGCTGCGCTCGCTCGGTCCGCGCATCCTGCTCGAGACGCACGGCGCGAGCCCCGATGCGCTCGGCGAGGTGATCGGCGCCATCGACGTCGTGTCGATGGACTGGAAGCTCGCCGGAGAGGTGCGTCGCGCGAGCGACCCGGTGCGCGGACCGGTCGAGGGATTCGAGGCCGCGCACGAGCGCGCTCTCGAGATCGCACGACGCGCGCCCGAGACCGTGGTGAAAGTCGTCGTCGCTGCGTCGTCGACCGACGGCGAGATCGACGTCGCGATCGACTGCGTCGCGCGCGTCCATCCGTCCGCCTGTCTCGTGCTGCAGCCGGTGACGCCGTGCAACGCCGTGAAAGAGGGCGTCAGCGCGGCGCGGCTGCTCGCGCTCGCGGCTCGTGCGTCGCAGCGTCTCCGCGACGTCCGTGTGATCCCGCAGACGCACCGGATGCTGGGCGTCGCGTAGACGGGGGCAGCGTCAGCGGCGGGCGGGTGCGGCGCTCGTGGGTCCTCTACACGCTGTTGGCAGTGCTCGGAGCGCGTTCGGGCGCATCGCCGGCGAGGATGATCGTGGCGGCCTCGTCGAGATCGCGCGCCGTTGCCGTATCGTACGGCGCGGACGTCGCCGGGCCGACGAAGACCGCTCCGGCGCAGCCCGCGCTTCGCGCGGCGACGACGTCGCGTTCGCCGTCTCCGATCATCCACGACCGCGCGAGGTCGGCGCCGAGCTCGTCACGTGCGCGCCAGAGCAGGCCCGGGGCAGGCTTGCGGCACGTGCAGCCGGCATCGGGGGCATGCGGGCAGACGAGCGTTCGTTCGATCGTCACGCCCATCCGTGCGAGATCGTCGAGCAGAAGACGCTGGAACGCCTCGAACGCTGCTTGCGTGAACAGGCCGCGTCCGATGCCGCTCTGATTCGTCACGATGGCGAGCGCGTAGCCTGCGTGCTGCAGGCGGTGAAGGCCGGTCTCGACGCCGGGCAGGAGTGCATAGTCCTGCGTGCGGTGCACGTAGCCGGTGTCGCGGACGAGCGTTCCGTCGCGATCGAGGAAGACGAAGCGGCGCACGGGTCGGTGGGTCACGCTGGATCGGCGCCGAAGTCGCCGCCCATGGCGTCGAGCACGAGGATGCGGATCAGAGCGGCGTACGCCATCACTTCCGGAGGCTATCACGGAGCGCGCGCAGCTCGTTCGAAGCGGGCCGCGGAGGGCGGCCGCCGTAGCGCTCGGCGAGGTATGCCTCGGTGATCGCCGCGAAGGCGGCTGCGCCCGCCGGGCCGAGCGCGTGCGCAACCTCGCGCGCGAAGACACGCGGCGTTCGCGTGGGCGAGGGGAGCAGATCGTGTCGGGCCAGCAGGCGAAGAGCGCGGGCGTAGGCGGGTGGTATCCGGGTCGCGGCATTGCGAGCGCGGCGTGCCCACCGCACGAGGGCGGCGAGGCCCACGAGCACGAGGAGCGAGGCGAGGACGACGGCGGGAGCCGCAGGCAGCTCACGTAGCCGCAGGAGCCAATCTCGCCCGGCACCGACGGCGCCCTGCGTGTCGTCGTCTCCAGCGAGCCAGCCGCGAACGGTCTGTACCGCCGCCGCGGCGGCTCCCACCTGCCGCTCGCGGTCGAAGTCGATCACCTGCTGGAACCAGAAGAGCTCGAGCGCGCTGCGAAGCTCCGCGAGCCGCTCGCGCATGGAGTCCGGGTCTCCGCCTGCAGCGAGGCGCAGGTCGGGTGGCGTCGGATCGAAGCGGACCCAGCCGTGATCGCGGAACGGGATCTCGACCCACGCGTGCGCGTCGGACCCGGTGAGCTCGATGAAGTCGCCGACGCGATTGCGGTGACCGCCTGCGAAGCCCGTCACGAGTCGGGCCGGGAGTCCGGCGCTGCGCGCGAGGACGACCATCGCCGTCGCGAAGTACTCGCAGTGACCTTGCAGGTCGTCGAAGAGGAAGCGCTCGACCGGTGAGCGCGGATCGCCGGGCGACTCGGGTGTGGGTGTCGTGCTGTAGCGCCCGTTCGAACGCAGCCAGCGCTCGATGGCGCGCGCACGCGCGGCATCGGTCGTCTCGCCGGCCACGAGGGCTGCAGCGCGCTGGGCGATCTCGGGAGCGAGGCTTGGAAGCGCGAGGAGCGTGCCGGCGCCGGGTGGAGCGGAGGCGACGTCGCGCGCAAGGGCCTCGTCCGGCGGCTGCGCAGAACGAACCGACACGACGTAGCGTACGCGCGCCTGCGCGGTCTGCGGCGCGTAGAGGCTGCCCGCGGCGTCACGTTCGACGCGTCCGGTCGACCCGTGGAGGTGCAGCGGTTCCCCGGCCTCGAACAAAACGCCCGCCGGCATCGGTTCGCGCAGGATGCGCTGGACCAGGTCGGGCGCCTCGCCGCGCGCCCTACCTGCGGGAGCGACGCCGATCGCAGGATCGCCGGGAAGCACCGTGCGCGCGCTCACCGATGCGCTCCACGAACGGCCGTCGAAGCGGTCGAATGCCAGGCCGCGCCAGTAGGCGCCCTCGCGCTCGGGAGGCGTTCCGGTGATCGTCTGGATGCGCAGCATGACCGTGGGATCCGCGCGGATGCGGCCGTGATTTCCGAGATGGACGCTGTCCGAGAAGCCGCTGCTCGCGACGGGGGCGCCTGTTGCGCGAACGAGTCCCTCGCGCATGCGCGGCAGCAGGAAGAAGAGGCACAGCGCGAGCAGGAGCGAGATGGCCGACGCAGCGATCGTCACCGCGAGGAGGCCCGGCGTGATCGCGCCTCCCGCTGCGGCCGGATCACCGGCTTCGAGCGCCTCGCTTCGAAGCGTGTGGACGAGCAGTGTCCAGACGCAAGTCGGCAGGAAGGCCATGAGCAGCGGCGGGAACAGCAGGCTGTCGGTCAGACTCGACGCGAGCACGACCTGAAGCAGCGCAAGCGCGACGAGTAGGAACTCCGAGCGCCGCGGGCGTGCGTCCACGAGCTGGAGCCCGGAGGCGAGGATCGCGACCTGCGCCAGGCACAGGGTGAGCGACTCGCCAGCGAGGATCTCGGCGATCGCCAGCAGCACGATCCCGACAAGGCCTGCGCCGAGCACGGATGCGCGCTGTTGCCAGGCGTGCGGAGCGCTGCGGAGCACCGCGGCCGCAGCAATGAGCGTGGCTTGCAGCGCGAGGATGGGAGCCGGGATCTGCCCCGTGATGCCGAGCGTCGCACTCGAGAGCGCGACCAGCGCGAGAGCCGAGACCGGGCGCGGTGTCGCGAGCGCTGCACGAAAAGAGAGGCGGCTCACGACGTACCTGCATCCGGCGTGACGCGAGCCAGAAAGGCGAGCAGGCGCGTACGCTGCTGCGGCCCGTGGTCCGCGGGGAGGAACTCGGTGTCGGTGCGCAGGGAGACGCGGGCTCCCGCCGCGAGCAGGCGCACGGTCTGCGAGGCGGCCCTCCGCACGCTGTGCTCGAATCGCTCGCCTGCGCGCACGCTGCCGGTCGGAAGATAGACGACCGCTTCGGCCGCTCGCGGCTCCTCGCTCTGGCGCACGACCGGAGTGCCCCGGCGCAATGTCGCCCGCCAGTGGATTCGGCGGAGCGAGTCTCCCGGCGCGAACGGCCGCAGCCCGACCACCTCGCTCCCGGTATCGGGGCGGGGCGGCCCGGTCAGGCTCTCGCCCTGGTCGACGTGCAGCGCGTGAAGGGTCTCGGTGCCGGACACGGACGGGTAGACGAGCGCCTCGCTCACGGATTCGAGGATGCACGCCTTGGCGAAGAGGCCGAACGGAAATCTCGTCGAGATTCGAAAGCCCGCGAGCAGGAGCGGGCCGCGGCTGGCGGGGACGAGCCGGTACGCGCGCAGCTCGGTCGCGCCCGGAGCGATGCGCAGGACGAACATGCGCCCGAGCGGCTGGTATCCCGTCGATCCCTCGGGCGGCTGCAGGAGATCCTCGATCGCGACTGCGTACGCAGGAAAGCGGCGGCTCGTGTTCGTGATCTCGACGGCGAGCGTCGACGGCGCACGCGCAAAGAGCTCGCGAGGCAGGCGGCGCCGCACCTCGAGGTGACCGAGCGCCGACTCGGAGAGTACGCCCGAGAGCACCAGGAACGAGAGCATGAGGGAGAAGACGAGGTAGAGGAGGTTGTTTCCGCTCTGCAGCGCACCGAAGCCGACGCCGAGCGTGAGCGCGAAGAAGACCCAGCCGGCACGCGTCGGACGCAGCGTGCGAGGGGGCTGGAGCCAGCGCGGGAGACGAGATCCGACGAGGCGGCCGCGACGCCTGCGCGCCGCGCGAGACGCCGGGGGCGAGACGCTGGCGGCCGCTCCCGTCGTGGATCGAGGTCCGCGCGCTTCGCTGCGGAGCGCTCGTCGCGCCCGAGATGCCATCGCTGCGCCGTGCGGTCGCACGCGGGGCTCACAGCGGAACGGGTGTGCGGTCGAGGATCTCGCGCAGGATCCACTCGGCCTGCTCGGAGCCGCCCGTTGCCGCGCCGTGCGCGGCAACGCACAGACGATGGCCGAGAACGTCGAGCGCGAGGTCTCGGACGTCGTCGGGAATGCAGTAGTCGCGCGCCTCGCCCAGTGCGCGGGCCTGGGCCGCGCGTCGCAGTGAGACGGCGCCACGCGGTGAGACTCCGAGTCGCAGACCTTCGTGCTCGCGTGTCTCGGCGACGATGCGAAGTAGATACTCGACGAGCGCATCGTCGAACTTGACGCCATCGCACGCGTCGCGCAGCGCGAGCACGTCATCGATCGTGAGCACGGGCTCGAGCCGCGGGAGCTCGTTCGTCGCGGGATCCTCACGCAGGACGGCCGCCTCGTCGGCCGGCGACGGGTATCCGAGTCGCAGGCGCATGAGGAAGCGATCGAGCTGTGACTCCGGCAGCGGATGCGTTCCGAACTGCTCCATCGGATTCTGCGTTGCAATCACGAGAAACGGTCGCGGAAGCGGATGGGAGACGCCGTCGACCGTGACCGAGCCTTCGCCCATCGCTTCGAGCAAGGCCGACTGAGTCTTCGGGCTTGCACGGTTCACCTCGTCGGCGAGCACGACGTGAGCGAAGATGGGGCCGGGCTGGAAGACGAAGCGCCCCGCGCTGTGGCCGTCGCCCGGGGCGGGCAGACCGACGCCGACGACGTCGCCGGGCAGCAGATCGCTCGTGAACTGGATGCGCCGAAAGCTCGCGCGCAGCGAGCGAGCCAGCGCGTGCGCGAGCGTCGTCTTGCCGACACCGGGAACGTCCTCGAGCAGTAGATGCCCGCCGGCAATCACCGTTTCGACGGCCCGGCGGACGACCTCGCTCTTGCCGCGCACGGCGCGCTCGACGTTGGAGCGAAGGCGCGTGGCGAACTCCGCGGCCTCGACCGGTGCGAGGCGGCGAGGCGCTGCACCGAGGGCGGGAGCGACGTGGGCGCGGGGGTCTTGCATCGCCACGCCGGGGCTCTTCGGCGGTGCGGGCTGCTCGCATGAGCGGCCGGGCGCGGCTCACGGGCCGAACAGGGCCCGGCGGGGATCGTCGGTCGTCGCCGCGGCGCGAGCGTCCGTGACGAGATCGCGCAAGTTGCCGCCACGGCGCGCGAGGGCCGCCTCGAAACGCGGCAGGTCTCGCGTGTAGGTTCCCTCCAGCGCGAGGCATGCATCGTTCGTGCGCAGGCCTGCGGCAACTCCTTCTGCGTCGATCGTCGCGAGCGCAAGCGCCGCCACGCGCGCGCGGGTCGCAGCCTCGAGCACGCTGCGGCGCACGTCTCGCTCAGGCCCCGCCGGCGTACTCGCATAGAGATCGGCGATCTCGTCACGCAAGCTCCGGATCGCCGCTCGGACGGAATGCTCGTCGCCGATACGGAGTCGGGCCCGACGCGCGTCGGCCGCACCGGGCTCGCCACGGGCATCGAAGAAGGCGAGCACCCCCTGCTCGCCAATGAAGGTGGCGAGGCCCTCGCTGAAGTCGGCATCTCCGGCGACGTACACGTTCGCGTGTACGATCTCGTGGATCACCGTCGCGACGAGGTCGGTGCGGTCGACGCGGAGCAGCGGCCCGCTCACGGGATCGGCGAACCAGCCGAGGGTCGAGTACGCCAGAACGGGCGAGAGGCACACGTCGAGTCCGCGTTCGCGCAGGCGGGCCGCCTCCGTCTCGGCCGCGTCGAGGGTGAAGAAGCTCTTGTAGGGAACGCGACCGACGAGCGGGAACCAGAAGGGGACAGGCTCGAGCGTCCCGGGTCGAGCGGCGACCACGGCCGTGACGAGACGGTCGCCGGGCCACGGTGCGTAGCTCGTGTACTGTTCTCCGACGGCCAGGCCGAGGCTCCGAGCGAAGTCGCGCGCATCGAGGACGAGCGAGAGCCGTTCGCGTTCGTCGTCGCCGGTGCCCGGATCAGCGAGCACGCGAGCGATCGGCGTGCGGGCCCGCAGGAGTCGGACCTGCCCGGCGGCAACATGTCCGAGGTAGCAGCCGGAGAGGAGCGTGAGCGAAGCGAACGCGAGGATCGAGACCACCGCCTGCGTGTGCCTTCGTGTGGAGGCGCGCGACGCGGCGGCGGCGGAGCTTGCCGCTGCCGAGGCGTTTGCCGCCGGCGCGCTCGGGCTCGAAGAGCGTGCAGGCAACGAGCCGGGGAGTGTGCTCCTGCTCATCTACGCCCGGGCGCCGCAGGCGCAGGCCGTCCGTGCGGCGGCTTCGGGCGTGCAGGGCGCGCACGCAGCCAGTGCCGACGAGCCGTGCGCCCCGGTCGACTGGACGGATGCGTGGCGGGCGGGCCTGTCGCCGATCGTCGTCTCGGACGAGCTCGTCGTGCGTCCGAGCTGCAGCACGGCGAGGCTCGCGCCAGGGCAGTCGGAGATCGTGATCGACCCCGGACAGGCCTTCGGAACGGGAGGACACGAGTCGACGCGACTCGCGCTCGACCTGCTCGCGGCGCTTCCGCGCTCCCTGCGAAGAGGTGCGCGTGTGCTCGACGTCGGTACGGGAAGCGGCGTGCTCGCGCTCGCGGCCCTGCGTCTGGGCGCTGCGTGGACGCTCGGCGTCGACCTCGACCGCGTCGCCGTCGCGGTCGCACTGGAGAACGCACGGCGCAACGGCCTCGCGGCCAGGGCAGCGTTCGTTGCAGGCTCTCTGGCGGGGCTCGCGCCGCGACCCTTCGACATCGTCCTTGCCAACCTGCTCAAACGCGAGCTCCTGCCGATACTCTCCCTCCTCGTACGGCATGCGCATTCCGGGACGCGAATCGTCGTGTCGGGGCTGCTCGGCGCCGAGAACGAGGACGTGCGGGCCCGGCTGGACGGCGCGGGCCTTCGCGTCGGGGCCACACGCGAGCGCGTCGACGCCAGCGGCACGGCCTGGCTCGGCCTCGACCTCTGCGTGTAGTACGGCATGCGCACCGGGCAGGCTGCCAGACGCGACTCGCGCGTGCTACAGCCTGCGCACCGGAGGCACAGGTGATTCTCGGGGTATCGGGTCCGTACGGCGCAGGCAAGGGCGAGGCGATCGCCTTCCTGCGCGAGCGCAGCTTCTACGCGCTCTCGCTCTCGGACGTGATTCGCGACGAGCTTCGCCTGCGCGGCGAGGCCGAGACGCGCGAGCGCATGATCGAGACCGGAAACGCGATGCGTGCGGCGGGTGGACCGGCGGCGCTCGCCGAGCGCCTGCTCTCGCAGCTCCTGCCCGACCGGAACTATGTGATCGACTCGATTCGTCATCCGGCGGAGGTCGAGGCGCTGCGGCGGGCCGGGAGCGGATTTCGACTGCTCTGGGTCGACGCCGACGAAGCGACGCGGGTCGAGCGCCTGCGCCGGCGCGGGCGCGGAGGAGACCCCGTGACGCTCGACGCGCTTCGCCGGCTCGAAGGACGCGAGCTCGCGAGCGACGATCCGGCAGGACAGCAGCTCCTCGCCGTCCGCGAGCTCGCCGACTTCCACGTACGCAACGACGCAGACCTGGCCGCGCTGCACGGCGTGCTGCAGGGCGTTCTCGCGCGCTGCCTCCATTTCGAGCGGCCGGGCTGGGACGAGTACTTCATGCGGATCGCCCGCATGGTGGCGTCGCGGAGCAACTGCGTGAAGAGGAAGGTCGGCGCGGTGATCGTACGCGATCGGCGGATCATCTCGACGGGCTACAACGGCACGCCGCGTGGCACGCGCAACTGCAACGAAGGCGGCTGCCCGCGGTGCAACTCGTTCGCGCAGGGGGGAACGCGTCTCGACGAGTGCCTGTGCTCGCACGGCGAGGAGAACGCCCTCACGCAGGCCGCCTACCACGGCGTGTCGGTCCGCGGCGCGGGCCTCTACTCGACCTTCTGCCCGTGCCTGACGTGCACGAAGATGATCATCAACGCCGGGATCGAGGAGGTCGTCTTCGATGCCGACTACCCGCTCGGCAAGGTCTCGCTCGCGCTCCTGCACGAGGCGGGCGTCGTCGTGCGGCAGATCGCGCTCTCGTCTTGACCCCGCCGGGGGCGGGTGGTAGAACCGGGCCGGTCCGCCGGGGTGAGCGGACCACGCCTGTACGCGTTCGCCCCTGCAGGAGTCGCCCGTGCGCCGCGTTTCGCTTGCTCCCGCTCTCGCGTGCGTTCTCGCGCTTGCCGCTGCCCTCCCGGCGTTCGCCGTCGATGCGACGAAGGTCCTGGTCCTGCCGGTCGTGGTCCACAGCCTCGATCGTGCGGACTACCTGCAGGCCGGGGTGGGTGACATGATGGCCGCACGCCTCGCGCAGGCGGGGGGCCTCAACGTGGTCCGCGTGACCGATCCGAAGGCCGCAACGACCGACCTCGAGACTGCGCGCGCCGCCGCACGAGCCCTCGGGGCGAGCTATGTCGTCTTCGGATCGTTCACGAGCTTCGGTGATGGCGCGAGCCTCGACCTCCATTGCGCGAAGACCGCTGCCACGGAGGAGGGTGCGCGCCAAATCTTCGTGCAGTCCGGCGCCCTCGCCTCGATCATCCCGAAGCTCGACGACCTCGCAGACCGCGTTGCTCGCTACGTGAGCGCGCCGGGAGCGGTCGGTGAGACGCCCGCCGTCTCGGCGGGGCCGCCCGCGCGCGGCGCCGTTTCGCGCTCCGAAGTCGACGACCTGCGACGACGTGTCGAGGCGCTCGAAGAGGCGACCCGCTCGCACGCGACGACGGCCTCGGGCCTCCCGCCCGCGCCCAAGTCGCCCGCTGTCGGCCCTCGCACGAACGACGTCGTCCGCTAGACTGCGCCGGCCCTGCGGCGCCTCGCGGGCGGCGGGTCTCCGGCGGCGTAGCTCAGCTGGTTAGAGCAGCGGTTTCATAAGCCGCGTGTCCCCAGTTCGAATCTGGGCGCCGCCACCCACCCCCACCCCCGGCGCCGCACGAGCGAGGACCGGTCGTGGGAGCCTCTTGACCTCGGCGCCCTCGGGCCTTACATCGCCGGCTCCGGCCCGTTTGCTCGGGCTGCTGCCATTCGAACGGAGGATCTCATCCTATGCCTGCCAGGCAGATCGCCTACGGCGAGTCCGCTCGCCAGCGCCTGCTGCGAGGGGTCGACGCCCTCGCCAACGCCGTCGCGGTGACCCTCGGGCCGCGCGGACGCAACGTCCTGATCGAGAAGTCCTGGGGAGCACCGCTCACGACCAAGGATGGCGTGACGGTCGCCAAGGAGATCGATCTCGCCGACAAGGCCGAGAACGTCGGCGCGCGCATGGTGCGGGAGGTCGCGAGCAAGACCTCCGATGTCGCGGGGGACGGTACGACGACCGCCACGGTGCTCGCGCAGGCGATCCTGCACGAGGGCGTTCGCCGCATCGCGAGCGGCGCCAATCCGATGGAGCTCAAGCGCGGCATCGACCGCGCCGTCGCGGCAGTGGTCGCGGATCTCGCGAAGCAGAGTCAGCCCCTTCGCGGCCGCGCGGACATCGCGCAGGTCGGCACCATCTCGGCCAATGGCGACGAGGAGGTCGGTGCCCAGCTCGCCGAGTCGATGGAGAAGGTCGGCAAGGAAGGCGTCATCACGGTCGAAGAGGGCAAGGCTCTCCAGACCGAATTCGAGATCGTCGAGGGCATGCGCTTCGACCGCGGCTATCTCTCGCCGTACATGGTCACCGACCCGGAGCGGATGGAGGCCGTGCTCGAAGACGCGCTCATCCTCATCCACGAGAAGAAGATCTCGGTGATGAAGGACCTGCTTCCCCTGCTCGAGCAGGTGGCTCGCTCGGGCAAGCCGCTGCTCATCATCGCGGAGGAGGTCGAGGGCGAGGCGCTCGCGACGCTGGTCGTCAACAAGATTCGCGGCGTGATCAAGGTCGCGGCGGTGAAGGCGCCTGGCTTCGGGGACCGCCGCAAGGCGATGCTTCAGGACATCGCGATCCTCACGGGCGGCAAGGCCATTACCGAGGACCTCGGGCAGAAGCTCGAGGCCGTCGCACTCTCCGACCTCGGTCAGGCCCGCAAGATCGTGATCGATCGCGACAACACGACGATCGTCGAGGGCCGCGGCAAGAAGACCGAGATCGAGGGGCGCAAGACGCAGATCCGCAACGAGATCGAGGACACGACGTCCGACTACGATCGTGAGAAGCTGCAGGAGCGACTCGCGAAGCTCGCGGGCGGCGTGGCCGTGCTGCGGGTCGGTGCGGCCACCGAGGCCGAGATGAAGGAGAAGAAGGCGCGCGTCGAGGACGCGCTCCACGCGACGCGCGCGGCCGTCGAAGAGGGCATCGTGCCGGGGGGAGGCGTTGCGCTGCTGCGCGCCGCCGCGAGCCTCGACGGGCTGACGGGCCTTACCGAGGACGAGGTCTCGGGCGCCGACATCGTTCGCCGCGCGACGCGCGAGCCGATCCGGCGCATCGCGAGCAATGCGGGGATCGACGGATCGATCGTCGTCGAGCGCGTACTCGCGGGCAAGGGCGCCTTCGGCTTCAACGCCCGCACCGAGGAGTACGGCGACCTCGTGAAGGAGGGTGTCATCGACCCGACGAAGGTCGTTCGCTCCGCACTCCAGAACGCCGCCAGCGTCGCGAGCCTGCTGCTCACGACCGAGGCGCTCGTGACGGACAAGCCGGCGAAGAAGGCCGGCGCACACGATCACGGGGGTGGCGAGGACATGGGAGACATGGACGACATGTGAGCGCTGGGTCTGCACGCCCGCCACGAGCGCTGCACGAAACGAGGGCCGGGAGCGTCGCCGCTCCCGGCCCTTCTTCGTCCTGGCTGCCGCGTTCGCGTGCTGTGGCCGCGCGCGGAGCCCGGCGCCGTCAGGGCGCGAGGTTCACGAACAGGCCGAGGTAGTTGTTCACCTTGCGCAGCTCGACGAGCTGGAGCTGGAGGCCGAGGAAGCTCGGCATGGGGAACGACCCGAGCGCCGAGCCGAGCTCGGGCAGGGCGAGCGCGAGGATCTGCGGCAGGAACCCCTGTAGCGTCGCCTCGCTGCTCGCCGAGATGTTGATCGATCCGCTCAGGTAGCTGAGCACGCTCACCGTGATGTCGGCGGGCAGTATCGTCCCGAACGTTGGCGTGAGTGACGCCGTCTGGTTGTCGAAGCTGAAGTTGAGGCCGATGCGCGCGTCGAAGGCGACCTTCAGGTACTCGACTTCGTTCGCGAACGAGTCGTGGCCGAGCACCGTGCCGATCACCTGGGGAACGCGCAGGTCGGAGATCTCACCGCCGGGGCCGTCCTGGCCGGTGAGGAAGGGCGCGAGCGTGGGCTTCACGCGCAGGACGAGCGGCGTCGACCCCGGGAGGTTCGAGAACTCCGGCAGGAACAGCGCCAGCAGGCTCGCAGTCAGGGGGACCCCCTGGAACTCGGTGACATCGAGCTGGAGCAGTCCACTCTCGGTCTCGGCCTTGAGGAGCTGATTGAAGGTGCCCGACGAGATCGCGAGGCCGAGCCCGTACGGCTGGTTCGTGACGGGCGTGTTCGCACCCAGGGTCGGGAAGGTCTCCGCCGGGTTCGACGAGTAGAGCTGGTCGGGCGAGCCGGGTGTCGGATCCGGCTGCGTGACGCGCGAGGCGGTGCGGTAGGTCAGGCCGGTGGTGTCCTCGGCGATGTTCTCGAGGTCGGCATTCAGCGTCACGCCGAGCGCGGTGCCGATCGGTCCGGCGATCGAAAGGCCTGCGAGCGTCGCCTGGATTGCCGCGGCGATCGGCGCGTCCTGCGGGCCGCTTCCGTCGGGGTCGCGCAGGTTCGTGACGAGGCCGTCGTGCACCATCGGCTGGACGTCTCCGATCACGAGCTGGATGATGTCGCCAATGATCGGCCAGTCGCACACGCCGCTGTCGAAGCTGTTGTTGAAGTTCACGAAGCCGACACCGACGTCTCCCTGCTGGTTGACGTTCACGTTGTTCGCGGGAACGCCCGGCACCTGGTCGTAGTTGCCGCTCACGTTGGTGGTGGACGCCGTGAGGTGGCCGTCGCAGCTAACCGCGCCGGTCACTCGGTAGTTGATCCGAATGTTCTGGACCGCGACGAGGACGTTGGTGAGGTTCGTGATCGCGTCGAGGTTGACCCCGACCGGCTGCGAGTAGGTGACCGACGAGGCGTTCACATCGACTCGCCCGGCGCAGCCGAACCAGGTGTCGATCACGCAGTAGTCGTCCACGATGGGGTTCGCAGCGAGGATCATCGACGAGATGTCGAAGGATCCGTTGATCATGCTCTGGATCGTCGGCTCGAGCTGGTTGAGGCCGGTGTCGTTGATTCGCATGCCGATGCCACTG
>JADLGR010000057.1 GCA_020849175.1 Deltaproteobacteria bacterium
GCGATGAGCAGCGAGACGCCGGCGCCGAGGATCGCACCGGCGATTCCACCCGCAACCGAGAGGGCAACCGCCTCGATCAGGAACTGGAGCAGGATGTGCTGCTCGCGTGCACCGACGGCCATGCGGATCCCGATCTCCCGCGTTCTCTCCGTGACCGAGACCAGCAGGATGTTCATGATCCCGATGCCACCCACGAGCAGTGAGATGGACGCGACGCCGAGCAGGAGCGAGGCCATCACGCGGCTCGCGGCTTCGGTCGCCTGCGCCATGTCGCTGAGGCTCCGTACGGTGAAGTCGTTCGCCTCGCCGTGCTGGATCCGGTGTCGATCGTGAAGCAGGGCCGTGATCTGCTCGGTGGCCGCGTCGGCTCGGTCCGCGGCGCGCACCTTCGCGAAGATGAGATCGACCGTTCCGAGGATCTGGGCGCCGAGCGTCCGGCGCTCGGCCGTCGAGAACGGCATCAGGATCACGTCGTCCTGGTCCTGACCGAAGGCCGATTGTCCCTTCGGAGCGAGCACGCCGACGATGCGGAACGGAACGTCCTTCACGCGAACGATCTCGCCGACGGGATCGACGCCGACGCCGAACAGGTTGTGCACGACCGTCTGGCCGAGCACTGCGACGCGCTGCGCCGTGGCTTCGTCACGATCGGAGAAGAACTCGCCGGCCGCGAGGCTCCACTCGCGGATCCTGACGTACGACGGCGTGACACCCTGCGCGACCGTCGACCAGTTCTGGTCTCCGAAGACTGCCTGCACCACCTGCCGGCGCATCCACGACACCTCGGTGACGTCCGGGCAGTCGCGCGCGATGGCTTCGCCGTCCCCGACCGTGAGCGTCGAGACGCCTCCCCATCCCGAACGCACGCCTGCTGCCGTGGTGGCGCCCGGGATCACCATCAGCAGGTTCGTTCCGAGGCTTCGCATCTGCTGCTGCACGGCCGCGTTCGCGCCCTGTCCAAGGCTCACCATCGCGATCACGGCGGCGACGCCGATCACGATGCCGAGCATCGTGAGCGCCGAGCGCAGCTTGTTGCGACGCAGCGCTCGCAGCGCCGTTCGAATCGACATGCGAAGAAGTGTCATGCGCGCGGCTCCGCAGGGACCGAACGGGTCTGCGGTTGCCGAACGTCCGAGACGATCTCTCCGTCACGGAAGGTGAGGACGCGGTTCGCCCACGCCGCAACGTCCGGCTCGTGTGTCACCATCACGATCGTGAGCTTCCGATCAGCGTGCTGGCGCCGGAAGATCTCGAGGATCTCGACGCTGGTTCGCGTGTCGAGGTTCCCGGTCGGCTCATCGGCGAGCAGGAGCAGCGGGTTCTGCACCAGCGCCCGCGCGATCGCCACGCGCTGCTGCTGTCCGCCCGAGAGCTGGCTCGGAACGAAGGCCTCGCGACCCGCGAGCCCGACCGCGGCGAGCGCCGCTCTCGCGCGAGGTTCGTGTTCGGCCGCGGGGATGTCGCCGTAGACGAGCGGCAGCTCGACGTTCTCGATCGCGCTGGTTCGCGGAACGAGCTGGAAGCTCTGGAACACGAAGCCGAGCTCGCGACTCCGGATGCCCGCGCGCTCGTCGGATCCGAGCCGTGCGGTCTCACGTCCCGCCAGCCGGTAGCTTCCACGCGTGGGCTGGTCGAGGCAGCCGAGCAGGTTGAGGAACGTCGACTTGCCCGAGCCCGACGCGCCCATCACGGCGACCCACTCGCCCGTCTCGATGCTGCACGTGACACCGCGTAGTGCTGCGACCTCTTCGTCACCCATGCGGTAGACGCGCCACAGATCGCGCACCTCGATGAGCGGCGCGTCCATGGCTAGCGCATGCGCGGGAGGCCGAAGGGCGACGCAGAGCGAGGGGCCTCCTGCGGGCGCTCGAGACCGACGACGACCGCATCGCCGGGGGAGAGCGGACCCGAGACGAGCTCGACGTGTCGTTCGTCGCGCAGGCCCGGCCGGACCTCGACGCGACGAAGCGCACCGCCCGGATCCACGACCCACACGCCCGGCGACGAAGCAGCGCCGGGCGGGGCTCCCGGTGGCTCGAAGCGAAGCGCCCGCAGCGGCAGGCGAACTGCGTCCGCTCGCTCCTCCGTGCGGATCGTGACGGCCGCCGTCATGCCGGGCTTGAGCGCGAGGTCGTCGTTGTCGACTCCGATCACGACGTCGTAGGTGACCACGTTCTGCACCTTCCGCGGCGCGCTGCGCACCTGCGAGACGCGCCCCTCGAACGTGCGCCCGGGGAACGCGTCGACGGTGAACTCCGCAGCCTGTCCCTCGCGTACGCTTCCGATGTCGGACTCGCTCACGTCGGCGTTCACTTGCATGCGGGTCAGGTCTTCGGCGATCAGGAACAGCGTCGGCGTCTGGAAGCTCGCCGCCACCGTCTGTCCGACATCGACGTTGCGCGAGACGACGACGCCGTCGACGGGCGAGACGATGTCGGTGTATCCCAGATTGATCTTCGCTTCGCGAAGCGCCGCCTCCGCTTGCGCCACCCCGGCGCGGTCGAGGGCGAGCTGCGCGTCGGCCTGCTGGAAGGCACTGCGCGCGGTGTCGAGATCGTCGGCCGACGCCGCGTCACGGGCCCGGAGCTGCGTGCGCCGCTCGAGCTGGCGTCGTCGTAGCTCGAGGTCGGCCGCCGATTTGCGTGCACGCGCTTGCGCCGTCGCGAGGTTCGCTTCCGCCGCCTGCACACGCATCTGGAACGGCGCCGGATCGATCTTTGCGACGCGCTGTCCCTTGCGCACCGTCGAGTTGAAATCCGCACTGATCTCGCGAATCGGTCCCGATACGTAGGTGCCGACCTGCACCGTCGTCACCGGGTTCACCGTCCCCGTTGCCGTCACGACCGTGATGATCGGCCCGCGGTCGACCGCCTCCGTGAGCGGTCGTCCGGGACCGACGGCGCCGTCGCGCAGCAGTGCCCAGAGGCCGATGCCCCCTGCGATCGCGCAGGCGGCGACGATGGCGACCGATCGCCGGCTCATGGGCCGGGCGGCGCCGAGGCGCAGGCAGGGTTCATCCCGCCAGCAGCTCCGCCGCGAGCTTGCGGGCGAGGTTGCCGTCCACGTCGCCCTTGTGCGCCTTCATCACCGCTCCCATGACCTTTCCGACGTCGCTCGGGGCGGTCGAATTCGTCGCGGCGATGGCCGCCTCCACCCAGGCGCGCGTGGTCGCTTCGTCGGCGAGACGCGGCAAGAACTCCTGGATCACCGCCAGCTCCGCGCGCTCCTCCGCGACGCGGTCGGGTCGACCGGCGTTTTCGAAGGCCTCGATGCTCTCGCCACGCTGCTTTTCGAGTCGGCGAAGCAGACCGATGCAGACCTCGTCCGAAAGGGTTTCCGCGTTGTCCTTCTTCGTCTCCATGAGGAAGGCCGCACGCACGCTGCGCAGCGCCGTGAGACGGGCGGCGTCACGCGCCTTCATGGCCGCCTTGAGGTCCTCGTTCACGCGCTCGAAGATCGACATGTCGTGCTCCTCGCCACCGCGCCCGAACGGTACCGTCAATCGAGACGGACGCACTCGAGGTCCCGGGCCACGGCGGCAGGCCAGCCGAGCTCGCGCTCGATGGCGCTCTCGAGCGCGGTGGCCGACTCCGGCTCGCCGTGGACGACGTGGATCATCTCGGGCGGACGCGGCGCCCGCCGCAGCCAGCCGAGGAGCTCGGCCTGATCGGCGTGAACGGAGAAGGCGGAGACGTCGAGCACCTCGGCGCGCACCGGAACGTAGCGTCCGAGGAGCTTCACGGTACGCGCGCCTTCGAGAAGACTTCGGCCACGTGTCCCCGCCGCCTGGAAGCCCGGGAGGATCACGGTGTTGCGCGGGTCGGGAAGACGGCTCGCGAGGTGGTGGAGCACCCGTCCGCCAGTCGCCATGCCCGAGGCCGAGATGATGATGCACGGGAAACGCTGGTCGTTGATCGCACGCGACTCGGCGATGCTGTGGGCCTCGATCAGATGGCCCGGATCGAACGGGTCGCCGTCTCCGTGAAGGCCGGGCTTGATCTCGTCGCTGCCTTCGGCGATGGCGTCGCGATAGACGTCGAGCGCCGCGAGCGCCATCGGGCTGTCGACGTGGACCGGAAGGCTCGGGATCCTGCCTTCACGCACGAGACGGCGCAGCTCGAGCAGGACGACCTCCGTTCGGTCCACCGCGAAGGCGGGGATCACGACCGAGCCGCCGCGCGCCGCCGTGCGTACGATCGCCTCAGCGAACGTCGCGAGCGACGACGCCGGCGGATGACGGCGATCCCCGTACGTCGATTCGACGAGGAGAACGTCCGCTTCGGGCGGCGGCGCCGGGTCGCGGAGCAGCGGGTGACTGCCGCGCCCCAGATCGCCGCTCACGACGAGGCGCCGCGAAGAGGCGCCGTCCACTTCGAGCGCGACGCTCGCCGCGCCGAGGATGTGCCCGGCGTGCGAGAAGCGGGCGCGGATTCCCGGCGCGACCTCGACATGCCGGTCGAACGCGCACGCACGGATGCGCTCGACCGTCGCTCGCGCATCGGTCTCCGAGAAGAGCGGCAGCGCGGGCGTGTGCTTCGAGAATCCCTTTCGGTTCGCGTAGGCCGCGTCCTCTTCTTGCAGGTGCCCGCTGTCGGGCAGCACGATCTGGCACAGCGCGCGAGTCGCGGCGGTCGCGAAGACCGGGCCTGCGAAGCCCTGCCTCACGAGCGCCGGCAGATACCCCGCATGATCGACGTGTGCGTGCGTGAGGACGACCGCATCGATCGACGCGGGCGGCACCGGGAACTCGCTCCAGTTGCGAAGGCGTAGGGCCTTCTCCCCCTGGAACAGGCCACAGTCGACGAGCACGCGAGCGCGCGGCGCGTCGAGCAGGAAGCGGCTTCCCGTCACCGTTCCTGCCGCGCCGAGGAAGCGCAGGATCGGGACCGATGGACGCGGCGTTGCGGAGATCGTCGTCACGACAACCCTCGGGCGTCCGGCGCTACTGCGCGAGGCCTGCGATGCGCGCCGCGGCCATCGCGTCGATGGCGTCGATGCGGCGCAGCAGCTCGCGCATCTCGGCCGCGATCGCCGCGCGGCGTTCGGTCAGCTCCGGGCCGTCGGGGTCGACGAGGCGCTGGTTGCGCGCGAGCTCGAGGGCCGCCTCGTACAGCACGCGGGAGACCGACTCGGCGCTACGACTGCGGCGCTGCAGCAGGTACTGCTTGCCGCGCGCCAGACACTCCGAGAGGACTGCCGCGGAGTCGATGGTCGCGTCCCCCGTGCGACGTTCCAGCGTGTCGAAGACCACTCGATACGCCTCGATGAAGGGCCGCAGCACCCGGTGCGAGAGGAACGGCCTGAACCTGCGCAGCAGGGCGAGCGTCTCGGACGCGTCGCCGCCGAGGCGCCACTCCCACTCGCCATCGTGGATCCCGATCTCTTCGCGCAGCTCGGCCCGGAACGCATCCTTGTCGGCGAAGAAGAACTCGAACTTCAGCAGGTCTCGCAGGCGCATCGCGGCGTTCCAGAACTCGGCCTTGCGGTCTTCTGGATCGCTCTCGGCTGCGCGGAGCAGCGCGAGCTCCGCAATCGCTCCGTTCACGAAGAAGTGAATGATCGTGTTCCTGTAATACGCCGCTGCGAGGTGTTGGTCGGAGCCGATCGCGAAGACCGCGTCCGGACCTTCTGCGAAGCAGGTGACGACGCCGCTCTCGACCAGCTCGTCGAGTACGCGGCGAACGCACTCGGTCGTGTCGAGCTGCAGGTCGCTCGTCGTCGGGAGCTTGCGTCGTTCGACGTAGTGGAGCAGGTTGCGCAGAGAGTCGACGACCGTGTTCGTGTCGAGGGCCCGGTCGCCACGCCCGAGCAGCGCGAGCGTCACGAGTGACGTCGGCGTGATGGGTGTCGCGCGGTTGATGCGGACGCAGGCCTCGAAGGCGAGCTTCTGCACCTCGAGGCTCTCCTCCGCGTGAGCGTCTCTCGCTCCCGGCGCGTGGCCGAGGGCGCGCGCGACCGAGAGCGGCTCGCCGAAGCGCAGGTGGATCGCGCCGTAGCGTCCGCGAAGCCGCTGCACGATCCGCAGGAACCAGCGGAAGCTCTCGCGCTCCTTTCGTGCGCCTCGCTGTTCGGCCGCGTAGTCGCCGACGTCCGTGATCTGGTCGTATGCGATCGAGATCGGGAGCAGGTAGACGTCTTCGCTCTTGCCGCGCCGGAAGGCGTCGGCGACGTACGTCATGAGGCCGAGGCGCGGCGGAAGGAGCTTCCCCGACCGCGAGCGTCCGCCTTCGACGTACCACTCGAGCGAGAAGCGTTTCTCGATCAGGTAGTCGACGTAGCTGCGCAGGACGAACTTGTAGATCGGCTGGTCCTTGAAGCTGCGCCGGATGAAGAAGACGCCGCTTCGCCGCACCAGCGGGCCGACCGGGAAGAAGTTCATGTTGATGCCGCCCGCCGTGTGGTTCGGCGGAAGACCGTTCTCGAAGAGCGCGTACTGGAGCACGAGGTGGTCGAGGTTCGACTTGTGCGACGGCAGGAAGACCACCGGGTAGCGCTGGGCGAGGGCGTAGATCTGCCGGAGCTGGTCGCGGTCGTAGTGGAGCGACTCGCTGTAGCCGCGGGTGTAGAGCAGCCTGATCAGGCGCGCCGCGAGGTCGATCACGTAGGGAGAGTGCGTCGCGGCGATCTCGCGCAGATTCCGCGCCGCCTCGCGCATCACCGACTCCTCGCTGCGGCCGAGCTCACGGGCGAGGGGAGTGACGCCGGCCCGGAACGCAACGCGGCCGAGGACGTCCTGGTGGACGAGGCGGGGCACCTTGTACTGCTGCCCGCGAAGCCGCCGTTCGGCGCGCTCGAGCGAGAGCTGCGCTTGATGTGCAAC
>JADLGR010000058.1 GCA_020849175.1 Deltaproteobacteria bacterium
CCATCGAGGAGCGATCGAATCCGCTGCGCGACGCCCCGCACCTCGGCCGCGATGCCGGCCGCCTCGAGCAGATGGATCTCGCCCGGCGTCGTGCCGCGAGGCGCGTCGTCGACCCCACCCGCCGCACTGGCGATGCGCGCCGTGAAGCGTTCGCTGAAGGCGCAGCCGAGGTCCGGTCGCGTGGGATCCGCAGGATCCGGCGGACGATCGAGCAGGACGATCGCGCCGCACTCGCGTACGAGGGCCTCGATCAGGTCCGTGGCGACGCCGGTTGCGTCGGCGAAGCCGTGAACGAGGACGGCCCGCTGTGGGAGCGCGCGGGCAGGAGCTCGCCGCAGCGCCTCGTAGGCGCGCGAGAGAAGCGAAGCGCGCGAATCGATGCCGAGCGCTTCGAGCTCCGCCGAGACGGCAACCCCCACCCGCACGAGTGCGCGCGCGCGTCCAAGGCTCGCAGCGCCGAACGGCAGACCGCTCAGCGCCTCATCGATCGCTTCCCCAGCCTCGGCGAGGCGGCCGGCGTCGATCAGATCACGAACGCTCCCGAGAACGGCACCGAAGCCGTCTTCCAGAGCACCGAGATCGCGCGCGAGCAGGGGCTCGCGCCGCGCCGCTGCGCGCACGAGCATCGGGATCAGGGCCTCGCCCGGGCGGGCCGGCTCGTGCGAGCGTTCGACGACCTCACGCGCGACGCGCTGCAGCGTCTGCACCTCGACCCCTGCCACGGCAGCGCCGAGGCGCCGGGGGATCTGCGCGCTCACGTGGTCGCGCAGACTCCGCGACGAGACGACGATCCGGACGGGCTTCGCGAGGAGGAAGACGTCCTTACGCGCGGCAGCCACGAGAGGCTCGAGGAGCTCGAAGAGAAGGTCCTCGGTTGCGCGCGCACCGCTCGCAACCAGCAATCGAGCGCCGTTCGTGCGAGCCTCCGGCATTGCCGGAGGCTCGCACGGCGGCGACATCGCTGCATCCGTCATGCACGTGCTCCTCGTCCTGCGGCCGGCCCGCGAGGATCCGCTTGCGCCAGAGCGCGGCCTCGCTCGCGGACGCGCTCGAGATCGCAGAGCGCGACGTGTAGATCCTGGGTGTGACGAGGACGGTCACACGCGACGAAGAATCGAGAGAAGCGGCTCCCTCAGGGTGCTCCCCCTGCGGGGGTCAGCGTCGCGACGAGTGCTTCGACGTCGGCGTCGGTGGTGGCCCACGAGCAGACGAAGCGCGCCGCACCACCGATGAAGGCGTAGTAGGCCCAGCCTGCGGCTCCGAGTGCGGCGTGTTGCTCCGGAGTCAGCTCGGCGAAGACGGCGTTGGCCTCGACCGGCTGCACGAGACGCACACCGGGGATGGCGGCCAGACGCGTGCCGAGCAGTCGGGCACAGCGGTTGGCGTTGGCCGCGTTTCGGAGCCACAGGTCGTCGCGGAAGCCGCGTACCCAGGGCGCCGCGAGGTAGCGCATCTTGCTCGCGAGCTGGCCCGCCTGCTTGCAGCGCCAGGCGAACTCGGTCGACAGCGAGCGGTCGAGGAACACCACCGCTTCCGCGAACCCGAGGCCGTTCTTCACCGCACCGAAGCACAGGACGTCGACGCCCGCGACCGCGACGAGCTCGGCGGGCGACACATCGAGCGCGACGACGGCATTCGCGAAACGCGCGCCGTCGACGTGCACGGCCAGCTCGTGGCGCCGGGCGGCGGCAGCGAGCGCGCGGAGCTCGTCGATCGAGTAGAGCGTCCCGATCTCGGTCGGCAGCGTGATGCTGAGGGCTCGCGGCTTCGGGTAGTGAAGGTCACTTCGCTGCGTCACGAGCCGATCGACCTCGCATGGCGTCACCTTGCCGTCCGCAGACTTGGAGACCAGCAGCTTGCTGCCGTTCGAGAAGAACTCGGGCGCACCGCACTCGTCGGTCACGATGTGCGCGACCTCGGAGCAGATCACGCCGTGGTACGACTGGCAGCACGCGGCGAGCGCGAGCGAGTTCGCCGCCGTCCCGTTGAAGACGAAGTAGACGTCGCAGTCGACGCCGAGTGCGGCTCGAATCGCGTCGGCCGCCTGCGCGGTCAGGGCGTCCTCTCCGTACGAGGCGCACGATCCGGCGTCCGCGGCGCGGAGCGCCTCCCACGCTTCCGGACACAGACCCGAGGTGTTGTCGCTCGCGAAGCGATGGTCCAGGGCTGCGATCCTCCAGCGCTCGCGCTTCGCGACGCACGGTCGAAGAGGTCACCCGCCTCTCGTCTCTCGTTCGTCCCTCAGATCGCGACGTCCACGGCGGGAATGGGAGACGTGCCGGGGGGGCCGGGGTCAGCGAGGACGATCTGCTTCGCATCGAGACCGAACTGCGTCTGGAGCAGCTCCTGCACGCGCGCAGCGCGGCGGCGGGCGAGATCGGACATCGCATCGCTCCCGATCGCGACGGCGGCGAGCCACTGGTCGAGGCGCTGTGCGTCCTCGGGCTCGAGGCCCTCGGGCTTTCCTGCGAGGCGCGCTTCGAGCGCAGCGCCGAGGCGGCGGCGGACGAGTGTCTGTGTGATGCCACGCGCAGGCTCGGGGAGGCCATCGCCGGTCGTGATGGCCTCGAGCAGCGTCGCCTCGCGCAGGAACTGCGCGTCGCTGCCCGACGTCTGGCCCGTCAGGCGCAGCGAGAGGCCGGGACGCGTGGCGGCGAGCTTCGCGAGTGCAGCGACGCGCTCGTCGTCGCCGGCCGCGAGATCGGTCCTCCCGGGCAGGAAGTGGACAGGCTCGGGTGTCACGTCCTTCACGCGGCCGCTCGCATCGACGACGGCGCCGAGGAGCTTGAGTGGCGAGGTGAGCGCACCGATCAGGACGCCCTTCACCGCAGAGCCGATCACGGACCCGAGGCGGACGCTCGCACCCTTCTCGTCATAGTCGATCGGGATCGACAGGCCGATGTCGCCAGCCGGGTCCTTGAGCAACGAGATCGCGAGCGAGACCGGCACGCCGAGGGCCTTCTCGAGCGGCGCGTCCGGGCCTCCGCCCGAGAGATCGGGATCGAAGAGCGTGATCCAGTTCGCGGCGTACAGGTGTCCCTCGGTCACGCTGCCCTTCGAGTAGAGCGAGAGCTCCCCCCCGTTGACGATGTAGCCCGACGCGTTGCGAACGTACGGATTGAGCGGCGCGATCGGGAGATGGTCGAGGTTGAGCTCGTACCAGCTCGACTCCGGGGTGTACGCTCCAAGCGCCCAGAGCGGCGCCGGCCCCGGTGCGTCGAGCTTCAGCGACACGTCGCGAACACGGGGCTCTGGGAAGCGGACGTCGCGTGCATCGAGCTTGATGCCCGTGATGTCCCCCTGATAGAACGGCTTCACCGTCCGGTCGACGAAGCGAACGCTCCCGCCTTCGAGCGCGAGGGCTCCGAGCTCGATGCGAAGGGAGCGTGCGGGGGCCGCGTCCGGCTGCGTCTCCTTCGCGGCAACGGCCTGCTTCTGCGCGGCCGGTCCCGAGCTCGCCTCTCTCGGCGACGGCGCCGCGAGCGACGGCAGCACGACTCCGCTCTCGGCGCGCGTCACCCGCAGCTTCGGCCCCGCGATGCGGGCGCGATCGAGCACGAGCCGAAGCGGCTCGGAAGCGTCCTTCGCGCCAGCGCCGCCGAGAAGGCCCGGCACCTCGATCTGCGAGAGGCCGAGGTCGAGCGTCTCGAGGTCGAAGCCGAACTCGCCGTCCTTCCCGCTCTTCACGGCGACACCCGAGACCGCCAGCGCACCCGATGCGCGAAGGCGCCCGGCGCCGCCCGGCGCCTCGCCGCCCGACGGGACGATCAGCCCCGGCAGATCGAGCGAATCGAGACGCAGCTCGGCCGCCTTCGTCTCCGCCGTGAGCACGTCGCCACTGCGTGCCGCGACACCGCGAATGCGCAGGCCTCCGGCGAGGCGTAGCCGTCCGGTGTCCGCACTCGGTGCTGCGCCGTCCGGCGGCGGCAGGACGCCCGGAAGGTCGACGCTCTGCAGTGCGAGCACGACCTCGCCGAGCTTCGCATCGAGCGCTCCTCCGGCGTCGGCCTTCACGTCGACACCCTCCAGGGTGATCGTTCCGCCGAGGTGCAAGTCGCCTCCGGGTGCGGGTGTGTCGCCAGCCGCGAGCGACCCGAGGCGAACCTCGATCTCGCCGTCGGCCGCGCCACCGAGCACCTGCGCACCCGCATCGGGTGCAACGACGCGCAGCAGCGGCGCGAGCGCGAGCGACTCGAGTGCCACCTTTCCGCGGAAGCCGGGCGGCGAGGCGCACGCGCTGCCTTCGACCGTGAGCGAGCCGTCCGCCTGCGTGAGCGTGAGGTCGACCGCTGAGGCATTCGGAGCGTCGCTCGCGATCGCCGCGAGGCTCACGTCGAGACCGAGCGGAATCGCGCCATCGCCGATCGGAACGAGCTGCGCCTCCTCGATCGAGAGCTCGTCGAGCGACCACGCGAAGGCAGGTGACTGCGTCGGCTCGGCACCCGCCGGCTTCGCGGGCTCCTCGGGCGGCGGCGGCGCCGCGCCGGGCAGCCCTTTCGGCAGCAGCGGAAGGCTCGTGCGGTTCGCCGGGTCGAAGAACAGGCGCGGCCGGACCAGCGCGACGTCGCCGAGCGCGAGCCTTCGCCCGAGGAGGTCGAGCGCATCGACCTCGACCGTCAGGGAATCGAACGCGAGCGCCGGCTCCTTCAGGGTGGGAACGCCGACGCGAAGGCCGCGCAGCTCGATCGATCCGTCGGCCTTCTGCGTCGTGCCGCTCACGTGCACGTAGTGCACCTTCGCGTCGAGCTCGCCCGCGAGCTCGCTCCAGCCGATGTCCGGGAGGTAGACGCGACCGCGTGCGAGTGGAAGCTTCGTGACGTCGGCGGTGGCGTCGACGTCGAGCACGTCGGCCGCTCGGCGAAAGCTCCCGTCGAGCTCGACGGAGGCGCCTTCGGTGCTCAGCTCGAGGTGGACGCTCGAGCGGCGATCGCCCGGCGCGCCGGTCACAACCACGTCTTCGACCTGCGAGCGAGGGATCTCGATCGTGAGCGGCTCGGCGCCCGGCTGCGCGCGGTCGGTGAACTCGATGCGACCGGCGCCGAGATCGACGCGGCGGAGTCGGACGGGGACGTCCTCCGCCGCCGGCTCGGCCTCGGCGACTGGCGCCGGCGGCGTCTCGGGAACGAGCGCGCCCAGCAGGTCGAGCTCGCCGTTCTCCTCGCGCACGACGCGAACCACCGGCTCGTCGATCTCGATCCGCTTCACCTCGATGCGGCGGCGCAGCAGCGGAAGCCGCGCGAGCGACGCGTAGAGCCGCCGCACCTCGAGGACGGGATGACCCGTCGCATGACGGGCGGGCTGGCTCGCTGCATCGCTGGCGCCCTCGCCGGCGGTGTCGGAGAGGGGCGCACCGGCTGCATCGGCCCCCGCCTGATCCGCGCCGCCGGGGGCGGGATCGCCTTCTGCGCTCGCGCGCAGGATCGCGAGGTCGTCGATCTCGACGGACAGGCCGAGCAGCGAGATCCCGAGGCCGCCCATTCGAACCTCGCCCGGTATCGCGAGCGACGCCTGCTCCTCGACCAGGGGCCGAATCCAGCGGTTCGCCGCGACGCTCAGCGCGACTGAGAGCGCGAGGAGCAGCGCGACCCCCGCAGCAGCGGCGATCGCCAGCCACCGCAGCGACCGCGGCAGCGTTCGCCAGCGCTCGATCAGCCACGACCTTGCCATGCCGCCTCCTGCGTTCGCCTGCGAGGGTATCAGGGCCTCGCGCCCTTGACGGGTCGATTCTGGAGGCGAAGCATCGCCGGGCCGGGGCCCTCGCCGCAGCCTTGCGGCTGGCGGTCGCCGGAGAAGGGAGGCGCATGGCCGACGAGCAACTGATCGCCGTGTTCGTGGACTTCGAGAACCTCGCGATCGGTGTTCGCGACATGAAGAAGGGCGAGTTCAAGGTCGACCTGGTGCTCAAGCGCCTGCTGGAGAAGGGCCGCATCGTCTTCAAGCGTGCGTACTGCGACTGGGGCAAGTATCGCAGCGCCGTCCGTGAGTTCCACGAGCACGGGATCGAGATGATCGACATCCCCCACACGCGCATGAGCGGGAAGAACAGCGCCGACATCCACATGGTGGTCGACGCCCTCGATCTGTGTCACTCGAAGGGACACATCGACGTCTTCGCCCTGCTGTCGGGCGACAGCGACTTCTCGCCGCTGGTCTCGAAGCTCAAGGAGAACAACAAGCGCGTGATCGGCTGCGGCGTGAAGAGCTCGACCTCGGATCTGCTGATCGGAAGCTGCGACGAGTTCATCTACTACGACGATCTCGTGCGGGTCGCCGAGAAGCCGAAGAAGGCGCGCGCTACTGGAGGCTCGAAGCCGGCACAGAAGAAGGGCGAGGCGATCGAGATGCTGGTCGAGATCGTGCGCTCGCTCGAACGCGACTACGACCCGGTGTGGGGCTCGATGGTGAAGCAGACGATCCGCCGGGTGCATCCGGGCTTCAACGAGGACTACTACGGCTATTCGTCGTTTGCGGCCCTGCTCGAAGACGCGCGCGCCACGGGCGAGGTCGAGCTCGACTTCGACGAGGAGCGCGGAAACTACATGGTGCGCACGTCGACGAACTGAGGAGGGGGCCGCCGCGCGATCCGGTCCGGTGCGGCCTCGCCGCGGCGAGGCCCGGGCACGTCGAGCGCCCGGGAGCGGATCGCGGCCCGGCACGGACCCATCCGGAAGGGCACGGTTGGCAGCCTCTCCCGGCGCGTGCTAGCCAACCCGGTCGAGAGGCGTCCTCAGATCGGTCTAATGCGCCAGTGTTCAGCCCACCGGAACGTGATCCCGCTCGAGTCTGCCTTTCCCGCACGCGGTTGCCGGGATTCGTAGCAATCCCTCGGTCGCGGACGGAATTCGTGTCGCTTTCCGAGAGCCGGATGTGCCGGCGCGGAGGCGGCCAGGGATGCCCCACCCTCGGTGCGGGCTCGGAGTGAATCGGTCTTGGGAAAGAAAATCTACGTAGGCAACCTTCCCTTCAGCGCGACGGAAGAGGAGATCCGGCAGCTCTTCGAGCGGCACGGAAGCGTGACGTCGGTGTCGCTGATCAATGATCGGGAGACGGGCCGTCCGCGCGGCTTCGGCTTCGTCGAGATGGACGAGGCCGGAGCGGAGGCGGCGATCTCGTCGCTCGACGGGAAGGACTTCGGTGGACGCAGCCTGCGGGTGAACGAGGCGCAGGACCGCCGCGCCGGCGGCGGCGGTGGCGGCGGTGGACCGCGCGGCGGCGGGTACGGTGGCGGCGGCGGTGGTGGCCGTGGCGGCTACGGCGGCGGTGGTGGCGGGGGCGGCGGCGGCGGCCGCCGCGGCGGCTGGTAGCCACGCACTGCATCTCGGCGCCGGGCTCCTCGCGGGCCCGGCGCCTCACGCCGCTTCGATCTTCGCGTACGCACGAAGGGCGCTGTGCGGATCGGAGATCTCGACCCCCGGCTCCTCGATCACGGCGCGCAACCAGTCGGGTCGCCCGATCGCGCACACGGTGATCGGATGGTCTAGACCGGAGAGCTGCGCTGCCTGACGCGCAAAGCTCGACGCATAGTCGGGCGGCCGGATGTCGCGCGATAGCTCGGCGACGGCAAATGGATCGGGCGGTACGACGGGATCGGGCTCGATCGCCGGGATGTGCGAGCCGCCCGGTCGCGGTCCTCCGCCCGCGAGGCCCGCACCATCGCGAAGGATTGCGCCGCGCACGGCCAGTGGCCTGGCACCCGCCAACAGCAGCGCGACGTAGGCACCGATCCCACGCCCCATGAGCGTGGCCGCGCCGAGCTGCGCGAGAGCCGCATCGGCGTCGGCCATCAGGATCTCGGCCGTGTAGCCGCCTCCGGCCGGGACGGTCGACTGGCCGTGCCCGGTGAAGTCGAGCGCGAGGACGGGCCCCGGCCACGCGCTCGTCTCGGGCGGCAACGCCGAAGGGGAGCGCTCGCCGAGGCCGTGCAGCAGCAGGAGCGCGCGACCGAGGCCGCCGCGTAGCTCGTGCAGCGCGAGACGAACCTTGCCGTGGATCACGGTCTGCATGCAGAAGCCAGGAAGCGCAGCACGAGGTCGGCGATCTCGCGCGGCTTCTCGATGTGCAGGAAGTGCCCGGTGTCGGCGAGCTCGACGAGCTCGGCTCCCGGCGGAAGGAACGCCCGCACGGAATCGGCCGTCGTCCCCCAGCCCATCACCTCGGGAACGAGCCCGAGCACGCCGAGCATCGGCACGGCGAGCCCCGGAAGCCGCTCGAGATACCAGTCGGGGCGCCACGGGCCAAAGCCCCCGAAGCGGAGTGCGGGGTCGATCTTCCAGCGCCAGCCATCGGCGTCGTGCCGCGCCCCGATCGTCACGAGATACCGAAGCCACTCCGGCGTGAGACGCGGGTTCATACGGCCACGGCGCGCCGCGAGGTCGGCGAGGGCTGCGGCCTTGCGCTCGAGCGACGACACCCGGCGGCGGTGATCGAGCCAGCCCGTGATGTCTGCCGCGAGCAGCTTCGTTCGCTCGTGATCGCTGACGTCCGGAGACGGACGGCGCGACGGAAGGCCATCGAGGTTCACGAGGCATGCGACGCGATGCGGGCAGGCCTCGGTGAGGTGCGTGAAGAGCGAGCCGCCCTTCGAGTGACCGACGAGCGGCGCGGGCTCACGCGTCGTCGAATCGAGCACGCTGAGGGCATCGCGCGTGTCGGCCTCCCACGAGTAGAGCGCCGTGTGCGCGCTGTCGCCGTGCCCGCGCTGGTCCCACGTGACGACACGCCAGCCGCCGGCCGCGAGCAGCGGCGCGAAGACGTCGAACGTTCCCGCGAAGTCGAAGCCGCCGTGGGCGAGCAGGAGCGGAGGCGCGCCAGCATCGCCCCACTCGTAGACGGCGAGGCGCACGCCGTAGCGGTCGACGGTGCGCCGGCGCGCAGGTCGGACCGCACCGGGGAAGGCTGCGGCCTGCTCCAGCTCGCCCTGTGCTTCGTCACGCTGCGGCCGGGCGGCCTCGTGCATCCCTCTCCTCCCGCGTGGACGCGCGGAATCGTGAAGGTAGTGTGAAAAGGCGCTCCGGAGCCACCCGCAGCGAGTCGTGTCGGCCCGCCGTACGGGGGTCGGGGCTAGCCTCTACCCTTCGGGAGAGTTGCCTTGAAGCTGCTCGTCGACTGGATCTTCACGATCCCCTTCCTCGTCGCGTTCGGCGGCGCGCTCGCGATCTTCGATCCGCTGCAGCGCATCGCATACCTGTTCGGCCAGCGCCCGCAGGAGGTCGTGGCCGGGGCGCTGCAGGTGGCGCTCGTCTGGGCGTTTCGCCTCTGCGGGACGAAGCTCGAGGTCGAGCGCTCGCCGCAGGTGCAGCCCTGGTCGCCCTACGTGCTGATCGCGAATCACCAGAGCCTGTTCGACATCCCGATCTTCGGCTCGATCCTGTTCTCGAACTTCC
>JADLGR010000059.1 GCA_020849175.1 Deltaproteobacteria bacterium
AAGAGCGGAATGCGGCCGAGCTCGTCCTTGGCCACGAAGCGCACGCCGTGCCGGCGCAGCGCCGCGAGAATCGCCATCGGATCGAGATGGCTCTGGTGGTTCGAGACGAAGACGTAGCGCGCTTCCGCAGCGAGGCCTTCTTCGCCCTCGCAGACGAGCCGCGCACCGCAGCCCGCGAGCGCCACCCGCGCGAAGTCTCGATACAGCCAGCTCACGACGGGGTGGGTCGGGCCGAGCGTCACGCCGGCCGCGATCGCAGCCGTCGCATGGAAGGCCGTGTCGGCCGCCATCACGCCGGAGGCGACGGCCGTTCGCACGAGTCGTTCGATCATCGCGTCTCTCCACACATCGCCACGGGCGCGAACGAGCGGCGGTGGACCGGGCTCGGCCCGAGCTCGCGCAGCGCCGCCAGATGCTCGGGCGTCGGATAGCCCGCATTGCGCGCGAAGCCATAGCCCGGATGTCGGATCTCGAGCTCCCGCAGGAGGGCGTCGCGATGGACCTTGGCGATGATCGAAGCCGCCGCGATCGAGGCGTCGAGCGCATCCCCATGGACGATCGCGGTCTGTCCGGCACGGATTCCCGGGATCGTTCGCGCGTCGACGAGCACGTGATCGGGTCGCACGGCGAGGGCCTCGACGGCGCGGCGCATCGCGAGCAGCGCCGCGTGATGGACGTTGAGGCGGTCGATCTCCTCGGGCGCCACCTCTGCGACCGCGACCGCCACCGCCTGCGCGTGGATGGCGCTCGCCAGACGTTCGCGCCGCCGCACGCCAACTCGCTTCGAATCGTCGAGGCCCGGAAGGTCGACCCGGTCGGGCAGCACCACGGCCGCCGCCACCACCGGCCCGGCGAGCGGACCGACACCGACTTCATCGACCCCGGCCACGTAACGCGCGCCCGCGGCGTGCAGGATGTCGCGACGCGCCAGCAGCGCCCGCATGCGCGAACGCTCCGCGCGCTGCGCGTCGATGCGCCGATCGAGGGAGCGGAGCAGCGCCTTTGCCCCCGCGCGTGGATCCTCGCGAAGCGCCGCGCGCCAGTGCTCTCGGCCCGCGTCGTCGCCGGCCTCGTCGAGCCGCTTCCGCAGCTCCGAGAGGGGGAGCCAGACGCCGTGCGCGGCGCTCATCGGCCTTCGTTCGCCTCCGGCGTCGTTCGGATGCCGAGCTTCTTCTCGACCGCGCGCAGCCGGCGCAGCGCCTCCGGCAGCCGCGCCATCGCCGCGATCACGCGATGCCAGCGCCGCTCTTCCATCGCCGGCGCACCGAACACGCGCGCGCCCGGCGCAACGTCCTTGTGAAGACCCGCGCGCGCGGAGACGAACGCGCCGTCTCCGACTGCGAGGTGTCCCGCGGCGCCCGACTGCGCCATCAGGATCGCGCGCCGTCCGACCGTCGTGCTTCCGGCGAGCCCCGCCTGCGCGATGATCACGGCGCTCTCTCCCACGTCGCAGTTGTGCGCGATCATCACGAGGTTGTCGATCTTCGCTCCGGCACGGATGCGCGTCTCGCCGAGCGTGGCGCGGTCGACGGTCGTCCCGGCGCCGATCTCGACGTCGTCCTCGACGACGACGCGTCCGACCTGCGGAACCTTTTCCAGACGGCCCTGCTCGTCGAAGGCGTAGCCAAAACCGTCCCCTCCGAGCACGACGCCCGGCTGGAGCGAGACCCGGTCGCCGATCTCGGTGCCCTCACCGATCACGCTGCCCGAATGGAGCGTGCAGTCGTCCCCGACGCGGGCGCCGGGATAGACGTGGACGCCGGCGTGGAGCACGGATCGCGCGCCGATCCGGACGCCGTCTCCGACCGAGCACAGGGGCCCGACCGAGGCCGACGGGTCGACCGACGCGTCGCTCGCGACGAATGCGCTCGGATGGACGCCCGCCGCAGGACGGGTCGCCGGCAGCAGCAGTGCCACGGAACGCGCAAAATCGAGCCCGGGATTCGGCGAGACGAGCACCGGCAGGCCACCGGTCTCGATCAGCGCCGGCGCCACCACGGCAGCCGCTCGCGTCTGGCCGAGCTTCTTCGACCACGCGAGAGACCGAACGAACGAAAGGTCTCCGGGTCCGGCAGTCTCGAGCGGAGCGACACCCGAAAGCGTCACATCGCCGTCGCCTCTCACCTCGCGACCGAGCTTCTCGGCGAGCTCGCGCAGGCGCATCGGGCGGCGCGGCACGCTACCTCGCGAGCAGCACCGCAACCGGCGACGTCCTCACCACGGCGGACGCGTTGCTGCCGAGGAAGTACTCGTGGATCCGGTTGCGGGCGAACGCGCCCATCACGATGAGGCTCGCGCGTACGGAGCGGGCAGCATCGACGATCTTGACGTCGGGCCGTCCGAGCGTCGAAGACGTCTCGCGGCCCGTCGCGGCGAGGGGACCGAGGAGCGCGCGAACCTCTTCGAAGCGCGCAGCCGCCCGACCCTTGTCCTTCGAGTCGACGAAGACGTGGACGGCGGCGCCGATGCGCGTGGCGATCTCGACGGACAGACGCGCGGCGAGGACCGATCCGGGCGAGCCGTCGAACGCGAGGAGCAGCGGGCCACCCAGATTCGTACCGCTCGGAACCACGACGCAGGGCCGCGTCGTCTTGCGGAGCACGGCGTCCATCGTCGGCCCGGCGAGGCCCGTGCGGAAGGCCTGGTTCTCTCCGTCGCGGCCGATCACGACGAGGTCGGCGCTCTCGCCCCGCTCGACGATCCGGTCGTCCGCGGCGCCGGACACACACTCGCACTCGACTCCGAGGCTCGCTGCGCGTGCTCGTTCGGACAGGCGCTGGCACACCGCATCGGCGCGCGCCTTGAGGAACCCTTCGATCGCGTCGAGCGGCGGTGGCGCGACGCCGAGCGTCGCCGTGCGAAGACTCTGTACGCGCGCCGTCTCGATCACGGTCACGCCGCGAAGCCGGGTGCCGAGAGACTTCGCGAGCGAGATCGCGAAGCCCTCGGCTGCGACCGCTCCGTCCGATCCATCCGTCGCCAGCAGGAGCGTTTCGATCATGCCCGTCCCCGCAATCCCGAACGGCGCCCGGCCCGATGGATCAAGAGAGCAGACGTCCGAGCGGCGTTCCCCAGACCCAGCGCAGCACGCGCTGGAGCCAGGCCAGCTTCTTGCCGGAATACGGATACCAGAGAAACTCGTTCTTCGCGCCGAAGCGGTCGCTCATGATCGACTGGGCGTGGCAGAAGCTCCGCAGCCCGTTCTCGCCGTTGACCTGGCCGATCCCACTCTCCTTCACGCCGCCGAAGGGAGACTCGGTCGCGCCGTACGTCAGCATGCAGTCGTTCACGACGACGGAGCCGGACTGCACGGCGCGGGCGAGCAGATCGCCCCTGCGCCGGTCGCGCGTCCACACGTTCGCGTTGAGGCCGTACCGCGAGTCGTTCGCGAAGCGCAGGGCCTCGGCCTCGTCGCGAACGCGCAGGATCGGCAGCACCGGTCCAAAGGTCTCTTCACGCATGATCGTCATGTCGTGGGTAACGTCCGTGAGGACCGTCGGCTCGTAGAACAGGCCCGGGAGGTCGGGATTGCGGCGCCCGCCCGTGAGAACCCTCGCGCCGCGGGCGCGCGCCTCCTCGACCTGACGTTCGACGATCTGGAGCTGCGCGGGCCAGATCATCGGCCCGACGTCGAACTCACCGCTCGCCCCCTGCCGCAGCGCCGCCGTCTTCTCGACCACCTTCTGCGTGAACGCGTCGGCCACCTCGTCGACCACGTAGACGCGCTCCGTCGAGACGCAGATCTGCCCCGCATTGCTGAACGCACCGTAGACGGCGCCGTTCGCCGCTCGCTCCAGGTCGGCGTCGGCGCAGACGATCATCGGGTCCTTGCCGCCGAGCTCGAGCGTGCACGGGACGAGATTCCTCCCGCACGCCTCGGCGACCTTTCGCCCGGTCCGCACGCTGCCCGTGAACGAGATCTTGTCGACGCCGGCCTCGACGAGCGCCGAGCCGGTTTCTCCGTCGCCGAGCAGGACCTGGAACAGCCCTTCCGGGATGCGCGTCGCGCGCAGCAGATCCTGCAGCAGGAGCCCCGAGTAGGGCGTCACCTCCGACGGCTTGAGCAGCACGGCGTTTCCGGCGAGCAGCGCCTGGATGGTCGGGTTGAGCGCGAGCATCAGCGGAAAGTTCCACGGCGTGATGATCCCGACGACGCCGAGCGGGCGATAGGCGATGCGAAGGCGCTTGGTCTTGAGCAGGTGCAGCGAGACGCTGCGGTCGGCAAGGAGCCGCGGCGCCCGCTTCGTCCAGTACTGGATGGCGTCGCACGCGGCCAGCACCTCGACGGCGAACGCCTCGGTGCGCGGCTTGCCGGTCTCGCGAACGATCGTGTCGACGACATCGTCCTGACGCGCGATCAGCGCCGGAATCGCTCGCGCGAGGATCCGCCCCCGCTCGGCCACCTTGAGCGCCGCCCACTCGGGCTGAACCTTGCGCGCGACCTCGACCGCAGCGCGCACGTCGGCGGCGGTCTGGACCTCGATCTCTCCGAGGACATCGAGCGTCGCGGGACTGCGCAGCCGCAGGCTTCGGCGGCCGATGGTCTTCTCTTCTCCGGGCTCGACGATCGCCATGGCACCTCCGACGGACGCGGCCCGGGCAGGGTACGAGAGCCCCGCCGGACGTGTCAATCACTCCCGCACCCGCGGTGGCCGGCCACCGCGGGATCCTTGCGGGCCGGCGCGGGGCATGCGATAGGGAGGTGTGGCCGGCACCGATCTTCCGCTGCTCCGCGCGTTCCCTGCGATCGAGCGGGCACTCCCACGGATCCCGTTCATCCGCGTGCCGACGCCGGTCGAGCCTCTGGCACTCGGCGGCATCGCTCCAGGCACACTCTTCGTGAAGCGCGACGACCGCTCCTGCCCGCTCTACGGAGGAAACAAGCCGCGCAAGCTCGAGTTCCTGCTGGGGCGTGCGCGGGCACGCGGATGCCGCACGCTGGTGACGACGGGGGGGCTCGGGACGAACCACGGCCTTGCGATGACGATTCTCGCGCGCTCGGCCGGCATCTCGTCCGTGCTCGTGCTCGTCGACCAGCCCGTGACGCCCGGCGTACGCGAGACGCTTCGCCTGCATCTCGCATACGGCGCAACGCAGATCGCAGCGCGCAACGTGGGCGGTGCAGCGCTGCAAACGCTGCGCGCGCTGGCGGTGAGCGCGCTGCACGGCGAACGGCCGCAGCTCGTTCCGACGGGCGGCTCGTGCGCTCTCGGCAACGTGGGCTGCGTCTCGGCGGGCTTCGAGCTCGCGGAGCAGATTCGCGCGGGCGAATGCCCCGAGCCGGAGACGATCTACGTTGCCGTCGGTACCGGGGGATCGGCGGCCGGCCTCGCCGTAGGCCTGCGGCTCGCCGGCCTTCGAAGCCGCGTGCAAGGCGTGCTCGTGCTCGACATCCTGCCTCCTTCGCCTGCGCGGCTCGCGCGCGCAGCGCGAGCGACGCTTCGGCTGCTGCGCCGAGCGGATCCGTCGATTCCCGAGCTGAAGTTCGATGCGTCCGACTTTCCGCTCGTCCGCGACCAGCTCGGCGCCGGCTACGGCGTGCCGACGCCGGCCGCGACCGAGGCGGTCGCCGCGGCCGCGGCGGCGGGACTGCGGCTCGAGACGACGTACACCGGCAAGACGCTCGCATGCATTCGCGCGCTCGCCGCCCGCGGCGCGCTCGGCAAGGGCCCGGTCCTGTTCTGGGACACCTACAACGCCATCGACGTCGCCGCAGCGGCGCCGCGAAGCGTGTCCGAAGCGGACCTTCCGCGCGGCATCCGGCGCGCAATCGCCCGCGCCGCGCATTGAGGCGCGCTCGCCGGCCGGGTATCGTCCTCCGTGTCATGCCCCCCACCAGCGCCCGCGCCTTCGCGACGACACGGCGCGGATTCTTGCGCCTCGCGGGCTCGACAGCGGCGCTCACCACGCTCGCACAGATGCGGAGCGTCCCCGTCGCGGCGGCGTCGGCGAGCCGTCCAGGGGCGTTCTTCTCGCCGGCCGAGCAGGAGATCCTCACGCAGGTCACCGAGCGAATGGTCGACAGCGACGCGCCCGGCGCGCCGCGCGTTCGCGACACCGCGACGATCGCGACCATCGACGCGCTCTGCGCGTCGCTCGACCCGTCGATCACGGCCCCTCTTCCGACGCTGCTGCGCGTCGTCGACTACGCGCCCTTCGTCTTCGACCTCCATTTCACGCGCTTCACGCGCATGACGCCGGCGGAGCAGGACGCCTCGCTCGCGGGCTGGATGCGTAGTCGCTTCGCACTCCGACGTCAGGCGTTCCTCGCGCTTCGCAACCTCGCGCTGCTCGGCTACTACAGCCAGGACGAGACCTGGCCCATGATCGGCTATGCGGGGCCGCTGCTGCGGTCCGCCGTGGAGCCCGCGTGATCACGCAGCTCATCGAGCGCGGCGGCGACCTCTCCGAACGCGCGCAGGTCTGCGTGATCGGCAGTGGCGGCGGCGGAGCCGTCGTGGCAGCGGAGATCGCGAGCGCCGGACACGACGTCGTCGTCCTCGAACAAGGCCACTACTGGACGAAGGCCAACTTCACGCAGCGTGAAGACCAGATGCTGCCGCGCCTGTTCGAAGAGGCCGGGATGCGGCAGACGAGCGACGGTGCGATCCAGATCCTGCAGGGCCGCAACATCGGCGGCTCGACCGTTCACAACCTCTGCTACTCGTTCCGCACGCCGGACCCGATCCTCGCGATGTGGCGCGAGGAGCACGCGCTTCCCGACCTCACGCCCGAGGCGCTGCGGCCGAGCTTCGAGCGCGTCGAGAAGAACCTCAAGGTCAAGCAGATCCTCGAGCAGCAGGTGAACGCGCTCAACCGTCGCATCCGCGCCGGCGCCGAGAAGCTCGGCTACTCGGGGCTCGTCACGAAGCACAACCGCGAAGGCTGCATCGAGTCGGGCTACTGCATCCTCGGCTGCTCCTACGACGCCAAGCAGTCGATGCTCGTGACCTACGTACCGCGCGCCGATGCGGCCGGCGCGCGCATCTACGCCAACGCGCGCTCCGACCGAATCGAGATCGGCCCCGGACGCACCAAGACCGTGACCGGCTCCGTCGTCGATCAGTCGGGGCGCGCGATGGGTCGCGTCACGGTCGAGGCCCCCATCGTCGTTCTCGCCGCCGGAGCGATCAACTCGCCCGACCTCTGGCTGCGCAGCGGCCTTCCGAACCCGCACGGCGAGGTCGGGCGCAACCTGCACCTGCACCCCTCGGCGATGGTCGCGGGCTTCTTCGACGAGCCGATCGATGCCTACCGCGGAATTCCCCAGAGCTACTACGTCGACGAGTTCATCGACCTCGACCGCGACCCGCGCAGCGGCTACGTGCTGATGCCGATCGCGGGCTTCCCGGTCCTGACGGCGGCGAGTCTTCCGGGGTTCGGCCGCGAGCACGCGCGGCAGATGCGCGACTTCGCGAAGCTCGGCGGCCTGCTCGTGCTGCTCCACGACCGCAGCGCGGGCCGCGTCGAGCCCGGCTCGTCTCCGGGGCGACCGAAGATCACCTACACGCTCGAGCCCGACGACCGGCGCCTGCTCGCAGAGGGCCTGCTGCACAGCAGCGAGGTGCTCTTCGCCGGCGGCGCCGAGCGCTGCCTCGTCCCGTTCACACCCGATGCGCTCGTGCTCCGGTCGGGCGATGATCTGAACACGATCACGAAGCGGGGCGTTCGCGAGGGCGAGATCGTCCTCAACTCGACGCATCCGCAGTCGACCCTGCGGATGGGTGGAGACCCGAAGCGCTCGGTCGTCGGCGCGTTCGGCGAGAGCCACGAGGTGCCGGGACTCTTCGTCGCCGACATGAGCGTGTTCCCGACGTCTCTCGGAGCTCCGCCGCAGATCACGACCGCGGCGCTCGCCGACCGCACGGCCCACCACGTGCTCGACCGCTGGACCGAGCTCGCGGGCTAGCGATCGTCTCGCGGCACGCCGGCGAAGTAGCGCAGCAGATCGGTTTCGGTGAGCAGACCGACCAGGGTCTGCCCAGCCATCACGGGCAGGCAGCCGATCCTGCGCTCCGCCATCACCAGCGCCGCGTGCTCGACCGGGGCATCGGCCTCGATCACCACGGGTGGTGCGGACATCACACGAGCGATCTCGACGCCGTTCAAGAACGCACGGCGCTCGTTCGGGTCGAAGCCGGTCAGGTTCGAGAGCGAAGCGCGCAGCAGGTCTCGCTCTGAAACCACGCCCACGAGCTGCCCGCCTTGCACCACGGGCATGTGGCGCACGCGCCCCAGCGTCATGATATCTTCGACCGTCGACAGACGATCGCTGGCGCCGATCGTGACGATCTTCTCCTGCATCAGGTCACGGACGCGCGTCTGGCCCACGGCGGGAGTCTACTTCATGGCGGCGGCGCAGGGAAAACGAAAACGGAGCGCCGGGCGCAGGGCGCGCTCCGCGAGCGAGTCGGATCCGGTCACGCCGTACTCCGGCAGCCCGCCTTCCGGCCTGCCCGATTTGCTGCGCCGAGTGATCACGACCGGGCTCTCGGGGCTGTTCACGACGAACGAGGTCGTGCGCCGTGCCGTGGGCGAGGCGATGCCGCGGGAATGGGTCGATTTCGCCGTCGACCAGAGCGAGCGGACGCGCGCAGAGTTCATCGAGCGGCTGGCCGGCGAGCTCGCGCGCACGCTCGAGAGTCTCGAGCTGGTGGAGATGGCCGAGCGCCTTCTCGACGGAAGGACGATCGAGGTCCGGGCCCAGATCCAGCTCCTCCCGCGCGAGGGCAAGCTCGCGACGCGACGGCTCGACGTCGCGATGGGACGCGCCGGAGGCAAGCGGTGACGGCCGCCAACGCAGCCGCGACCGTTCGCCGCCGATCGTTCACGCTGCTCGGATGGGCTCTGCTCGTCGTC
The DNA here is from genome assembly GCA_020849175.1 of Deltaproteobacteria bacterium. GTDB lineage: Bacteria > Myxococcota_A > UBA9160 > UBA9160 > UBA9160 > MYXO. Next base: position 8,860 of record JADLGR010000059.1, read on the forward strand.
TCGATCGCCTACGCGATCGTGATCCACAATGGTGTCGGCGCATCGGGCCGAGGCCCGATCACGCACTGGTGGCAGCCGCGCGGCCTGTTCTTCACGTGGGAGTCGTTCGATTCCCTGCTGGCGAATCCCACGCTCGCGACGATCGTCCTCGCGATACCCGCCTTCGTGCTCGTGATCGCGATCGCTGCGACGACGCGGTCGGCCGTCGCGACGATGCTCGGGCTCGCTGCGGCGGGTCTCGTGGTCCTGTGCTGCTTCTACGGCCTCGGCGATGGGCGTCGCGCGGTGTGGGGCTTCTTCGGATGGCGGGGATCGAGCGTCATGGCGCTGTTCTCGCTCGCGCTGGCGGCGGCGCTCATGGCGCCGTTCTTCGCGCGGCGCTGGCTCGCGCACGGCTGGCCGGCGCGCGTTCTTCTCTATGCCCCCGTCGCCTTCGTCGTGATGCTCACGATCCGCGACGTCACCGGCACCGACCCTTCACTTCCCTTCGCGATCTCGCCCTGGCCGGTCGTCTCGATGTTCGGCATCGAGATCGGCGACGCCGGCGTAGCCGCGCTGCTCGCGATGCTCGGCCTCGACCTGGCGGCGGCCGGACTGATCGGGCAGCGACGGATCATGGGCGGCCTCGTCTGCGGTCTGCTCTCGGTCCTGATCCCGATCGGGATCTTCGGATTCGGACTTGGTCTCGGGGTCGGCCTGCTGGCGCTCGTCGTGGCGAGCGCCGCCATGGCGCTCTGGCTCGCGCGCGACGACACTGCCGGAGACGGCGGAGCGTCGCCCCTTCTTCCGGCTGCACGCTCGGTGACCCTCGGTGCTGCGCTCGTCGCGGTGCCGATCCTCGGCGGCCAGCTTCTCGTCTCGTACGACTACGAGACCACGCGCAACCGGCAGGCAAAGCAGATCATCGACGCCCTCGATGCGTACCATGCGCGGGAGTCGGCCTATCCCGATTCGCTCGCCGACCTCGTCGCGTCGAAGGACCTGCCGGCGATCCCCGACCCTCGAGTCGGCTTCGGCTTCTTCGAAGCGCCGCGCTTCACGTACCAGAGCTTCGGCACCAACTACATGCTCGAGTTCTCCGCGCCGCGGTGGGTGCAGTGCGCCTACAGCCCACCGTATCCCGACGAAGGCGGAGGTTCTCTCGGTGCAATCGGCAACGACGCACCGGCAGGGCCCTTCGAAGCTCGTGCTGCCGAGACCGCGACGTCCGAGCCTGGCGAGCCGGGAAGCTGGTCGTGCCCGCAGAAGCCGCCGGAGCTCTGGTAGGAATGGAGTCGATCTCGGCACGCGAGCGCGTGTATCGCGCGCGTCGCATCGGGACGACCTTCGGCCGCGTCTATCTCGGAATCAAGGCGAACCAGCTCGTGCAGGCGCGGTGGCATCCCGCCGACATGCGAGAGCGCTGGTCGCGCTTCAACCGGCGCAGCGCCGAGTCGATCTACGACGCGGCCGTCGAGCTGCGCGGCCTCGTCCTCAAAGGCTGCCAGTTCCTCGGCTCGCGCAGCGACGTGTTGCCCCGGGAGTACGTCGAGGTGCTCTCGAAGCTCCAGGACCGCGTACCGCCGAAGCCCTTCTCGGTGGTGCGCCGGACGGTCGAGCGCGAGCTCCGCCGGCCGATCGAGGACGTGTTCGAGGAGTTCTCGGTCTCGCCCATCGCGTCGGCGTCGCTGGCACAGGTGCACGCCGCGCGCCTGCGAGGCGGTGAGCGCGTGGCGGTGAAGGTGCAGTACCCGGAGGTCGCGGCGCTCGTGCGCAGCGACCTCGCGAACCTGCGGCTCCTGTTCCGCGCGATCGACGTGATCGAACGAAAGATCGACCTCATGCCGCTCATCGACGAGCTGGGAACGCACGTTCCACGCGAGCTCGACTTCGTGAGCGAAGCCGACAACGCGGAGCGCTCAGCGAAGCAGCTCTCGCAGCGCACCGACGTACGGATTCCACGCATCCATCGCGAGTGGACGACGCGCCGCGTCCTCGTGATGGAGTTCGTCGATGGCATCAAGATCACCGACGTCGCTGCGCTGCGCGCGGCCGGTATCGACGTGCAGCGCGTGGTGCAGACGCTGATCGAGGTCTACTGCGAGCAGGTGCTCGTCCACGGCTTCTTCCACGCCGACCCGCACCCCGGGAACCTCCTCGTCGAGCCCGGAACCGCGCGACTCGTGATGCTCGACTTCGGACTCGCGAAGGAGCTTCCGCCGGGATTCCGCGAGGCGGTGGTTCGCGTCGCCGCCGCGCTGCTGAAGGACGATGCCGACGGGCTCGCCGCCGCGCTCTTCGACATGGGCTTCGAGACGCGGACGGGCGCACGGGGTGCGCTCGCGCCAGCCGCCCGGTTCTTCCTCGACTTCGCGGCACGCTTTCGCGAGCAGCCATTCGTGAACCCCCGAATGTTCGAGCAGCTCGGCGAAGAGATGCCAGAGATGATCCGTGAGAACCCGATCGTCCGGGTTCCGAGCCACATCGTCCTCATCGGCCGCGTCCTCGGCCTGCTCTCCGGCGTGAGTCGCTCACTCGGCTCGCGCGCCGATCTGCTGCGAACGCTCCTGCCCTATGCGCTCGGCCAGCGGGGTGCGGCCCCGCCGGCCTGATGCTGCGCCTTGGCCTCGCACTCGGCGGTGCGTCCGATGCCGTGGGATGGCGCCGGCTTCTCGCGCGCGCCGAGCACGCGGAGCGTCTCGGCCTGCACTCGGTGTGGGTGCCGGAGATGCACTTTCGCCCCGGAGCGATGTCCTCGCCGCTCCTCGCACTCTCGGCCATTGCGGCGCGGACGCGCCGGCTCCGGCTCGGAACGACGTCGCTCTTGCTCCCGATCCACCATCCGCTGCGGATCGCCGAAGAGGTGGCGGCGCTCGACGCGCTCTCCTGCGGCCGCGTCGAGCTCGGCCTCGGTCGCGGCTTCGCACCGGCCGTGCTCGAGACGTTCGGCGTCGAGGCCCGCGAGAAGCGCGACCGCTTCGACGATGCGCTGGCCGCGATCCTCGACGCCTGGGAGGCTGCCGAGCGTGCGACGCCCGGCGCGCGTCCGGCGCTTCGGCCCGTGCAGCGCCCGCATCCACCGCTGCTCGTCGCTGCCTTCGGCCGCAAGGGGCTGGTCCAGGCGGCGCGACACGGCCTTCCCTATCTCGCGTCACCGATCGAAACGCTCGACGCGCTCGCCGAGAACTTCTCGCTGCATCGCGCTGCGCTCCCGGCACACGTCGACCCCGCGCGGCTGCCCGTCCCCATCATGCGGACCGTCTTCGTCGCGCGCGACGACGCCCGGGCACGCTCCGTACGCGCCAGCCTCGCCCACGAGAGTGCCCGGATCCCGCGCGGCCTGCCTCCAGTGCTCGCCCGCGCCGCCGCCGAGGACGTCTCGGAACGCTCGCTGATCGGCACGGCGCCCGCGGTGCTCGATCTGATCGCGCGCTACCGCGAACGGCTCGGCATGGACCTGCTGATCGTTCGGTCCGATCCGGCGGGCGTCTTGCCCGAGGAGGCGCAAGAATCGCTCGAGCGTCTCACGGACGAAATCCTTCCGGCCCTGGCCTCGCGCGCGAGCGGAGCGCCGCTGTAGGCTCTCGGGGCACGCCGGAGTCCACCATGGTGAAGCTACGCATCGACTTCGAGTTCCCGTCGCGCCTGTGGTGGGAGAGCGGCGGCCAGGACCTCTGGGACGGAATCGCCGAAGGCTTCGACGGCAGCTCCGTCGTCGTCGACGAGAGCGTCGCCGAGTCGTGGATCGCCGAGGCCGAGCAGATCCCCGGGTGGGACGATGGCCACGAGTACGCACCGCACCCTGTACTGATGGCGCCGCTCGAAGAAGAAGACGAGCTCTAGCCGGCTGAACGCCGCCCTGGGTCTACGCTTCGCCCTCGCGCGTGAAGATCACGAATGCCATACCGGGCCGCTTCGACGATTCACGCATCGCGAACTGGATGCCGTCGAGGTGCCAGCCCTTCTCAGTCCACTCGTTGAGGACGCGCTCGAGCTCTTCTTCGGTCACGGTGTTCGTCTCGACCACCTTGTACTGCATCGCGCGCTCAGCCTCGCATCCGCGCCGCGACGTCCTTCGCGGCGTACGTGAGAATCAGGTCGGCCCCCGCCCGCTTGATCGAGAGGAGCGCCTCGTCCATTGCACGCGGGCCGTCGATCCAGCCGCGCTCGGCGGCCGCATGGATCATCGCGTACTCGCCCGACACCTGATACGCGGCGATCGGCACGTCGAACTCGCGCCTCGCGTCGGCGAGCACGTCGAGACACAGGAGCGCCGGCTTGACCATCAGCAGATCGGCGCCCTCGGCGAGGTCGAGGCGCATCTCGCGCAGCGCTTCGCGCCGGTTCGACGGATCCATCTGGTAGGCGCGGCGGTCACCGAAGGCGGGTGCGCTCTCGGCTGCGTCGCGGAAGGGCCCGTAGTACGCGCTCGCGTACTTGGCAGCGTACGCGAGGATGGGCACCTGCTCGAAGCCGCTCGTGTCGAGAGTGCGGCGGATCGCTCCCACGCGGCCGTCCATCATGTCGGACGGAGCCACGACGTCGGCTCCGGCGCGCGCGTGCGAGAGCGCCGCGGCAGCGATGCGTTCGAGCGATGCATCGTTCACGACTTCACCGTTCTCGACGATTCCGCAATGTCCGTGATCCGTGTACTCACACAGACACACGTCGGTGATGACACACAGCTCGGGCGCAGCCTGCTTCACGGCCGCCACGGCGCGCTGAACGACTCCGCCCGGGTCGTCCGCGCCGGAGCCGCGCGCGTCCTTCACGGCCGGGATTCCGAACAGGAGGACCGCGGGAATCCCGAGATCGGCAACGAGCTTCGCCTCCGACGCGAGCGCGTCGACGCTGAAGCGAAACACGCCGGGCATCGAGGCCACCGCCTCGTGAATCCCGCGCCCTTCGACGACGAAGAGCGGCAGAGCGAGGTCGTCTCGCGCGACCCGCGTCTCGGACACCATTCGCCGAAGCGTCTCGGTCCGCCGTAGCCGGCGCGGTCGCACCGCCGGAAAGCTCATGCCTGTCCTCCTGTGCGCCCTTCGTGGCCAGCGAAGTGAGCGGCCAGCGCTTCGACGAGCGTCGCACCGCCCGCGCGCGGCGCCACCACCTGCGGCGCGAGACCGGCCTCGCGCAGCGCCCCTGCCGTCACGGGCCCGATCGCCGCGATCACGGCGCGCGTGGCCGCCGCTCGCGCGGCTGCGTCGAGCTGCTCGCAGAAGTGCCGCACGGTCGATGGGCTCGTGAACGTGATCACGTCGAGACGGCCCGCGGCCAGCTCCGCGCGCAGCCAGTCGGTGTCCACCGGCGCCGGGGCGGGCCTGTAGAGGTCGACGACGTCGACCCGTGCGCCGCGCGCGCGCAGCCCCTCGGGAAGCACGTCGCGTGCGGACGCCGAACGCGGCAGCAGGAAGCTGCGTCCGGCGGGCGGGAGCCAGGCATCGAGCGCTTCGAGCAGACCCTCGGCATCGAAGCGCTCGAACGGAACGACGTGGACGGCGAGTCCGGCGGCGGTGGCCGCCTCGGCGGTCGCCGGCCCGACGCACGCGATGCGAATGCCCTCGCGCGCGAGGACCGTTCCGCGCGCCGCCGCTCGCGCGACGAAGAGACGAACGGCGTTGGCGCTCGTGAAGATCAGTACGTCGTACGCGGCGAGGTCCCCGAGCGCGCGGTCGAGATCGCGCGTGTCCTCACAGGGAACGATACGAAGCAGCGGAAGCGCGACGGGCTCGGCGCCGGCTCCGCGCAGCGCCTCCATGAGCGCGCCGGCCTGATCCTCGGACCGCGTCACGAGAACGCGAAGGCCAAAGAGCGGACGCCGCTCGTACCACGCGAGACTGGCGCGCAGACGAACGACGTCGCCGACGATGACCGTCACCGGCGCCGCGATCCCCTCCTGCCGAACGCGTGCCGCCAGCTCACCGAGCGGCGCCACGATGACGCGCTGGCGCGGAGTCGTTGCGTCTGCGATGGCAGCCGCGGGCGTCGTGGGTGCGCGGCCGCTGGCGACCAGCTCGGACGCAACGGCGCCCAGGTTCTTGAGACCCATCAGGATCACGAGCGTATCGGCGCTCTGCGCCAGCTCCTTCCAGTGCGTCCGCGCTGCCGGATTCGCCGGATCCTCGTGACCCGTCGTCACGGCGAACGAGGTCGCGTGGCGCCGATCGGTGACGGGGATGCCGGCATAGGCCGCTGCCGCGATCGCCGCGCTCACGCCCGGGACCACCTCGAATGCGACCCCCGCCGCGGCGCACGCGCTCGCCTCTTCGCCACCGCGACCGAAGACGAACGGGTCGCCGCCCTTGAGCCGAACGACGGTCTTGCCGTCGAGGGCGAGGCGGACGATCAGCGCAGTCGTCTCCTCGAACGAGCGGCCGGCCGCCTCGTGCCCGCGTCGTCCCGCGGCGATTCGCTCGGCGCCGGCCGGCGCGAGCGCGAGTAGCTCCGGCGCCGCGAGCGCGTCGTAGACGACGGCGTCGGCCGACCGAAGGGCCTGCGCGCCCCGCAGCGTCAGAAGACCCGGGTCGCCGGGTCCGGCACCGACCAGCAGCACGCGCCCGCACGGCTTCATGCGTCGCGCGCCGCGCGCCCGGCCGTCGCCTTTGCCCGCAGCGCTTCGAGAATGGCCGCGCCCCCGGCAGCCAGCACCCGCTCGGCCGCACGCTCGCCGGCTTGCGCGGGGGCGACGGCCGGCGCCTCGGCCTGTGCCCGCGCGAGCGCGCTTCCGTCCTCGAGCGCGAGCAGGCCACGCAGCCGAACGCGGTCCGCGGCGACCCGCTCGGCAAAGCCCGCGAGCGGAACGTTGCAGTCCCCCTCGAGCCGCACGAGAAACGCGCGCTCCGCCGCGAGCGTCGCAGCAGCACTCGCGTCCTCGAGGGCAGCGAGATCGCACGCCAGCGACTCTCCGGCCCTCGCCTCGACAGCGAGCGTTCCCTGGCCAAGAGCGGGGAGCAGCGTCTGGACGGCGATGCGCTCCGCGATGCGTTCGCCGAGGCCGAGGCGGTCGAGGCCGGCGCACGCGAGCACCACCGCGTCGAGCGCGTCGCTCTCGAGTCGCCGCAGCCGCGTCGGAACGTTTCCGCGCATCGGAACGATCGAGAGATCGGGACGCAGTGCGAGGATCTGCGCGGCGCGCCGCGCGCTTCCGGTCCCGATCCGCGCACCCTTCGGCAGCGACGCGAGGCTCGCTCCCGGGCGGCGCGTCACGAGCGCGTCGCGTGGGTCGGCGCGCTCGGGAACGGCCGCCAGCACGAGGCCGGCCGCGAGCGACGCCGGAAGATCCTTTGCGCTGTGGACGGCCACGTCGGCTCGACCCTCGCGGAGCGCCTCTTCGATCTCCTTCACGAACAGGCCCTTGCCGCCCACCTCGGAGAGTCTGACGTGCTGGAGGCGGTCGCCGCTCGTCGTCACGATCACCAGCTCCGTTTGGACGCCGAGCACGGCCTCGATGCGCGCTGCCACCCATCGGGCCTGCGTGAGCGCCAGATCGCTACCGCGCGTTGCGACACGAACGAGCGTCACTCGTCGTCGTCCGTGGGCCGATCGTCGAGCCCGAACAGTGCACGAACGACCTCGAGCCGTGCGAAGCCTTCCTCGCGATCGGCCTGTCCGCGCAGACGCGACACGGGAGCGTGAAGCAGCTTGTTGACGATCGCGCGCGTGAGCGCGTCGACTCCGTCGCGCTGCGCCGGATCGAGACCGAGACGTCCGACGGCCTTCTCGACCTCGGCAGCGCGGATCTGTTCGGCGCGGCCCTTCAGGTCGCGGATCGTCGGCACCGCCCCGAGCGCCGCGAGCCAGCCGTCGAAGCGCTGCTGCTCCTCGAGAACGATCGCCTCGGCGCGAATCGTCTCGCGCCTTCGCTCCTCGGCGTTCGACGCCGCCGCTTCGGTGAGATCATCGAGATCGTAGAGATAGACGCCGTCGAGGTCGTTGACCGCAGGATCGACGTTGCGCGGCACGCCGATGTCGATCACGAACAGCGGAGTCGATCGCTCGCGCAGCGCGGTCCTCACGAGCGCCGCCGTGATCACCGGCGTGTCGCCGCCAATGCACGAGAGCACCATGTCCGAGCGGGCGAGCAGCGCCGGGATCTCGTCGAGGCCGTGTGCGGTCGCGTCGAATCGCTCCGCCAGCTCCATCGCGTGCGCGCGCGTGCGATTCGCGACGCGAACCGCCGCAAGGCCGTCCTGATGGAGTGCCTCGAGCGCGATCTCGATCATCTCGCCGGCACCGACGAGGAGCACCGACTTCTGAGAGAGATCCTCGAAGATCTGTCGCGCCAGACCGACCGCGACGCGGGCGACCGAGACGGGCCGCTGCGCGATCTTCGTCTCGCGGCGAACCCGCCTGGCCGTCGCGAAGGCGCAGTGGAACAGTCGCGTCAGGATCGCTCCGCACGCGCCGGCCTCCCGCGCCGCGTGATAGGCGTCCTTCATCTGCCCGAGAATCTGCGGCTCGCCCACCACCATCGAGTCGATCGACGATGCGACGCGCAGTACGTGCGTCATGGCACCCGCGTCGTGGAGCTCGTAGAGCATCTCCTCGAGGCGCCGTCCACCCGCCGAGGCGGGAAGGTCGTCGCCACCCAGCTCGTGCCGAAACACCGAGCGCAGTCGCAGCCGCGCGGCATCGAGCCGGCGGGTGAGCACGACCACCTCGACACGGTTGCAGGTCGAAACGAGCACGGCCTCGTCGATCTCGTCCGTCGCGACGAGCTTCTGGAGCAACGGGCCGGGCTCGGCGACGGCGAAGCGTTCGCGCACCTCGAGCGGTGCGGTGCGGTGGCTGAGGCCCACCAGCAGGACCCTCATGCGAGAAGGCTCACGCCGATCACGGCGAAGAACAGAAAGGCGAAGCCAGCGATCGCCGCGACGGCCGCGCGACGCCCCCGTTGTCGGCCTGCGAACCGCGCGGTGACGAGCGCCGCGTAGACCATCCACGCGAGCACCGACCACGTCTCGTGCGCGGTTCCGGTCCAGATCCGATCGCTCTCGCTCTCGACCCACAGCACGCCGGTCACGACGCCGAGCGTGAGCAGGAGGAAGCCGGCCGTCAGGGCCACACGGTTCACGCGGTCGAGCGCTTCGAGCGAGGGCCATCGGGGACGCACGCGCCGGTGGCGTTTGAGGCCCCGATCGACGACGAGGAACAGGCAGCCCGCGACGCCCGCGACGCCGAGCAGGGCGAGGCCGGTGCTCGCGAGCAGGATGTGCAGGTGCGGCCACGAGGAGGCGGCGCCCACGAGCGGCACGGCCTCGGAATGTGGAAGACGAAGCGCTGCGAAGAACGTCCCGACGAACGACGCGGGCGCCACGAGGGCGACGAGGGCCGCGAGCCGCGCTCGGCGCAGGAGCACGAGGACGAAGAGGACCGCGATCAGCGCCATGAGCGAGACGGCCGCCGGCAGATCGGTGAGAGGCGGCGGGCGCGGCGCGAGGTGGAGGCCGACGAAGGCGCCCGCGTGTGCCGCGGCGCCCGCGGCGAGCATCACGACGGCCGCTCGGAGGCTGCGCGCCGACTCGAGCGCGATGCCCATCCACGAGGCGAGTCCTGCGGCGAGGTACAGACCCGCCGCCACGAGCAGCAGCTCGGTGGTCATGCGCCGCCGCCGCCCCGGCGTTCGGCGAGGCGTGCCATCTGCGCCGCGATCCTCGCCGCATCGCTCACCTGCTCGAAGATGCGATAGGCCGGCTCGCCGAAGAGCACGAAGCGAATCTCCTCGAGACTGGTCTCCCCGTCGAGATGCGCGCGCGCCTCTTCGAGCAGCACCTCTGCACAGCGCCGAAGCGGGAAGCCCGCGATACCCGCACCGATCGCGGGCGCAGCGAGCGTTCGACAGCCGTGCTCGCGTGCGAGCGCGAGCGCGCGGCGGAACGAGCTCCGAACGCTCTCCTCGCTCGCCTGCCCGCCGGGCGGCATGCTCGCCGCGTGGATCACGTGGCGCGCCGCGAGTCGCCCGGCGCCGGTGATCGCCGCTTCGCCGACGGCGATCGGCCCGTGACGATCGCACTCGGCCTGGATCTCGGACCCGCCACGCGCGGCGATCGCGCCTGCGACCCCTGCGCCCAGCACGAGCGCGCTGTTGGCGGCATTCACGATCGCGTCGGCGCGCTCCGCCGCGAGATCCCCTTCCCGCAGCACGATGCGGCCTGTCACCCGATTCCTCCTCTTCGCTCAGCCGCGGGCTGCGAAGAGCTCCTCCTCGACGAGCTCGCAGAGCACGTGGCCCACCGCGATGTGCGCCTCCTGGATGCGCTGCGTGTCGGCCGAGGGCACCACGATCGCCACGTCGACGGCCGGGGCGAGCTTGCCGCCGCCGCGGCCGGTCAGTGCGATCGTCCGCAGTCCGCGCCCGCGCGCTTCGCGGACGGCCTCGAGCACGTTCGGCGAGTTGCCGGAGGTCGAGATCGCGAGCGCGACATCCCCCATCCGCCCATGGGCGGACACGAGCCGTGCGAACACGCGTTCGAACCCGTAGTCGTTGCCGAGCGCCGTCACGTCGGAGGAGTTGGCGGTGAGCGCGATCGCAGGAAGCGCGTCGCGCTCGCCGCGGAAGCGGCCGGTGAGCTCGGCGGCGATGTGCTGCGCATCGGCAGCCGACCCGCCGTTGCCGAAGAGCAGGAGCTTGCCCCCGCCGCGGAAGCCCTCGACGATCATCGAGGCAGCGGCCGTGATGGCAGACGAGCTCTCGGCCGCCAGCGCACGCTTGACGGCCGCGCTCTCGTCGAGCAGCTCTCGCACCCGCGCGGCAGCGTCGAGCGATCGGTCCGGACCTCGGCCCACGGTTCCCCCGAGGCGGCCCGAGATCCCACGAAACCGCTGAAAAACCGGAAGGATAGGCCGCCGCGACCGAGTCTACCCAGCGCGCAGGAGCGCTGCAACGCGACGCGATCACGACCCGGGGGGCTGCTAGGATCGTCGCACTGGGCGGCCGTCCACTACCCCCGCCCGACAGGAGTGAGCGCGCCATGGGCAAGATGCTGGACGTCACGGACCGCAGCTTCGACGAAGAGGTGTTGAAGGCGGCGCTGCCGACCGTCATCGACTTCTGGGCCGAGTGGTGCGCGCCGTGCCGCCAGATCAAGCCGATCCTCGAGGAGCTGGCGCAGCGCTACGACGGCAAGGTCAAGATCGTCAAGCTCAACGTCGACGAGAATCCGCAGACGATGACGAAGTACGGCGTACGTGCGATCCCGACGCTGCTCGCCTTCAAGAACGGCGTCGTCGTGCAGCAGGTGCAGGGCGCGCGCCCGAAGGCCTTCTTCGAGCAGATGCTGGACGGCCTGATCGCGTAGGCCGCGTGCCTCGCGGGCGATCCTCCCGGGAGCGGCCGTCGGTCATGGCCCGTGCGCTTCGGGCTCTGCGTCTTCCGCGTCTGCTGCGTCTGCCGCGTCTGCCGCGAGCTCGGACGCGGAGGGCTTCGCGGGCGGCTCGAAGAAGCGCACCGGCCAGCAGCGACGAACGGCAGCGCGGTAGAGAAACGGGTCGGGATTCGTCACCACCGGGTGTCCTACGAGGTCGAGAAGCGGCACGTCGGTGATCGAGTCCGTGTAGAACCAGCTCTTCGCCAGATCGATGCCCTGCTCCTCGATGAACTGCTGCAGCCAGTAGATCTTGCCCTCCTCGAAGCAGATCGGCTCGATCACGCGACCGGTGAATCGGCCCTGCTCGACTTCGAGGCGGGTATAGAGGTAGTGGCGGATGCCGAGCCGCTCGGCGAGCGGCCGCACCACGAACCGGGTCGCGCCCGAGACGATCGCGACGACGTGCCCGGCTGCCTGGTGCTCCCTCACGAGAGCCTCGGCTTCGGGGTAGATCGTCGGCGCGACCATCTCACGGAACCAGCGGTTGGCTTCGCGCGTGAGCGTTCGCTCGGACTGTCCCTTGAACTGGACCATCATGCTCCGCGTCCATGCGCGGATGTCGAGCAAGCCCGCCTTGTAGCGAAGGTACGCGCCGAGCCCCGCGAGGAGGTCCCAGCCCGTGATCTCTCCTCGCTGGTACTGGTACTTCATGTAGAGCGTGCCGGAGTTCTCGGCGATCAGCGTCTTGTCCATGTCGAAGAAGGCGCCGGCGCGCAGGTGCGGTCGAACGGGCGAACGGCTCGGCATCCCGCGATTCTAGAACATGAACCGGCGCATCGAGACGTTGAGCAGGAGTCCGATGCACACGAGACTCGCGATCAGGGACGACCCGCCGTACGAAAAGAGCGGGAAGGTCACGCCGATCACCGGAGCGAGGCCGAGCACCATCGCGATGTTGATCACCGCTGGCCAGAGCAGCGCGCCCACGACACCGATCGCGAGCATCGCGCCAAAGCCGTCCTTCGACCGGCGGGCGATCACGAGACCCCAGAGGAGCAGGGCGGCGTACAGACCGAGGACGAGCGCGCTGCCCACGAACCCCCACTCTTCCGCCAGCACGGAGAAGATGAAGTCCGTGTGCTGGGTCGGGAGGAATCGGAGCTGTGTCTGCGTCCCCTCGAGGTATCCCTTCCCGAACATTGCGCCCGAGCCGATCGCGATCTTCGACTGGATCGCCTGATAGCCGGAAGCGAGCGGATCGCGGCCCGGCTCGAGGAAGTCGAGAATGCGCTTGCGCTGGTATTCGGCCAGTGCGAACGACCACAGGCCCACGAGGCCCGCCGCCCCGGCGACGCCGACGGCCGCCCACGCCCGCCACGGCACGCGAACGAAGGGCAGATACGTGGCGCCGACGAGCAGCGTGAGGAGCGCAACGCCCATGTCCTTCTGAAGGACGATGAGGCCGACCGGCAGCGCGATCACGAGGCCCGGGCGCCACAGATCGCGCAGACGACGCATCTCCTGCGGAGGATGGCGATGGAAGGTCCACGCCAGCGCCAGCACGAGCCCGACCTTCGAGAACTCCGACGGCTGCAGCCGGACCGGCCCGAACGTGAGCCACGAGCTGTTACCGCGCGTCACCGGCGCGAGCACGAGCGTCGACGCGAGCAGCAGGGTCGACGCGAGGTAGATCGGGATCGCGAGCCGTTCGAGGCGGCGGTAGTCGACGAGGAGTGCAGCCACGAGGCCGACCGTCCCGAGACCCGCGGACACGAGCTGGCGCCGCACCTCGGGAGACAGGTCGCCCGACGTCGTGCCGTGCGTCGCGGAGACGAGGTTCGCGATCCCCAGGGCGACCAGCACACTCGCCAGCAGCAGCAGCGTCCAGTCGAAGTTCTGCAGCAGCCGACGATCAATCAGCGGCATCGCTTCCTCCGACGGCGGTGTCGGGTGTCGCGGCCTCCGGTGCATCCTCGATCAGCGGGTCCTCGTCTTCTTCGTGCGGAGTGTTGCTCGTAACGATCGGCTTCGGCGGCGGCACGACGCCCTTCTTCTCGAAGTACTTCGCCAGCACTTTCTGCGCTAGCGGTGCTGCCGCCGATCCGCCGTGACCGCCGTGCTCCGCGAGGACGGCCACGACGATCTCCGCGTCCTCGGCCGGCGCGAAAGACACGAACCACGCGTGATCGCGGTACTGGCGCGGGATCTTGCTCTCCTTCACGCCCTCGAAGTGCTCGAGCCGCACCACCTGCGCCGTCCCCGTCTTCCCGGCGACCGGAACGCCCGGCACGCGCGCCTTGCTCCCCGTACCCCCGGGCTGCTCGACGACGCCGGCCAGGGCCTTGCGAATGAGCGCGAGGCTCTCGGGCTTGACCGGCACCGCCCCGTTGATCTTCGGCTTCGTCTCGTCGATCCCGCTCTCGGAGCGCCGCCGGCGCAGGACGAGACGCGGCTCGTAGAGCGTTCCTCCGTTCGCGATCGCGGCGTAGGCGACGGCGAGCTGAAGCGGCGTCGTCAGGTCGTAGCCCTGCCCGATCGAGATCGACACGGTTTCTCCGGGATACCACGGAGTCTTGAAACGCCGGAGCTTCCACTCGCTGCTCGGAACGAGACCCGGCTTCTCGTCCGAGAGCGGGATACCCGTGAGCCTCCCGAGGTTGAACGCCTTCGAGAAGCTCGCGATGCGATCGACGCCGAGCCGCACACCAAGCTGGTAGTAGTAGACGTCGCACGAGCGTACGAGCGAGGTGTGAAGATCGACCGCGCCGTGGCCCTCCTTCTTCCAGCACTTGAAGCTGCGATTGCCGTACCAGAACGACCCCGGACACACGACGCGGCTCGACGGCGTGATGAGCCCGGTCTCGAGGCCCGCCGCGGCGAGGAACACCTTGTACGTCGAGCCGGGCGGGTACTGCCCGGCGACGACGCGGTTCTGCAGGGGCTTGAGCGGGTCCTTCGTGAGCGAGCGCCAGGTCTCGGCATCGACACCGCCCGCGAAGGCGTTCGGGTCGAAGGCCGGACGCGAGACCATCGCCAGCACGTCACCACTTCGCGGATCGAGCGCCACCAGCGCTCCCTCACGATCCGGCTCCTCCGGGCTCTCGGCCCGGAAGGCCTCGGCCGCCGCGCGCTGCAAGTCGAGGTCGATCGTGAGCGTCACGTCCGAGCCGGGTATGGGATCGACCTCGTCGAGGCGCTCGACCTCGCGTCCCGCGACGTCGACGATCACGTTGCGTCCTCCCGCCGACCCGCGCAGCGACGATTCGAGCACCGCCTCGAGGCCCGTCTGACCGATGACCTCGCCCTGCCGGTAGGTCTGGAACTCGGGGCGCTCGAGCTGGTCGGCCCGCACCTCGCCGAGCGTTCCCAGCAGATGCGCCGCGAGGTCGCCGCCCGTGTATTCGCGGCGCGGCCGAACCTCGGTGATGACGCCGGGTAGCGCGTAGCGGTGCGTCTCGATGCGGGCGAGGCTCTCGTACGGAAGATCGGCCTGCACGAGGAGCGGCTGGAAGCGCTCGCGGCCGCGACGCCGGTCGACGCGCGCGCGCAGCCCCGCGGTGTCGGTGTCGAGAAGCTGGCCGATGGCGCGGTAGGTGCGCTCCGCACCACGCACCTCGCTCGGCATCACCTCGAGATCGAAGGCCGGCCGCGTGCTTGCGAGCACGCGGCCCTCGCGATCGAGGATCCTCCCGCGCGGCGCGTCGAGCCGCACGGTGCGAATCGAGTTCTGTTCGGACCGCATGCGAAGCTCGGCGCCCTCGACGATCTGGAGCTGCGCGAGGCGCCCGACGAAGACCGCGAAGACCGCGAAGATCAGCAGGCCGAGGAGCCACAGGCGGCCCTCGATCACGACCTCCTTGCCAGCGGTGACGCGTTCGCGCACGGCGTTTCGCGCCCGCTCAGCGCCGGCTCGCGGCCCAGGGTGCCGCGCCGATCCATGCGACACCACGCCGTGTCGGATCGAGCTCTCCTGCGGCCGACGCGACTGCCTCGACCATCCTGCACGTCGGCGGCGCGATCAGCGCGTTGACGCCCGTCTGCAGCGCCAGGCCGACGAGGGCTGCGAGGCCGTGGCTCGCCACGCCCCCTTCCGGCCGCACCAGCACCGCCATCGCGACGACCGCGACCGGTGTCAGAAGTGCGAGGAGGATCGCTTCGGACGCTCCGTGGCGCAGCTCGAGCGATCGGTTTGCGATGCGGGTCACCGCGAACGGCACCAGCAGCGCCAGCACCCCGAGGCCGAGCGGAGAGCCGCCGAGCAGGTCGGACGCGAAGCCGAGCGCGGCGAGAACGAGCAGAGCGGGCGTGCCGCCGAGGTACAACGCTGCAGAGACGCTCAGCACGAGCGCCACGTTGGGAAGCAGCGCCGCAGGGATGGCGAACACCAAGGCACCCTCGACGAGGAGAGCGAGCGCGCCGATCGCGACGAGTGCGAGCGCCGACTTCACGGCACGGCCTTCGCGTCGGCGCGCGGCGCTGCCCCCACCGCGGGAGGTTCGTCACCGGCGAGCAGTTCGAGGGTCGGGCTCCGCCAGAGCACGGCGAAGACACGCTCGAGGCGCTCGAAGCCGGCGGCCGGAGCCAGCCGGGCACGACGGACGAGGTACGGCGCGTCTCGTGCGACCGAGACGACCTCTCCGATCCGGATGCCCTTCGGGTAGACGCCGCCGTAGCCCGACGTGATCACCAGATCGCCGACCTGCACCTCCTCGGGCGGTCCGGTGTACTCGAACTCGAGCTCGGCCCCGCCGGTGCCGCGCACGATCCCGCGTGCACGGCTGCGCTGGACCAGGCCGTCTACGGCGCTTTGCCGGTCGAGGATCAGCATTGCGCGCGCCGCGTGCGGAGTCGTGGCGGTCACCAGCCCGACGACCCCGCTCTCCGTCACGATCGGCATCCCCGCACGAAGCCCGTGGTCGCGCCCGCGGTCGAGCACCACGCTACGAAACCACGGCGAGACATCCTGGCCCACGACCTCCGTCGCGAGCATCGACAGCTCGAGCTGAGCGCGCAGCGCCGCCACCTGCTCGAGCGCCCCGCTGGCGAGGAGCGCCTCGCGAAGCTGGAGGCCCTCGTCCTCGAGCGCCGCCACCCGCGCACGCAGCGCCGCGTTCTCATCGCGAACGCCGAGCAGATCGACGTAGCGCCGGTAGGCGTCTCGGATCAGCTCGAGCGGAGCGGTGAGGACGCGCTGGACCGGTGCCGCCACCTCGAGCAGCCCCCCAGAGAGCCACGAGAGGTCGCGCCCGCCAGCTTGCAGCGCACGCTGGTCCGCGAGGAGCGAGATCGCCGCAAGGACGGCCAGCCCTGCGAAGAGCAGTGGAAGGCGCAGACGGTGGAGAATGTCGCGCATGGCCTCCGCGCCGCAGCCGGCCGAAGGGGGTGGGCGTCTACGAACGAATCGTCACTTCGCGCAGGAGCCTTAGCTCGTCGAGCGTTCGGCCCGTACCGAGAGCCACGGCCGTGAGGGCATCCTCGGCGACCATGACGGGAAGCCCGGTCTCTTCGCGCAGCAGGATGTCGAGGTTCGCGAGGAGCGCGCCGCCGCCCGTCATGACGATGCCCTTGTCGACGATGTCGGCGGCGAGCTCGGGGTCGGTGCGCTCGAGCGCGATCTTGACGGCCTCGACGACGGCCGTGACCGGCTCCATGAGGGCCTCGCGCACCTCGTCCGACTTGATCTCGAGCGTCTTGGGAACTCCGCCCACGAGGTCCCTGCCCTTGATCTCCATGCTCCGGATCTCTTCGGTGGGATACGCGGTGCCGATGTTCATCTTGACGATCTCGGCCGTGCGCTCGCCGATCAGCAGGTTGTACTTGCGCTTGACGTAGTTGATGATCGCCTCGTCCATCTTGTCGCCGCCCACACGCGTCGAATTCGAATAGACGATCCCGGAGAGCGAGATGACGGCGACCTCGGTCGTGCCGCCGCCGATGTCGACGATCATGTTGCCCGAGGGCTCGGTCACGGGAAGGCCGGCGCCGATCGCGGCGGCCATCGGCTCCTCGATCAGATAGACCTCACGAGCGCCGGCCGACATCGCCGATTCGCGGACCGCACGCTTCTCGACCTCGGTGATCCCGGACGGCACGGCCACGACGATGCGCGGGCGAACGAGGCGCGAGCGATTGTGAACGCGCGCGATGAAGTAGCGGAGCATCGCCTCGGTGATCTCGAAGTCGGCGATCACGCCATCGCGCATCGGACGGATCGCGATGATGTTGCCCGGTGTGCGCCCGAGCATCTCCTTGGCCTCTCGGCCCACCGCGCGCACCTTGTCGGGGCCGCGCCCGTCCTTCACGACCGCGACGACGCTCGGCTCCGAGACGACGATGCCCCGGCCGCGCGCGAAGACGAGCGTATTGGCGGTTCCGAGGTCTATCGCGAGGTCGCTCGAGAACCAGCCGAGGATCGGATCGAGGATCATCGAAGACCTCCGGGACGCCGTTTCATCCGGACGCACGGCGGCCGCATGGCACCGCACAAGCTCTCGATTTTCAAGGGCCTTTTCGACAGGACCGGGCTCGCGCGAATCGTACCAGCCGGCTCCGGCGCATTCAAGGCGCGTGGCCCGAGTCGCTGCGTCTTGCCCACGGATCGGCCGCTGCGTACGCTGGGCGGCTTCGCGCCCGCCCGCCCCGCGCTCTCGCGGCGGCGCAGGCCGAAGCAACCTCCGGGGGGCGATGACGCATGCTGAAGGTCCTGCGGCAGGGCCAGCGCTGGATCATGGGCCTCGTGATCCTCGTGGTCGGAGGAGTCTTCGTCGCCTTCGTGGGCGTGGGTGGCCCGCTGTTTCGGGGCGGCGGCGGCGACGCGGTCGTCGAGGTCGACGGCCGGCGCTTCGGAGCGCGCGACCTGCTGCGGGTTCGTGCCGGGCAGGAGGCCGAGGCAAAGGAAATGCTCGGCGACTCCTTCGACTCGAAAGCGCTCGCCTCGCAGCTCGACCTCATGGCGGCCAACGCACTCGTGCAGGGCGCGATCCTGGCACGCGAGGCCGAGCGCCTCGGCCTTCGCGTCGGCGACGACGAGATCGTCGAGGTCGTGAAGCAGATCCCCGCGTTCAAGGACGAGCAGGGTCGCTTCCGGCCCGACGCGGTGAAGGATTACATTCAGTACGAATACGGTACCGAGCGAAGGTTCCTCGACGCGCTGCGCCAGCAGCTCCTGGCGCAGAAGGTCCTGCGGCTGATCTCCGAGACCGCAGGCGTTTCCGAGAGCGAGGCGCGCGAGGCCCTGCGCCGCAAGAAGGAGCGGGTCGAGCTCGCGTACGTCGCGATCGATGCGACGAAGGCCGGCTCCGAGGCGCTCGTCACGGACGAGCAGGCCGATGCGCTGCTCGCGAAGGACGAGGCGCGGGTCAAGGACTTCTACGACGCTCACCCCGACCGCTTCAACGCGCCGGAGAAGGTCCGGGCGCGACACATCCTCGTGCGCGTTCCGCGAGACGCGAGCGAGGACCAGGTGAACGCAGCGCGCGAGCGCGCGGTGGCGCTTCGCAAGCGTGTCGAGTCCGGCGAGGAGTTCGCGAAGGTCGCGCGCGAGGCCAGCGAGGATCCGGGATCGAAGGAGAACGGAGGCGATCTCGGCTTCTTCCAGCGCGGCCAGATGGTGAAGCCGTTCGAAGAAGTCGCATTCCTGATGCAGCCGGGTTCGATCTCCGACGTCGTGAAGACGGACTTCGGCTTCCACGTGATCGAGGTCGAGGAGAAGAAGGCGGCCGAGAGTCGGAGCTTCGAAGACGCGAAGCGAGAGATCGCGAAGGAGCTGATCGCGACCGATGCCGCGAAGCAGGCCGCACGCGAGCGAGTCGAGGCGCTCGCGAAGAGAGTTCGCGAGGGTCAGACGCTCGAGCAGGCCGCGCGCGCCGACGCACTCACGCTCGAGCGTACGCCGGCGATCGAGCGCCGGAGCGACGGTTTCATCCCCGGCCTCGGCGCAGCGCCCGACGTCCTGACCGCAGCCTTCCAGCTCACCCCGGAAAAGCCGAGCGCCGAGCGCGTATTCGAGGTCGGCGACAAGCTCGTGCTGATTCAGCTCCTGCGGCGCATCGAGGCCAGCTCGGAGGAGCTCGCGAAGGAGATCCCGGCAGCGCGCGCTCGGCTGCTCGAAGAGGAGCGCAGGAGAATGGAGAGCGCCTGGCTGCAGGCGCAGCACCGGGTCCTCGCCGAGGCCGGGCGCCTTCACGTCGACCTGCAGGCGCTCACGAGGCAGTAGCACGGCGCGCTCCGGCTACCGGACGAGGATCACCTTTCCCGTCGTGGCCCGGCTCTCGAGCGCGCGCTGTGCACAGGCCGCGTCCGCCAGCGCGAAGCGACCGCCGATGCGAACGCGGAGCTCGCCGGTCGCGACCGCGCCGAGAACGGCCTGCGCACGCAGCGCGAACTCCTCGCGCGTGGCGACGAAGTGCGCGAGCGAGGGTCGCGTCACGACGAGGGAGCCACCGGCGTTGAGCCGCTGCAAGTCGAACGGCGGAACCGGACCGCTCGACTGGCCGAAGAGCGCGAGCAGGCCGCGCGGCCGCAGCGACGCGAGACTCCCATCGAAGGTCGTCGCGCCGACGCCGTCGTACACGACGTCGACGCCGCGCCCTCCGCTCGCCTCGCGCGCAGCAGCGACGAAGTCCTCTCGGTCGTAGCGCACGACGCGCTCCGCACCCGCCTCGCGGACGAGGGCGGCCTTCGCCTCGGTCGAGCACGTCCCGACGACGCGAACGCCCGCGCTACGAAGGAGCTGCACGAGCAGCAGGCCCGTTCCTCCCGATGCCGCGTGCACGAGCGCCCAGTCCCCGGACCGCACTTCGCGAAGCGCATACACCAGATAGTGTGCTGTCATGCCCTGCAGCATCACGGCGGCCGCGATCTCGTCGGTGACCTCGTCCGGCACCCGGACGAGCTGCGCCGCCGGAGCCACGACGACGTCGGCGTACGAGCCCGGCGCCGACGCCCACGCGACGCGGTCGCCCGGTGAAAGACCTGCGACGCCTTCGCCGACGGCCTCGACCCGCCCTGCCCCTTCGAGCCCCGCGACGAACGGCAGCGCTCGCGCATAGAGCCCCGTCCGAAAGTAGACGTCGATGAAGTTGACGCCCGCCGCAGCGACGCGAACGCGCACCTGCCCTTCGCCAGGCGGTCCGGGATCGTGCTCCGCGATCCGCAGGACCTCGGGCCCACCCGTCTTGTCGACGACGATCGCGCGCGACATGGCGCCTAGGCGAAGCTCTCCTTGCGATGCCGGATGAGCTCCATGAACTCCGTGCGAGTCTTGACGTCGCTGTTGAAGGCGCCGCGCATGGAGCTGGTGACGGCGAACGCGTTCTGCTGCTCGACGCCACGCATCTTCATGCACAGATGGGTGCCCTCGATGACCACGCCGACGCCACGAGGGACGAGCACGCACTCGAGGATGCCTGCGAGCTCGGTCGTCAGCCTTTCCTGCACCTGGAGCCGCCGCGAGTACATCTCGACCAGTCGCGGGATCTTCGAGAGCCCGACGATCTTTCCGTTCGGGATGTATCCCACGTGGACGCGCCCGAAGAACGGCAGGAGGTGGTGCTCGCACAGGCTGTAGAAGTCGATGTCCTTCACCAGCACCATCTCGTCGTAATCGACGTCGAAGAGCGCACCGTTGAGCAGCGTCATCGGGTCCTGCCCGTACCCGGACGTGAGAAAGCGCAGTGCTTTGGCAACGCGGTCTGGCGTTCGCACGAGACCATCGCGGCCCGGGTCCTCGCCGAGCTCCTTGAGCTGCGCACGGATCAGCGGTTCGATCGGATCGAGATCGTCGGAGCTCATGCGGACTCCCCGGTTTCGAACGCGTTGCGCGGCGTCTCGACGACGCGCACGCGAACGAGCCGCGCCGTGCCGAGCGCTGCAATCGGTGCCACCAGCGCCTCGTGGGCCACGATCGCGATGTTCTCCGCGGTCGGAACCCGTCCTGCGAAGAGCGGAACCTCGTTCAGCAGGCAGTGGTCGAGCCGGTCGAGCACGTGCTCGCGCACCAGCGCGTCGATCGCCGCAGGCGGCGCGATCCAGCCAGCGACGGGGTCGACCGGCCCGCCGATCGTCACCTCGAGACCGTAGTCGTGGCCGTGTCCGTTCGGGTTCGCACACTTGCCGTAGACGCGAACGTTCTCCGGCGCCGAGAGCTTCGGGCTCGCCAACACGTGGGCCGCGGCGAAGCGGTAGCGGCGGGCCGACTCGATCACGTGCCGTCCTCGGCCGACACGACGTCGACGAAGGTGTCCGGGTCCGGGTATAGCCGCGTGCGGTCGAGCATCCCCGATGGGAGAGCCGCCCCCACGAGCCGGTGCAGCACACGCACAAAGTTCTCGGGTGTCGCCACCTGCTTCTCGAAGTACGGCGTGTCCGCCAGGAGGTCGCGGTGGTCGAAACGCTCGACGACCTCGCGTTCGAGCAGCTCCTTCACGTCCTTTAGATCGACGACCATGCCCGTCACGGGATCCGGCTCGCCGCGGAGGGTCACCTCGAGTCGATAGTTGTGGCCATGTGGCCGCGCGCAGGCACCGAACAGGCGCGCGTTCTCGCTCGCCGACAGCTCGGGGCGGAGGTAGCGCAGAGAGCACGAGAACTCGACGGCCCGGGTGAGGCGTACCAGAATGCAACCCCTCGGAACTGAAAGAGAACCCCGTCGAGCCTAGCCGCGGAGGAAGCGCCGTCAACGCGGCCGCGCCACCGCCGGCCGCGCGTAGTGCCGCACGAGGCCGCGGACCACACCGCGAATCTGAACGTCCACCGCGGGCACGTCGATCGGCCGCATCGTCGGATTCGCGGGGATGAGCTGGATCCGATCCCCGTTGCGCCGGAAGCGCTTGAGCGTGGCCTCCCGGCCGCGAAGCAGCGCGACGACGACCTCACCGTCTTTCGCCTCGGGTCGGCTCTCGACGACGACGTAGTCGCCGTCGCGAATCTGCTCGTCGATCATCGAGTCGCCCCGGACCCGGAGCACGAAGGTCCCACGCCGCCGCCCGACCAGCTCGCGCGGTACGGCGATCGTCTCCGAATCCTCGAAGACCTCCAGCGGCGCTCCGGCCGCGACGGTTCCGAGGAGGGGCAGGGAGACCGCTGCCGGCGGCTCGGCCTCGACGACCTCGACCGACCGCGAGCGGTTGGCGTCCTTTCGCAGCAGGCCCTTCTCGGTGAGGCGGGCCACGTGCCGGTGGACGGTCGCCACCGACGACAGGCCGAGCGCTTCTCCGATCTCCTCGAGGCTCGGGGAGTAGCCGTTCCGAGCGATGAACCCGCGAACGACGTCGTAGACCTGCCGCTGGCGCCGCGTGAGTGCCATTTTCGCCCTCTTTTCGCGGGCAGCGTCGGGTACGCGAACCCCTGCGTCAAGGGGCGCACATCGCTCGTCGCGCCGGCTCAGCCGGCGTCCCGCCGGCGAGCGGGCCGACGCTTGCCGCGCCCTTGCACCCCCCCTGCCCCGTGCATACATTCGCGGCGCTCTGGCACTCTCGGATCGAGAGTGCCACGCGGCTCGCCGGCGCGGTCACCCCCCGGCATCCGGCCGCACAGCCCAGACAATCCGGCCCCGGAGGGGCCCGCACGGAGGAGTCGATTCCATGAAGATCCGTCCGCTTCAGGACCGCATCATCGTGAAGCGCGTCGAAGAGGAGGCCAAGACCAAGGGGGGGATCATCATCCCCGACACGGCCAAGGAGAAGCCCCAGGAGGGGCGCGTGATCGCCGTTGGCAAGGGCAAGATCACCGAAGACGGGAAGCTCCAGACCCCCGAGGTCAAGAAGGGCGACCGCGTGCTCTTCAGCAAGTACTCGGGCAGCGAGATCAACATCGACGGCGAGGAGCACCTGATCATCCGCGAGGACGACGTCCTCGGCATCCTCGAATAACCATCCCCCACTCTTTCGATTGGAGTCACAGCCAACATGGCCAAAGAGATCAAGTTCGACCAGGACGCGCGCGCGAAGCTGCTCTCGGGAGTGAACCAGCTCGCGAACGCCGTGCGCGTGACGCTCGGTCCGAAGGGCCGCAACGTCGTGATCGAGAAGAGCTTCGGCTCACCCACGGTGACCAAGGACGGTGTCACGGTCGCCAAGGAGATCGAGTTCGAAGACAAGTTCGAGAACATGGGCGCCCAGATGGTGCGAGAGGTCGCGAGCAAGACCTCCGACGTCGCGGGCGACGGCACGACGACCGCGACCGTGCTCGCGCAGGCGATCTTCCGCGAGGGCAGCAAGATGGTCGTCGCCGGAATGAATCCCATGGAACTCAAGCGGGGCATCGACAAGGCGGTCGGTTCGCTCGTCGAAGAGCTCAAGAAGATGTCGAAGCCGACGCGCGACTCGAGCGAGATCGCGCAGGTCGGCACGATCTCCGCCAACGGCGACGAGACGATCGGCAAGATCATCTCGCAGGCGATGGAGAAGGTCGGCAAGGAGGGCGTGATCACGGTCGAGGAGGCCAAGTCGATGGAGACGGTCCTCGACGTGGTCGAGGGCATGCAGTTCGACCGCGGCTATCTCTCGCCCTACTTCGTGACCGATCCGGAGCGCATGGAGGCCGTCCTCGACGACTGCGTGATCCTGCTGCACGAGAAGAAGATCTCGAGCATGAAGGACATGCTGCCGCTGCTCGAGCAGGTCGCCCGCCAGGGCAAGCCGCTCGTCATCGTGGCCGAGGACATCGAGGGCGAGGCGCTCGCGACGCTCGTCGTGAACAAGATCCGCGGCACGCTCAACTGCGCCGCGGTGAAGGCCCCCGGTTTCGGCGACCGCCGCAAGGCGATGCTGCAGGACATGGCGATCCTCACGGGTGGCCAGGTGATCGCCGAGGAGCTCGGCCTCAAGCTCGAGAACGTGACACTCAAGGACCTCGGCAAGGCCAAGCGCGTCCAGATCGACAAGGACAACACGACGATCATCGACGGCGCCGGAGCGAAGAAGGACATCGAGGGTCGCTGCAACGAGATCCGCAAGCAGATCGAGGAGACCACGTCGGACTACGACCGCGAGAAGCTCCAGGAGCGGCTCGCGAAGCTCGTGGGCGGCGTTGCGGTGATCAAGGTCGGTGCGGCCACCGAGACCGAGATGAAGGAGAAGAAGGCACGCGTCGAAGACGCGCTCCATGCCACGCGCGCGGCCGTCGAAGAGGGCATCGTCCCCGGCGGCGGCGTTGCGCTGCTGCGCTCGCAGCGGGCGCTCGACGACCTGAAGGCCGACGACGAGCAGCAGGCGGGGATCAACATCATCCGCCGTGCCATCGAGGAGCCGCTGCGCATGATCGCGCAGAACGCCGGCGTCGAGGGCTCGATCGTCGTCGACAAGGTGAAGGGCGGCAAGGGTGCCTTCGGCTTCAACGCGGCCAGCGAGGTCTACGAGGATCTGCTGAAGGCGGGCGTCATCGACCCGACGAAGGTCGTTCGCACGTCGCTGCAGAACGCGGCGAGCGTCGCCTCGCTCCTCCTCACGACCGAGGCGATGGTGGCGGAGAAGCCCGAGGAGAAGAAGGACGGCCACGGCGGCGGCATGCCGGGTGGCATGGGCGGACTGGGCGGAATGGGCGGCATGGGGATGTAGTCCCCGGCCTCCCGGCCCACGGCCGCGGAGAAAGAGAGGCCCCGGAGCGCACGGCGCTCCGGGGCCTCGTCGTTTCGGCGCAAGGTGCGCAGTAAGCTGGCGCGCACGGGCGTCGCGAGATGCCGGCGCCCCGGAGGAGGGAGAGCCCGATGACTGGTACGGAAAGCGTGACCCTGCAGGGGATCGACCGGCTTCGCTCGCGATCGGGATGGATCGTGACGATCGGCATTGTACTCGCCCTGCTCGGAACGGCGGCAATCGCCGCGGGCGTCGCGACCACGGTGGTGTCGGTCCTCGTCTTCGCGTGGCTCCTCGTCTTTGCAGGTGTCGCGCAGCTCTTCCATGCCTTCTCGCATCGCGACTGGCAGGGCTTCCTCCTCGACCTGCTGCTCGGGGTCCTGTACGGGGTGACGGGCCTCCTGCTGCTGCAAAGCCCGGTGCAGGGCGCCGAGACGCTCACCCTGCTCATGGCCGCCTTCTTCCTGGTGAGCGGTCTGTTCCGCATCGGCGCCGCCATTGGCGCGAGTCTCCCAAACCGCGGCTGGGTCGTACTGTCGGGCGTCGTCAACGTCATCCTCGGCGGCCTCATCCTCGCGCAGTGGCCGGCTTCCGGACTCTGGGTGATCGGCCTCTTCGTCGGCATCGATCTCGTCTTCGGCGGGTGGAGCCTCGTCATGCTCGGCCTCTCGCTGCGACGCGCGGCGTAGGAGCGGGTCGACTGCCGGGGCTCGTTCTCATGATCGCGGGGCCATGACGGCGCCGCGGCTGTTCGGGTCGATTCTCCCGCTGCGACGCGTCGAGGCGGTGCGCGATGCCGTCGCCGGCGTCGCGCTCGCGGCGATGAGCGTGCCGCAGGCGCTCGGCTACGCCCGGATCGCGGGGATGCCCGTGTTCACCGGGCTCTATACCCTCCTGCTTCCCCTCGTCGCGTTCGCCACGCTCGGCTCCTCGCGTTACCTCGTCGTCGCCGCGGATTCGGCGACGGCCGCGATCCTCGCGGGCCAGCTCTCGCAGCTCGCACCCGTTGCGAGCGAGCGCTACGTCGCGCTCGCGGGGCTCGTCGCACTCGTGACGGCGGCGCTGCTCGCGCTCGCGCGCGCTTTCCGGCTCGGCTTCCTCGCAGACTTCCTGTCGCAGACCGTGCTCGTGGGCTTTCTGACGGGCGTAGGCTTCCAGGTCGGTATCGCGGTTCTCGGCGGAATGCTCGGCCTCGTGATCGAAGGCAAGGGCACGCTCGGAGAGGCCGCGCAGATCGTTCGCTCGATCGGTGACGTGCATCTGCCGACGCTCGCCCTCTCGGCGGCGGTCGTTGCGGTCGTGCTCGCACTTCGCCGCTTCGCACCGCGGCTTCCAGGCCCGCTCTTCGCCGTCGCCGGCGCGATCGTGGCGAGCGCCGCCTTCGACTTCGCCGGTAGCGGCATCCCCGTGATCGGCGCCGTTCCGAGGGGCCTGCCGCGCCTGGCGCTCCCGGACGTTGGCTGGCGCGACCTCGGCGCCCTGATTCCGATCGCGGCGTCGTGCTTCCTCATGATCATGACGCAGAGCGCAGCGACGGCGCGCGCGTATGCAGAGCGCCATCGCGAAATGGTCGACGAGGACTCCGATCTCGTCGGCCTGTCCGCCGCAAACGCGCTCGCGGCGGTCTCGGGCACCTTCGTCGTGAATGGCAGTCCGACGCAGACGGCGATGGTCGAAGCATCGGGCGCGCGAAGTCAGATCGCGCAGCTCGTCACGGCTGCGATCGTCGCGATGCTGCTGCTCGTTCTGACCGGCCCGCTCCAGTATCTGCCGCACTGCGTTCTCGGCGCGATCGTGTTCACGATCGCGGTGGGCCTCGTCGATGTTCGCGGCTTGCGCGACATCCTGCGCGAGAGCCCGGGCGAGTTCCATCTGGCACTCGTCACGGCTGCGGTCGTCGTGGTCGTCGGCGTCGAGCAGGGAATCCTGCTCGCGATGGTGCTGTCGCTGCTCCGACACGTGCGGCACAGCTACCGGCCTCACACCGACGTCCTCGTCCGGAACTCCGGCGGTCTGTGGCTGCCGCTCCCCGCAACGCCCGGCGCGACGAGCGGACCGGGCCTTCTCGTCTACCGCTTCGGCGCCGGTCTCTTCTACGCGAACGCGAACCGCTTCGCCGCCGAAGTGCGCGCGCTCGTCGAAGGAGCGCCTTCGCCCGTACGCTGGCTGGTCGTCGATGCGGGCGCCATCACGAGCCTCGACTACACGGCGGGCCGCACGGTCCGCGTCCTGCACGCGGACCTCACTCGCGCCGGAGTGCGACTGCTCCTTGCGCACGTCGAGCCGCACCTGCGGTCGGATCTCGACCGCCACCGGCTCACCGCAGTGCTCGGTGCGGAGAATCTCTTCGACCGGCTGCACGACACCCTCGGGGCGATCGCGGAACGCGAGGCGGAGGAGGCAGCTTCGAAGCGTGCCGTCGAAGCGCCGCGAGGCTGACGCACGGGCCACATGCACGCGCGGTAACGCCTCCCGCAGCCGCGGGGGCGGTCTCGGCGCGTTGGCGCTGCGCCCTTCCATGCCCGCTCGCGCCGCAGTAGCCTCGGCCCGCGACCACCTCGAAAGGAACCCCATGGAGCTCAAGCAGGCGATCGGCCTCCGGCGTTCGGTCCGCTACCTCGATCCCACGCGCCGCGTCGAGCGGACGAAGATCCAGAAGATGCTCGAGGCCGCGCGGCGCGCGTCGCACTGGGGGAACGTGCAGACGCTGCGGGCCGTGGTGGTCGAGCGCGCAACTGCGCCCGACGAGGTGATGGATTCGATCGACGCCTTCATCGGGAACTTCCAGGTCAAGGTCGCCCCCGTGATCATCGTCTGGTACCTCGATGCACAGGCGGTCGAAGAGCAGCCGCAGCGGCTGCGCGAGATCGTCGACGCGCGCGCGATGGGCGTCGACTACGAGGAGACGAAGCAGAAGCTCGAGAAGACGATCATCCCCTTCTTCGAGAACCTCACGGCCGTGCTCAAGGCCCCCGGCATGTCGGAGATGGACTGCGGACAGGGCATCGCGCAGGCGACGCTCGTCGCGTTCGAAGAAGGTCTCGG
>JADLGR010000060.1 GCA_020849175.1 Deltaproteobacteria bacterium
CCGCGCTCTGCCTCGCCGTCGCTTCGCGAGGCCGTGGTGATGATGAGCGGCGACGTGACACGGTAACCGCTGCCAGGTCGCCCGCGTTCCGTGACCGAGAGCCCCGAGCTCCGCGCCTTTGCGAGATCTTCGGCGAGTGCGTCATCCGCGAGCCTGGAGAGCGTCTCACCGCGCGAGGCGGCACGCGTCGATGCCACGACGCGCAGCGGCGCTCCCTCCGCGACCACGATGCGCCGCACGTCGCGGCTCGCGCCGTGTTGCGCCACGATGCGTTGCAGATCGCCGCGATCCGCCGTCTCCTCGGCCGCGATCACGATGCCAAGAATCAGGTTCTCGGCGCGCCGGCGTGCCTGGTCCTCGAAGTGTGCGGAGATCGAGCGCATACCGCCGAAGACGACGCCGGCCATGACCAGCGTGCCCACGAGGAGCCGCGGCGTGAACAGGCGGATCCCGAGCGTCCGGCCGGGCAGCCTCGGTCCGAGCTCACCCACGGCCGGCCTCCACGACGACCCGCGCCGTCACTGCAGAGTCGTCACGCACGGCGCCGCGAAGAAGTCCCGCCTCTCGCAGCAGGCGTTCGGCGTCGCGAAGCGCCTGCGCTACGCGGCCGTCCGCTTCGAGCAGCGAAGTCTGCGTCTCGAAGGGTACGAGCTGGATCTCGTTCGCCAGCACCTGCGCGACCTCCGATGCGGCGATGCCCTCCCGACGCGCCATGACGGCGTGCGCTTCGTCGAGATGCTCGGCCCTCCAGCGGATCGCCCGTTCGATGGCTCGAACCAGCCCCGCCGCGTCGGCGGTTCGGCTGCGAACGACCTCCTTCTCGAGAATCAGCAGGTCGCTGATCACATCCGGCGCCTGCGCACTGCTGAACAGGCGCCGCGCACCCGTCCGCTCGATGGGCGTCGAGAACGGCGGATACGACACCACGGCATCGACCGCACCCGAGGCGATCGCCTCCGACATGCGATGCGGATCGAGCGGGATGCGTTGGACGTCGTGCACCGCGACTCCGGCCGATGCGAGCGCTCGCAGGAGAAGCAGGATTCCAGGCGATCCGGGCTCGATTCCGATTCGCCGCCCGCGCAGTCCGGCGAGGGTCGAAACACCATTCGCGAGAATGACGTCGCCACCGGTCGAATGATCGAGCACGTAGGAGACGACGGGGGCGAGATCGCGGCGCTCACGCAGCAGCAGAAGCTCGATCTGTGTCGCGAGAATGCCGTCGAGCTGACCTCGTTCGTACGCGTGCCGCACGTCGTGCTGCGTCGGAAGCTCGACGATGTGGACGTTCGCGCTCTCGTCACCCAGAAAGCCATTCTCCTGGGCGAGGTAGAGAAGCTCGTACGGCGGCCAGGGAGCGATTCCGATCCGCAGCGGCACGTCGGCCTCTCTCACACAGGAGAGGACGATCGCGGCCGTGCCCACGAGGGCCGTGCACAGCGCCCCGAACGAGCTTCGCCCGTTCCGCAAGGAATCCTCCGGAGGAGCCGGCAGGCCGGCTGACAAGATGTCTCGTGCTGGATCGGTGGCTGCGAGCGGGCGCTTGAGTCACGGATCCGACGTCGTGCTCGGCGAGACCCCGACGGCGCTCGGGGTTTCACCCGCCTCCGGAGCGCCACACGCGGGCGTGTCGCGAGGCCGGTGGACCGCGACCGGTGAGCTACGGCGCGGCTTCGCCGCGTGGCGCCTCTGGCGCCTGCGCGCCCGCCTGCGGCGCAGGATCGCCGGCCAGCACGACTCGGAGCGCACGCAGGCGCTCGAGCTCCTCTTGCTGCGTACGCAGCCGCTCCTTCTTCGCGTCGAGCTCACCGCGAAGCGCGACGTAGAGCCGATCCTGTGCGGCGACCTTGCGGCGCTGCCTCTCGGCGTCGACGCGCGCCGTCACGAGCTGCTCTTCGAGGGTGAGTGCCCGCGCCTCGGCTGTCTCGGCGCGGCGCACGAGCGCTTCGTCGGGGGCAGGTGCCGGCTCACGCGCGGGAGACGACGCTGGTACGGGTGCGGGCGGCGGTCGTGGTGCAGCCCGCAGCCGCTCCGCCTCGGCCTGCGCACGCTCCAGCGCTGCGCGCATCGCACGTGCGTCGGCCTGCGCAAGGCGAGCCTTCTCCTCCAGCTCGCGGATCCGGGCCGACTCCTGGCGCTCGTCACCTCGCATCTGGCTCGCACGGCGCTTCGTCTTCTCGAGCCGGCGGCGAAGCTCGGCGACCTCCTCGTCGCGGCGACGCTCGGACTCGCCGCGCTTCGTCGCGCGCGCGTGCACGCCATCGAGCTCGGTGCGCACTCGCTCGAGCTCGCGCGTGGCCGCAGCAGCGACCCGTCCGCGCGAAGCGCCGTACAGCACGCCCGAAAGGGTCACCACGCAGGCCGCGAGGATTGCGAGGGGGGTCAGCACCACAGTCTCCCGGTGGGCGAACGCAGCATCCCGGCCTCCCACATGCCGCTCCGGCGGCGCTCCGTTCGACGCAGCCCAGACGCTTCGAGACGCAACCCAAACTCTCCAAAAATGCTTCGAAAAAGGTTGCCGATTTCCGATCCAGGGCGTCAGGATTCGGTCGGACTTCCGTTGTCAGGCCGAGCGTAGGGTATCCGCGAGCCTCAGCGTCTACCTCGGTGGGATTCCGATACGCAACTCCGGGCGCACGGCCGCGGCCCTGCAAGCGGATAGCCGGCAGCAGGCCGGCAAGACCCACGCGTCGGGCAGGAATCCGCGCAAAAAAAGACGGCCACGGGCTGACACATTCGCGCCGCGGCGACCACTTCCCAAGCGAACACCCGAGTCCTGGCGAAGACGGCCCTCTTGTGGAGAGCCCCCCATTCGACCGAGGACGCGGACATCGCGCGGAGGCTACGGTGCGGCTGCGAAACCACTTGCTCTCTCTCGTCGTCGGGGCTCTCGCCCTGTTGGGACTCGGCGGACAGGCCCAGGCCCTCGGGATCCCCGTCCCGCTCTCGTCGCTCGTCGTGCCCGGCGCGACGCTGACGTCGGAGGACGGCAACTTCACGTTCGGCGACTTCGGTGCGAGCGTGACCGGCGCCATCTCGGCCAATCTGGACGACTACAACGTGCAGGCGCTGACGTCGGGCTTCCGTGTCACGGGTGCGTTCCTCGTGGCTGACGGAAACTTCGGCGACATGGTGCTCTCGTTCAGCGTGGCGCCGAAGCAGGGCATCCTCATCACCGACGCTCACCTGTTCTTCAACGGATCGTTCAACGGCAACGCACCGCCGGGCATGGGCACGAGCGTCAACGAGACCATCTTCCACAACAACGACCCGATTGCCCAGCTCTCGGTTGCGACGTCGAGCGGCGGCTTCCAGAAGCTCACGGACGCCGTCGTCTTCGACCCGGTGCCGTCGATCACGGTGCTCAAGGACATCGCCCTCTCGTCGTACGGCGGCCAGGGCGGCTCCGTCGCTCACATCTCGATCGTCGACCAGACCTTCACGTACATCCCGGAGCCGGGCACCCTGCTCCTCGGAAGCGCAGGCCTGCTCGGTATCGCGGTGCTCGGGCGCAAGCGCACGTAGCCACCCGCGGGCCGTCGCGGCCCTCGGACCGAAAGGCGGCCCGGAGCGGAAACGCTCCGGGCCGTCCTGCATTCGGGCTTCTCGAAGCGGCGTGCAGACAACGCGTGCTGGAAGCGCCGTGCGCAGCCGCGTATGCTCCAACTGCTGCGAAGCCCCGCTACGCCCCGGGGCCGGCGACGGAGCGACGGCCCCGCGGATGTCATCCGACGAGAGACTGCCCCTCGCCCCGCTCGTCGCCTACTCGGCCCCGGCGCTCGGCCTCGGGGCGATGTTCTTCCTCGTCAACCTCTACCTGCTCAAGTTCTCGACGGACGTGCTGCTGGTAGCGCCGGCCGTGATGGGCGTTCTCTTCGGCATCTCGCGAATCTGGGACGCCGTCGCGGATCCGCTGGCGGGCTACTTCTCGGACCGGACCCATTCGCGGTTCGGACGGCGGCGGCCGTGGATCCTGGCGTCGCTGGCGCCGACCCTCGCGAGCTTCTGGATGCTCTGGAGCCCGCCGTCCGAGATCCCGGAGCCTCTCCTCGTGACCTGGATCGCCGTCGCGATCTTCGGCTTCTACACGGCGGTGACGATCTTCAGCGTCCCGCACACGGCCCTCGGGGCGGAGCTCTCGACACGATACGACGATCGAAACCGGATCTTCGGAGCCCGCCAGCTCGCCTTCAACGCCGGGGCGTTCCTGGCGGTGGGCGCCATGAGCTGGCTGATCCAGTCTCCCGCACCCCGCGAGACCGCGCAGGAAATCGCCGTGCTCGCGTGTCTGCTGATGTTGCCGACGATCCTCTGGTGCGTCGCCGGGCTGCGCGAGCGCACCGAGTACCAGGGACGCGGCGCCACCAACCCCTTCGCGGCGGTTCGTGACGTCTGGCAGAACCCGCACGCTCGCCTGCTCCTGTTCGTGATCTTCATCGAGCACCTCGGCTCGGCGACGATCTCCATCCTCACGCCGTACGTCTCCGAGTACGCGATCCTCACTCCCGAGAAGACCGCGCTCTACATCGCGCTCTTCATGATCGGATCGACGATCAGCCTCCCGGTCTGGGTCCGGCTCGCCACGCGCTACGGGAAGAAGGAGCTCTGGCTCGGCTCGATGGTGCTCGAGGGCGCGTCGTTCGGTGCGATGTTTCTCGCCGGACCTGGCGAGTGGATCCTGATCGCGAGCCTCTCATTCGCGGGCGGTGTCGCCTCCGGCTGTGGTGCAACGATCGGGCAATCGATCAAGGCCGACGTCATCGACTACGACGAGTGGAAGACCGGAGAGCGAAAGGAAGGCATCTACTTCGCGGCGTGGAGCTTCGTCTTCAAGGGCTCAGGAGCCGTCACGATGTTGATCACCGGCGTCGTGCTGCAGGCCGTCGGCTTCGTTCCGAACGTGCCCCAGACCGACGAGGTGAAGCTCGCCATCCGCGCGCTCTTCGCACTCTTCCCCCTCGCCTGCTTTGCGATCGGGATCGTCATCATGCTGCGGTTCTCGCTCGGACGCGCCGAGCACGAGCGACTGCGCTCGGAGATCGACGCGCGCGGCTGATCGCCAGCACGTTCGTCCGCTCCCCGGCGAAGGGCGCCGCGCCACGGATCGGCCCTGGCGTCAGGAGCGCGCCGAGGTCTCGCTCGGGCCGACTTCGCGCGACGCGTACCACGCGGCGAGGTGCGCTTCGTCACGACATTGCCAGGGGTGGAACCCGGGCCGGAAGTAGTCGGCGATCATCCGAAGCTGCGGCCCCATCACTCGCCGGTTGAGCGCCTTCGCCTGCGCGTGCATCGCATCGGTGATCGGCTTCGGATCGTCGCGCATCATGCGACGAACGCTCTTCACGAACGGCAGCACGAGGAGCAGAACGGTCGCCACTGCCGAGAAGACCCGCAGCACGTAGCCGCCGCCCGCTTCCCGGTAGAGATCGAAGGCGACGGCCTTGTGCTCGATCTCTTCTGCGGCATGCCAGCGCCAGAAGCGCCGCATCTCCGGGTGCATCGCTTCGGCGAGGGCCGGCTCGGTGAAGAGCGCATGCGCCCCGGTCGCCGTCAGATGCTCGAGGAAGACCGTCATCGCGAGCTGCATCTTCTTCGGGAGCCGGCGCCCGAGGACCTCGAAGACGCGGTCCGCGGCCCGGACCTCCCGCGCGACATCGACACCGAAGCGCGTGAGCGAAGCATTGAACTCGTTGTGGGCCCGCGTGTGCAGGGCTTCCTGCTGTGCGAAGGCACGGATCAGCTCACGAAGCTCGGGGTCCGAAGTCCGGTCCGCAGTGCGCTGCACCGAGCGGATGAAGAAGCGCTCTCCCGGCGGAATGAGAATCGAGAAGGCGTTCTCGGTGTGCGTGAGGACCGGATTGCCCGCGAACCAGTACTGCGGCACCTGGTCGAGCTCACGGAACTCGAAGCGGCG
>JADLGR010000061.1 GCA_020849175.1 Deltaproteobacteria bacterium
CATCTGGCCGATGCCGGCGACGAAGGGCGCGAACGTGCGGACCACCGGAACGAAGCGCGCGAGGAAGATCGTCTTGCCGCCGTACTTCTCGTAGAACTCGTGCGTCCGCTGGATGTGTTTCGGATTCAGCAGTCGCGAATTCTCGCTCGTGAACACCGCTGGCCCGAGATGCCGGCCGATCGAGTAGTTGACCGCATCCCCGACCACGGCGGCGACGGTGAGCACGACCATTGCGAGTGGAAGGCTGGTCGTCGCGTCTTCCACCGAGCACAGGGCTCCAACCGCGAACATCAGCGAGTCGCCGGGCAGGAACGGCGTCACCACGAGACCCGTCTCGCAGAAGACGATCGCGAAGAGCAGGACGTAGAGCCACGGGCCCATCCATCCCGCCCACTCGTTCAGGTGACGGTCGAGATGCAGCACTACGTCCAGAAGCTCACGCAGCGTGTCCAGGGCGATCTCCTTCTACGCGGCTGCCCGCCGCGTTCTGCGGCCGCTGCGGCGATCGTCCCAATCGAGGACGGCCGGCAGCACGACCACGTAGCTCACGAACGTCGCCGCCACGCCGAGGGTGAGGAACTTTCCGATCGCCGCCATGCCGCGGTGCGGGGCGAACGCGAGGATGCCGAAGCACAAGACGGTCGTGAGCGCGGCGAAGAACACGGCGCGCGCCGTGCTGGTGCCGAGTACGTCCTCTTCTTCGGGATTGGTGCGATGGCGATGGACGAGATGGACGCCATTGTCGATGCCCATGCCGAGGAGCATCGGCAGAACGATCACGTTGGCGAAGTTGAAGCTGAGGCCGAGCAGGACCATGCCTGCGCACGACACGACTCCGGCGAGCACCAGCGGAAAGAGCGCGAGCACCGTGTCCCAGACGTTTCGCCAGAGCCAGAGCAGGAACGCCGTGATGGCGATCGCTCCGCCGAGGAGCGCGTGCTCCATTGCGCCCGACGTGACGCGGCCCCATTCGAGAAGCGTCACGGCCGGCCCGGTCGCCTCGGGTGCGACCTCGCGGACGGCGTCGACGAACTGCGCGAGGACGCGGCTGTCTCCGAGGTCCTGCGCCGGGATCACCTGCACGCGTGCGCGACCGTCGGCGGCGAGCATCTGGTCCCGGATCTCGGGCGGAAGCGAGCCCGCCGTCACCACGTCAGGGGTGAGCGCGCGCTCGAGCTCGCGAAGCTGCTCCGGGAGCGAGCCGATGACGTTCTCGTCGAGGCGCTCGAAGGCCGGTCCGGAATCGCGCGCAGCCACTCCGGAGAGGAAGCCGTCGAGCGCTCCGGAGAGGCGGCGCGCGCTCGCGGCGAGTACCGGATCGGTTCCGGTCTCTCTCGCGACCGCGGCGAGCTCCGTCGCGAGCGCTTCGAGCGCCGCGCGCTGCTCGTCTGTGCCGGGTGAGGCCTGGGCGGCGTGTGTGGGCGGAAGCAGCAGCGCAAGATCGGAGAGGATGGCGCGCTTGGCCTCCTGATCGCCCGGCACGAAGTCCGAGAGCGTCCGGGTGCTCTCGACGCCGGGGATCTGCGCGAGCCGTGCGCCGAGGGCTTCGGCACTCGCGAGGTCCGGCGTCACGACGTCGACGGTCCACGGTGTCGTTCCGCTGCGAGAGACGAGATCCTCGAACGCCTGCACCGACTCGGTGCTCGGATCACGCAGGTTGAGCGAGTTGTGGTCGAAGTGGATCCGGGGAAGGAGCGCCAGCGACGCAACGCCGAGAACGGCTGCCGCGATCCGGATCGGATGCGCGAAGGTGATCGGCAGGTGTTGGATTCGCACGAGCCAGGGAGGCGGCGTGCGAGACAGACCCGGTCCGACCGGCGCCGTGAGGCTCAGCAGTGCCGGAAGCACGGTGAAGCTCGAGACGAGGCTGAGCAGGACACCGGCGCCCGAGATGATCCCGAGCTGCGCGACGCCGCGGTAGTCGGTCGGTGCGAAGACCAGAAATCCGATCGCCGTCGTGCCGGCGCTCGAGATCAGCGAGCTGCCGATGCTGCGGCCGGTCTCCTCGATCGCGCTCTTTCGCGTTCGGCCCCGCGCAGCGAGCTCCCCGTAGCGCATGCAGACGTGGATTCCGAACTCGCCGCCGAGGCCGACGATCAGCACGTTGAAGGCGGCCGAGACCTGATTGAGCTCACCGATCGCCGCGGTCGCGAAGGCGTTGGTCCACACGAGGGCCGCGACGAGCGATGCGACGACCGCGAGCACCATCCTTGCCGACCGCAGGCCGAAGTAGATCGTGAACGCGAAGAGAACGAGTGCGCCCGCCGCGATGAGCTGCGCCTGCTGCTGGACCACCTCCTCTTCTTCGAGGTTCAGCACGAGGTCGCCCGTGATCCGGACCCTGACTCCGCTCGCAGCGTCGAGGCCGAGCTCGCGCGTGGCGATCCGGATCGCGTCGACCGCCGGCTTCGCCATGAGGATGTCGCGGACGTCCACCTTCGGCCGCACCGTGATCACCCGGTGCCGCGCTTCCTCGGAGAGCGAGCCTCCGATGAGCGCGTCTCCCCACGGGTCCGGTGAAGCGCGTCCCGCCGACGCAGCCTCGACCGCGACGGCCACGCGGTCGAGCGCGCCAGCGAGATCGATGCCGGTGTCGGAGCCGTCGCGCTTTGCCGCCAGCGCCTGCCGCAGAAGGCGCGAGATGCCGACGACGCTCTGGTCGCGCGAGATCTCGGCCAGAAATGGCTGCACCGTGCTGAGCCGATCGGCGAGGCGCTCGATCTCGGCGGTGTCGAGGAACAGGAGCGCGTTGCG
Organism: Deltaproteobacteria bacterium; assembly: GCA_020849175.1. GTDB lineage: Bacteria > Myxococcota_A > UBA9160 > UBA9160 > UBA9160 > MYXO. Next base: position 2,755 of record JADLGR010000061.1, read on the forward strand.
CCGGAAGAAGTCGCCACCGCCCACGACCGAGACGCGCTCGAACAGCTCCGGCTGCTTCGCAAGGCGCTCGGCGAGGGCGTCGGCCGCGCGCCCGGCCGTCGACGCGCTGTCGCCGTCGACCAGCACCAGGAGCGACGTGTCGAGCGCGCTGAAGCTCTTCTCGAAATCCGCCTTTCGCAGCAGGAACGGAACGTCTCCGCGAATGAGCGCGTAGAGATCGGCATTGACCCCGAGGAAGAGCGCAGCGTACACGCCCAGCGCGAGCGTCAGCACAGCGGCCGTCCCGAGCACGGCCGCTGCATGTCGCTCGACCGCCGCGATCCAGCGGGCGGTGAAATCGCTCAGGCGCTCGTCGAGGCTTCCGGCCATGCAGGCTCCGCTCGCGCCGAAGCGCCTCGCCGCGCACGGCCCGGCAGCGGCGGCGCGAAGGCATAGCAGACTGCGCCGGGCCGAGCCGGTCGCCGCGACGCCGTTCGCGACGCGCTCCCGCGTGCGTTCAGGGGCCGGTCGCCTCGCGCCGCAGGTAGATCCCTTCGAAGCGTGTGCTGCACGCGCCCGTCTCGGTCGCGAACAGCATTTGGCCGACGAGGCGAAGGCTCACGCGACAGCCGCTTCCGAACTCGTCGGCGACGTCGAGCTGTTGGCTGCGTGGCCGGCCGGCGCCGTTGAGCCACGCCCCGGCGCCGGCACGCCCGCTTTCGTCGGCGACTGACGCGGCCTCGACTTCGAGAAGCCCCGACTCGGCGGCCGGCCGGATCGTCAGCCTCGCGTCTGCACCGATCCACGCGCCGGGCCAGTCGGCGAAGGGCGGGTCCTGGTCGACGTCGGCGGTGCGAACACTGCGCCGCGGCAGCCATCCGATGCTCTGAACGCTCCCGCCAGCGGTACGCGCGGCGCAGACGAACTGGCGAAATCCGTACGAGACGATCACCGACTCCCCGCTGGCGAGCGCCGATCCGATCTGGCACGAGCGCCCTCGGTCCGCAGGACAGCCGCCTTCGTCCGCGAGCAGATACGGCCGCGCGTCGCCGCTCTCGACGCGGACGACTCCTGCGCGAAGAGAAGCTCCCTCGCGGACGAAAGTGCCAGCGCGGCAGCTCGACTCGGGCGGCGTCTCCGCCTGCGCGCGCGCCGGAATCGGCGCCAGCAGCAGGGCCGCGGCGAGGCATCCAACACGTACGAGCGTCATATACGCCGCCGGACCTTCTCGTTGGCGAGCTGGCTTCGAAGGAGCGGGCGGCAGAAGACGTCGCGTTCCCAGAGCTGCTTGCACGCGGCACTGGCCTCGGCACGTGAGAGGCCTCCGATCGCCGCCGTGAAGCCCTTCGCGCCCTCTCTCGTGCGCGCGGCGACGAGCGGGCTGCCGGCACGCACCGTCCTTGCGAGGCGCTGCGTGGCCGTATCGATGGCCGCGTGTGCCTGCGGCGCGGACGCGAAGGTTCCGAGGAGCATGGCCCAGCCGGCGCCGCCGCCGGCGTCGCCGGGCACCCCGGGGCCGCTGCGCGACGCGACGCACTCGCTGGCGGGGAGAACGTGCGGTGGAGCTTCGACCGCGTTTGCGAAGTCGGCGACCGAGCGTGTGGAGGCTTCAGGAGCTGCGAAGCCGTTGGAGAGCAGGCGTGCGGCGAGCGCGTTGCGCTCGCCGCGGCTTCGTCCGCCGAGCACCACGGCGATCACACGCCGGCCTCCGCGCCGCGCGCTGGCGACGATGTTGTAGCCGGAGTCGCACGTGAAGCCCGTCTTCACCGCTTCGGCTCCCGGATAGCTGGTCAGAAGGCCGTTGATCGTGGGCCACGACTGCCCGTCGTAGTGGAGAGCCGGCGCGGCAAAGAGGTCGGCGTGCTGCGGGAAGCGGTCGAGAATCGAGCGCGCGAGAACCGCCATGTCGCGTGCGGTGGTGATCTGCTCCGCGTCGGGAAGGCCGGTCGCGTTGCGGAACTGGGTTCCGCTCATTCCGAGCGCGCGCGCCTTCTGCGTCATCTGTCCGGCGAATGCCGCCTCGGTTCCCGCGACACGCTCGGCGAGCACCACGGCGGCGTCGTTCGCCGAGCGCTGGAGCACGGCGAGGATCGCCTCGCGTGCACGAATCGTCTTGCCGGCGTGGAGGCCGAGCTTGAACTCCGACTGCCCTGCGGCAGCGGCCGAGATCGTGAGCGATTCGGCGAGCGAGAGGCGGCCGTCAGCGACTGCTTCGAGGGCGAGATACACCGTCATCAGCTTCGTGAGCGACGCCGGGTGCCAGCGGTGCGCGGCTGCAGCCTGCTCGAGAACCGCGCCCGTGTTCGCGTCGACCACGATGTGCGCCGGCGCGATCGCGGCGCGTGCGGTGAGCGGCGCCCCGCCGAGGGCGAGGAGAACCAGGAGGCCGGCTCGGTGCAGGGGGGGCATGGGCTTCCTCGCTCACCAGTATGCCTTCGCTGCGGCGCGAAGTGCGAGTGCGGCGCACCTGGCACATCGAAGAGACGCCCTGAGAACTCGAGCCCGGACTGCCCGGACGCCGGGGGAGAGCCCCCACGAACGAGGCCTTGCGATGAGGGCGTCTCAAGTCGACCACGCAGGCGTCCGCAACAAATGACCGAGGGGACTCCGGAATGGGTGAGGACACCGTTCGTTCGCGAGCAGGCAAGCTCGGCGCAGCCGGGACGCATCGGATCTGCACCTGCCGGTTCGTGCCGCAGCGGCGCTGGCCGCGTGCCCGCTGCCTCCGGCGTCCTGTCGCAGGCCGGCCCGAGGGGGACCGGTGATCGCACCTGGATGAGGCGCCGCTGAACGCGGCGCAGTAGGGGGAATGATGCGAGAGCTGGCGCTACTGGTGCTGGTCCTGGGGGCGCTCTCTGCGAGCCCGCCGTCGCGCGCCGAGGACGGTTGCAGCGCGGCGAACACGAATCCGGGCGAAGTGGTCGCGTGCGGTGACGTTCGGGAGCTCGGACGAGAGTCTCTCGACGATGCGGCCGCAGCGGCAGCGGCGCCGCGCAAGCCGATCTCGCGGGTGAGCGTTCCGGGCGAAGGCCTCGCGAGCGGCGCGAAGCCGATCGGCGGCGCCGATCGCGAGAACGTTCCGCGGGGGCGCAGCTACTGATGGCGATCGCGCGCAAGAAGCGGCTCGCGATCTCGCTTCGCATGGCGCGGCGGCGTCTGGTCCGCAGACTGCTCGGTCTCGGTGTCGTTGCGCTCGCCGTCGCGGTTCCGGCACGCGGCGAGGACATCGAGGGAGCATGCGCGGACGATGCCACGCGGCTGTGCGCCGACGCGGGACCGACGCGCGGCGCCCGGCTTCGCTGTCTCGGCCAGCACGTGGAGGAGCTATCGGAGGGCTGCCGCGCTGCCCTCGCTGCGCCGCAGCAGCGGCGTACGGAGGCCGGAGAAGCGTGCGGTGACGACGCGGTTCGTCTGTGCCCCGACGTCCAGCCCGGACGCCACGACACCGGGATGCTCTCGTGCCTGCGCGCCAACGCGAACGCACTCTCCGACGAGTGCCGCAGCGCGATCGATGCGCTTCCCGGGAAGAAACGAGAGGGCGCTCCTCGGGCTCCGTGAGACCGTGAAGGCGGCTTCCACGGCCGGCGCAACATCGGATAGAGTCGTGCGCGAGGAGGGGCGTGCATGACGATTCGACCCCGCAACGGCCGGCGGGCGCTCGCCGCCGGATTTCTCGCTCTCGTGCTCGTGGCGTCAGGCTGCGGGTACAACCGGCTCCAGGCCGAGGACGAGGCGGTCAAGGCCGCCTGGAGCGAGGTCGAGAACCAGTACCAGCGGCGGGCCGACCTCGTCCCGAATCTCGTCGCGACGGTGAAGGGCGAGGCGAGCTTCGAGCGCGGGACGCTCGAAGCGGTCGTGCAGGCCCGCGCGAAGGCTACGAGCATCACGGCCACGCCGGAGCTCGTGAACGACCCGGCCGCATTCCAAAAGTTCGAGGCTGCGCAGGGTGAGCTGTCGAGTGCTCTGTCTCGCCTGCTCGTGACGGTCGAGCGCTATCCCGAGCTGAAGGCGAACCAGGCATTTCGCGACCTGCAAGCGCAGCTCGAAGGGACCGAGAACAGGATCGCCGTCGCACGCAAGCGCTACGTCGAGGCTGTCCAGCAGTACAACACCATGGTTCGCTCGTTCCCGACGAACCTGACGGCGAAGTACCTGCTCGACCTCGCCGTGCGCCCGACGTTCGAGGCGCGTCCCGGCGCCGACCAGCCGCCCGAGGTAAAGTTCTGATCGGAGCCGCGCAGCGCCTGCGTCTCGCGCTCGCGGCGCTCCTGCTGCTCGCAGTGCCAGCACTCGCAGCGGAGGTGCCGCCGCTTCGCGGACGCGTGAACGATCTGGCGGGCATGCTGCCGCCGGAGCGCGCCGCCGCCATCGAGAAGGCGCTCGCGCGCTTCGAATCCGAGACCGCACATCAGATCGTTCTGCTCACGCTGCCCTCGCTCGGGGGCGAGCCGATCGAGGACTATTCGATGCGCGTCGCCGAGGCGTGGAAGCCCGGCGCGAAGGGACGTGACGACGGGATCCTCGTCGTGATCGCGCCGAACGATCGCGCAGCGCGCGTCGAAGTTGGCTACGGCCTCGAGGGCGCTGTGTCCGATGCCGTCGCGAACCGGATCCTGAAGGACACGATGTTTCCCCTCTTTCGCGAGGGCCGAATGGCGGACGGCGTCGAGGCGGGCGTGACGGCGCTCATGGACGCGGCGCGTGGCGAGGTCGTTCCCGACGCGGAGCGCAGGCGTTCGGCGCCGGGCAGTGGCGACCCGCGCGATCCGGCCTCGATCCTCGTGTTCTCGGTGTTGCTCGGTGCGTTGGTCGGCGCGCCCTTCCGGCGCGGCCGTGCGCGACCGGCGGGCGCGGTCGCCGGCGGTGCGGTCGCCGGTGGCTTCGCGTGGCTGCTGCTCGCGTCCCTCGGAGCAGCCGTGTTGGCGGCCGCGCTCGGCGCCGTCTTCGGACTGCTCGGGCCCGGCGCGGGAGGAGGCCTGGCGCGCAGCCGCTACGGCTACGGCCGCCGCGGCTTCGGCAGCGGGGGCTGGGGCGGAGGATTCGGCGGCGCGGGCGGCGGCGGATTCAGCGGCGGCGGTGGAGGCTTCGGTGGCGGTGGCGCCTCGGGGCGCTGGTGATGCGAGCGTGACGTCGCCGAGTGCGCTCGTGCCGCCGGACGCGAGGCTGCGGATCGAGGCGGCGATCGCCGACGTCGAGCGTCGAACCGCCGGCGAGATCGTCGTCGTGGTCGCCGCGCAATCGGCCGACTACGCGAGCGTCCCCTGGCGTCTCGGCGTCGTGCTGGCTGCCGTCGCCCTTCTCGGCCTCGCGCTGCACCTCCCCGTTCTCCCAGCGGCCGCGCTGCTCGCAGCACAGGCCGTTGCTCTCGGCATCGGCCTCGCTCTCGGACGGCTCCCGGCCGTTCGACACCATCTCGTGTCGGACGTCGTGCAGGATGCGCGGGTTGCAGAGAACGCGCGTCGCAGCTTCGCCGAGCACGGCCTCGCAGGTACGACCGGGCGGACCGGGATCCTCATCTTCGTCTCGCTGCTCGAGCACCGTGTCGTCGTGCTCGCCGACGAAGGGATCCACCGCGTGCTCGGGCCGGAAGAGCGCTGGGAGGACGTCGTGGCGCTCGCGCTCGCGGGGATCCGCGAGGGCCGTACGGCGGGCGGCCTCGAAGACGCCGTCCGCCACTGCGGCAAGATCCTCGCTGCACACGTTCCAGCGTCCGCCGCGGACGTCGACGAGCTTCGCAACCGCGTCGTGCTCGAGGACTGAGCGAGCGCGGGCGGCGAAGCCGGCGTTTCTAACGGCTGCACACGGCGAGCACCTGCTTGAGGTCCGTCTCGCCGCCGAGAACCTTCTCGATGCCGTCCTGGAGAAGTGTCTTCATTCCCAGCTCGGCCGCGATCCGTCGCAGGTCGTCGACGGGCGCCTTGTGCTGGACGGCGCGCTTCAGCTCGTCATCGGAGACGAGAAGCTCGTGGATTCCGATGCGACCCTTGTAACCACTCGCGCCGCACGCGGAGCAGCCCACCGCACGCCAGAGCTCGAGTTGCGCCGTACAGTGGGTGGCAATGAACTCCTGAAACGCTTCGGGTCCATACGCCTTCGAGAGCTCCTCGACCTCTTCCGCGGAGGCCGGGGTCTTCTCGCGGCACTGCTTGCACAGCGTACGCGCGAGCCGCTGTGCGAGGACCCCGAGCAGCGCGTCTGCGAAGCTGAAGGGGTCGAGGCCCATGTCGATGAGGCGGGTGACCGTCTCGGGGGCGCTGTTCGTGTGCAGCGTCGAGAGCACGAGATGGCCCGTCAGCGAGGCCTCGATCGCCGTCTCGGCGGTTTCCCGGTCGCGCATCTCCCCGACCATGATCACGTCGGGGTCTGCGCGGAGGAACGCGCGCATTGCGGCCGCGAAGGTGAATCCGATCTTCGGGTGGACCTGAACCTGACGCAGGCCGGCCTGCGTGATCTCGACGGGATCCTCCGCCGTCCAGATCTTCGTATCGACCGTGTTGATCGCTCCCAGCGCGGAATGGAGCGTCGTGGTCTTCCCGGATCCGGTGGGTCCCACGCAGAGGACGAGGCCGTAGGGCTTCCTGATCACCGACTCGAGCGCGTCGAGGTTGTGCGCGCTCAGCCCCATCTGCGCGAGCGGCAGCGGCTTCGATCCGGCGAGGATGCGCAGGACGATGTCCTCGTTGTTGTTCACGGTCGGGATCGTCGCGACGCGAAGCTCGATCCGTCGTTCACCCACCTGGAATCGGATCTTCCCGTCCTGTGGCTTTCGGCGCTCGGCGATGTCGAGCGTCGCCATGATCTTGAAGCGCGCGATCAGTGGCAGTCGATAGGCCGACGGAATGTCCTGATACGAGACGCAGTCGCCGTCGATGCGGAAGCGAACCCGTGTCGTCGCCTCACGGCCGTTGGGCTCGATGTGGATGTCGGAAGCGCCGCGCCGGTACGCGTCGACGATGATCTGGTTGGCGAGCTTGATGATGGCGTTGTCGGACTCGCTGACGAGCGAGGTCTCGGGAACCTCGGTTTCACGGACGGCCTGCCCGTCGCCCGCGGCGAGGCCCTTCAGGATCTCGTCCAGATCGCTCGCACGATGATGCGATTCCAGTCGATCGAGGTAGATCGGGATGTACTTGTCGAGCTGGCTGGCGGTGACGACGACCTCGCAGATCTGCTTCCTGGAGTGAATGTGGACGAGATCGAGCGAGTCGACCGCCAGCGGGTCGGCGATCGCGATCGTGAGCGAGCGCTCGTCCGAGTCGACCGGCAGGAGCCGGTGCTTCTCGATGAAGTCGCGCGGTAGCTCGGCGACGGACTCGAGGTTGATGGCGCACCCGTCGAGGTCCACGCACGGCAGATGAAACTTGCGCGACAGCGCCGCGGCCAGGTCGACCTCCGAGATGACGTTCATCTCGACCAGGATCTGGCCAATGCGCCGTCCGCCGCGCTTTCGCTGCTCGCCGAGAGCAAACTCGATGTCGTTGGCGCTGGCGAGATTCGCCTCGATCAAGATCTCGCCGATGCGCGTCCCTCTGCGCTGCTGCATCGTGACCGCCTGATCGAGTGCGGCGCGATGGATGCGACGGGTCTCGAGCAGGATCTGACCGATGGGCGTGCGCGTCTCGTGCTGTTGCAGCGAGATCCCGGCGTCGAGCGCCGCCGGGGCCACGCGTCCTTCCTTCACGAGCAGCTCACCGAGCGGCTCGTTCACCTCGCGCAGGCTGATGCCGTGCTCGTAGAAGAACATCTCGCGGTAGGGGCTGCTCGGATCGGCCGGATGCACGTACGAGCCGATCGCTCGCGACTCGCCGTCCTCGGCGAGATCGACCAGGAACGTCTCCCCGCTGCTCGCGCGGAGCTTGAGCGCTCCGCGGTGCGGTAGAAGCGGCGGGTCCTGCGGCTCTCGGTGAAACCCGACCCAGGCGACCTGCTCCGCGGCAAAGCGGTCGTTCGCCCGTCCGTCGTGCGTGGGCGAGAGGACGATGTCGGGCTCCGCCGGGCTGAATCGCCGGAGGTAGCCCGAGTGCGTCTCACCGCTCACGAGTGACAGTGTCACCTTCGCCATCGAGGGCGAGAAGCTGCGTTCGAGGGGCATGGCTGGCTCCCTAGAGCGGCCGGACACACTCCGCACTGAAGGCCACGCGGCGTGGGCCAGGTTGCCGGTCGTTTGCCGCGCGGATCAGCGCTGCGTCGTCTCGGCCAGACGCGTCCGTGCGCGCTCACGCAGCTTCGCAACGACCTCGCGCACCTCGTCGCGGAGCCTGGCGCGATCGTCGAGGCCGAGACCTGTGGTCTCGATCGGCGCTCCGACCTCGAGCGCGACGGGAGCGGCACACAGGCGTGCCGTTCGCTTCGGCCAGACCGCGAACGTGCCTGCGAGCGCCACGGGAAGGATCGGCAGGCCATGGACGATCGCCGTCGCGAAGGCGCCGGTCTTGAAGGCGCCGAGGCGACCGTCCATCGAGCGCGTTCCCTCGGCGAAGAAGAGGATCGAGACGGAGGGGTCGCGGTGCTCCATGCCTTCGCGGATGCGTTCGACGTCGCCGGAGGTGTCCGTGCGGACGACCTTCACGTTTCCCGTGCGCAGGAGCGCGGCGCCGAAGATCGGGATTCGCGTCAGCTCCTGTTTCGCGACGAAGCGGATCACGAGATCCGGAAGGCCCGCGACCACACAGAAGGGGTCCCAGCCGCTCTCGTGATTGCACACGAGCACGTACGCACGTTCGGGGCGTGCGCTCTCGGCGCCGCGGACCTCGAGCCGCGTACCGCCGATCCGAAGAAACGTCCGCGAGATCGAGAGGTAGAGTGGCTGGACCGTCCGAACGCCGGCGCCCGCGAGCACGAGAACGAGCGTGGCCGCGCTGTAGGCGATGAGAACGACACACAGCAGCGGCACGCCGAAGAGCGTGCGGAGTAGCGTCCGGATGGAGCCCGCGGACCGCACGCCCTCACTGTACCGGTCGTCGTGGCCGGCGACACGCTTCGTAGCGCCCCGCGCAGCGACGGGTCGCAAGCGGCGCCACGAACGCCGGCGCGGTACGGTGAAGACACCGGCAGCAATCGGGTGGAGGCCCGATGCCGCTGCGACCGTTCGCCGGGGGGCGTGCGGTCGCACGACAGGTCGGAGGGGATCGCGTCGATACCCTCCTCGAATCGGGCCCGGCCCCTGCCGGCGACGGAGGAAGCGATGCATCGGAGTCTGGCACTGATGGCCGCGCTGGCGGTCCTCGCGAGTGGCTGCACCACGACACAGGAGCGCGTGCAGAACCGCGTCGATCCCGCGAGCATCAGCGACAACGAACGCTACCAGCAGGACGTCGCCGAGTGCACGCGGCTCGCCGACCAGGCGCAGACCGAGACGAACCGCGACATGGCGACGCGCGGTGTCGTGGGCGGCCTTCTGGGCGCTGCAACCGGGGCCGCGATCGGTGCTGCCGTTGGCGGCGGCTCCGGCGCTGCGACCGGTGCGGCCATCGGCGGAGGAACGGGCGTGGTCGGAGGCGCGGTGACGACGCAGGGACACCGCGACGAAGTGATCCGGAACTGCCTGCAGAATCGCGGCTACAAGACGCTGTACTGATTCGCGTGGGCACGCAGCCTCTCTGACTGCGCGCGTCGCGCCTTGCGCTGCCGTCTCGTCGCGCTCCGGCTTGCCCGGCGCGCGCGGGTGTGGCGTGCGGGGCCGTCGGATCCGGGAGGCCGGGCGCGGTACGCTCCGCACCCGCCATGACGCGACGTGCGCACTCCCGCTTCGCGCGGCTCTCTGCCGCCGCTGGCCACGTGAGCCGGCGCTACGGCCCGTGGATCTCGCTCGCCGGCGGCGCGGTGACGGCGCTCCTCTGGCGGGAGGGCATCGACCAGATCCGTGCAGCCGTCGTGCTGGCATCGCTCGCCGGTGCGGTGACGCTCCTGCTGCTGTTCCCACCCTGGGGCCGGGCGCGGGTTCCCGAGGTCGCGGACCGGCGCTGGATCCGTTCGGCAGCGTGGTGGGCGACCGTGAACCTCGCGCAGAACGCGCTCTGGTTCGTGATCCCGTTCTACGTGCTCTCGACGAGCTGGCTCTCGAGAAACGCGGCGTTCACGCTGCTGCTCGCCGCACTGGGCGTCCTCTCGTGCTTCGACGCCTTCTTGCGCGAGCGCGTGCTCCGCGGAGGGTGGGCGGCGGTCGCATTCGTGACACCGGCCGTGCTCGCGGCGCTGCAGCTCTTCTTGCCGATCCTCACGGGCGTTCCGCCACGCTTCACCATCTACGCATCTGGCGCGGCTGCCGCGATCGCCGGGACGGGGCTCGTTGCGCCGGCGGCGCTCGTGCGGCGCAGCGGAGTCCGCCGCTCGCTGCGGGCGACCGCGCTCGTTGCGTGTCTCGGTGGCCTCGCTGGGCGGGCGGTCCTGCCGCTGCTCGCTCCTGCGCCGCTGCGTCTGGCGTCGGCCAGCTTCGCGCTCGGCCGCAGCGGGCTCGATCCCGTCCTGCCGGTGCAGTCGCTGGTGGCCGGAACGGCCGGCGGAGCGTACGTCTTCGTCGCGCTCGAGGCGCCGCGAGGCCTTTCGGAGCGCGTGCGGCTCGTCGTGCAAGGCGAGAGCCCGCACGAGTCACGGTCACTGGAGGTCAGCGGCGGGCGCGCCGGCGGCTACCGGCTCTGGGCGCCCGTTCGCTGTGATGTTCCGGGACGCATTCGCGCCACGGTTCGAACGGAAGGCG
>JADLGR010000062.1 GCA_020849175.1 Deltaproteobacteria bacterium
GCGACGGACCGCGACACCCCGACGCGCCGTGGATGCGAGCGCGTGTCGCCGAGCTGCGAAGCCGCGCAATCGTTCCGCGCGGCGATTCCGAATGAACGTGCGCAGCCTTCGCCGGCATGGCGACATCCCGTCCGCGGAACGACAGGGGGGCGTACGATGAGCGAGGCCACGCTGCGGGACGTCGCTGCGACGCACGCGCCCGGTACGCGGCGCTGGCTCGCCGCCGTGCTGCTCGTTCTGGCGGCGTCGCTCTCGACGCGGATCCACGACCTCACGGCCTTCGCGCCGCTCCACGACTTCGACGGCCCCGGACACGCGGCGAACGTGCTCGCGCTCGAACGTGGTGAGCTTCCCGACCCGACGAGCTGGGGAGGCTTCCATCCTCCGCTCTACTACGCGATCGGCGCCGCCGTCTGGTGGGCGCTGCCAGAGCGCCTTCCCGTCCACGTGGGGCTGCGCGCGATCTCGATGCTCGCCGGCATCGCACTCGCGCTCGTCGCGTGGCGATCGCTTCGCCGTTTCGTTCCCGAGCCGGATGCGGCGATCGCCGCAACGCTCCTCTTCTGCAGCCCGGTCTTCACGATCTCGAGCACGATGATCGGCAACGAGATGCTCGGTGCGTGCCTCGTGACGGTCGCTCTGGCTCGCCTGACTGCGATTCCTGCCGGGAGCTCCGTTCTCCGACACGCTGCGGTGACGGGTCTGTGGCTCGGCGCCGCACTCGTCACGAAGTCGTCGGCGCTCGTTGCCGTGTGTGCCGCGGCGCTCGCCTATCTCGTCGCTGCGCGGGCAGCGCCCCGGCGGGCCTTCGCAGCCGCTGTGCTCTCGGGCGCTCTCTCGCTCGTCGTCGCCTCACCGCACTATGTCCGGCTGTTCCACGCGAGCGGCGGCTCGTTGATGGCCGTGGTGAGCGGCGCAGCGATGGCGGAGCAAGCGAAGGCGGAGATGGGCAGCCAGCCGCCGGGAGAGCGACACGCCGGCGACTACTTCTCGCTGCCGCTCGCGACCTTCCTGGCTCCGCATCATGCCGCGCCGGGTCTCGTCTCCTCCGTCCCCGGGCTGCTCTACGCGAGCGCCTTCGCCGACGGCCACGGTGAGTTCCTGCCGGGCGAGGTGCCGAGCGTGCTCGCCGCCGAGTCCGTCCTCGCGCTCGGCGGCATCGTGCCGACTCTGCTCGCGACCGCGGGGCTCCTCCGGATGCTCCGCACGCCGCGTCGCTTCGGGCGGGCCTTCGGTCCGATGCTCCTCGGCGCGCTCATGCTCGCGGCGCTCGTCCGCTACACATGGGCTCTCCCGACCTACTCGGCCGTCAAGGCGAGCTATCTGCTGCCGGCTGCGCTGCCCGCGACGCTTCTCCTCGCCCTCGGTCTGGCCAACCTCTCGCCGCGTGGGCGCGCTGCAGCACGCGGCTTCTGCCTGGCGCTCGCCGCCGCGGCCAGCGCCGTGCTGTGGCAAGGGTGGTGGGCGTGACCGGTCGGCTCGCGCGCGCCTGTGCCCTCGTCGTGCTCGTGCTCGCACCGTTTACGAACGGCTGCTCCCACGAGCGAACACCCGGCGAGGTCGTGCATCGCTACTTCGCGAGCCTCGGCCGCGACCCGATTCGCGCGGCCTCGCTCGTAACCGGGTCATTTCAGATCCGGCACGGGCTGCGCCACGCAACGGGGGCGCAGGTGCGGAGCTGGACGCGCCGCCTTCGTGACGGGACGTCCGCGTCGCCTGCGGCACCGAGCGGTCAGGCAGCGCGGACGCGCGCCGAGGGCGAGATCCTGTGGCTCGCTACGCAGATCAAAGAGGGCTACGCCGAGCGCGCGGCGCGGCTCATCGTGACGCCGCTCTCGTCGCGCGAGGGAAGCGCCGAGGCCGAGATCGCCGTGCGGATCGCTTCGCCGGGAGCGCCGGCCTTCGTCCAGCGCTTCTTCCTCGTCCGGGCGTCGAACGGTGGCTGGCAGATCGACCGAATTGACCAGGAAGGCGTCATGGACGCGAGCCTCGCCGATGCCTTCGTGGCGTCTCCTACGGACGCGACGCGCCGCCGCCTCGCTGCCGTACTCGGTGTCCCTGCGGATTGACGCTGGAGCATCGGACGCTCGATCCGGGACGGTTGCGACGCGCCGTCGCGTGCGCCGCTGCGGCGCGCGAGCCTCGCCGCGCCCTACTGCTTGCGGATCCCCAGCGCGTGCTCGGCGATCAGCTTGCGGTGCAGCTCGCTCGTTCCCTCGCCGAACTCGAGCGCCTTGGCCTCGAGCAGCAGGCGCCCGACCTCGTACTCGGCCGAGAGCCCGTAGCCGCCGTGGATCTGGATTGCGTCGAGGGCGTTGTGCGTCGCGGCCTCGCTCGCCATGAGCTTCGCGACCGACGCCTCGAGCGACGCGCGTGCGATGCCCGCGTCCTTCATGCGCCCGAGGCGGTAGACCATCTGCCGCGCCGCTTCGGTGCGGCACACCATGTCGGCGATCTTCTGCTGGATCATCTGGAACTCGCCGATCTTCCGGCCGAAGGCCTCGCGCTCCATGGCATAGGGGATGGCGAGGTCGAGGCAGCGCTGCGCCTGCCCGACGCAGCGCGCCGCCACAGAGAAGCGTCCCGTGTCGAGGGCGCTCCCGAGAACGGGGAAACCGCCTCCCTCGGTGCCGAGCAGGTTCTCCGCCGGGACGAACGTCTCGTCGAAGTGCACCTCGGCGAGGTTGTCACGCTTCAGAGTCCGCATCGGGAAGTCACGGATCGTGATCCCGTCGCTCGCGTGCGGGTCGACGAGGAAGGCCGTCACGCCGCGGTGCTTCTGTGCACGGTCGAGCGTCGCGACGACGAAGAACAGGCCCGCGTGCGCGGCGTGCGAGATGAAGACCTTGGTGCCCGTGATCCGGTAGCCGCCGTCCACCCGGAGCGCGGACGTGCGAAGATTCCCGAGATCCGTTCCACCTCCAGGCTCGGTGAGGCACGCCGAGCACAGCACCTCGCCGCGCGCCATCGGCGGCAGCCAGCGCTCCTTCTGCGCGTCGCTTCCGTGCGCGAGGATCGACCCAGCGACGAGCGAGTTCATCACCGAGACGACCGACGCGACGACCCAGTCGACGCGCGCCAGCTCTTCGCAGATGACGCCGTAGGTGAGCACGTCGGTGAGCGAGCCGCCCCAGCGTTCGGGGATGAGCGGCGCGATGAAGCCGAGCGGGACGAGCTTCGCGACCAGGTCCGTCGGGTAGCGCTCCTCTCGCTCGTAGCGCTCGACGTGCGGCAGGATCTCGCGCTCGGCGAACTCGCGGACCGCGTTCCGAACGGCCCGCTGCTCGGTCGTGAGATCGAAGTCGGCCATTCGCTGCAGCGCAGGGCTCGTCGGCATCGACTCTCCTCGGATTCGGTGCGGTCCGAGGGTACCGCGGGACCGGCGGCACCCGGGCCGCAGCATACGCGCGCCCGACGCGAACGGCCGTCCCATCGACCTCTTGCCTTGCAGCAGGCAGCCGGCAGGACTACCTGCAAGGCGCAACGCGTTGGAATCAGGAGGTCCGATGCCGCTCGCGCTCTACGGTCACCCCTTCTCCTCGTACACACAGAAGGCGCTCATCGCGCTGTACGAGAACGGCACGCCCTTCGAGCTCCGCTGCATCGGGCCGGATGCGCCGCAGCACTCGGCCGAGTGGCTGCAGCGCTGGCCGCTCGGCAAGTTCCCGTTGCTGGTGGACGGCGACCGCGCGCTCGTCGAGACCAGCATCCTCATCGAGTACCTCCAGCTCGCACACCCGGGGCCCGTGCGTCTGCTGCCCGCGGACCCGATGGCCGCGCTGGACGTACGCTTCCTCGACCGCTTCTTCGACCTGCACGTGATGGACCCGGTGCAGTTCGCGGTAGCCAGCGCGCTCGGGCGCGTCCCGGTGGAGAGAGAGGAAGGATTGGCTCTCGCCAGCGAGAGGCTGGAGCGCGCCTACGCGTGGCTCGAAGGACGGCTCGCCGGCCAGACTTGGGCCGCCGGCGTGGACTTCACGCTGGCGGACTGCGCGGCCGCGCCCTCCCTGTTCTACGCGGACTGGACGCACCGGATCTCGGAGGCCCATCCGGGCCTGCGCACCTACCGGGCGCGGCTGCTCGCGCGTCCATCCTTCGCCCGCGCGGTGGAAGAAGCGCGGCCGTTCCGGCACCTGTTCCCCCTCGGCGCACCGGATCGGGATTGAGCAGCCGGCACGTGACTGGACACAGCCGGTCTCGAGGCCGATTCCGCGGGTGAGAACGACGCGGGCCGGTCGCGTAACACCGCGCCGGCCAGGTCACGCTCGAGGAGAGCGCGCGGCTTCGCAAACGCTACGAGCAGGGTCTGCAGGAGTACACATACCTGGTTCGCGACGAGTAGCGCCGGGGCCGGCCGGCCGAGATTCGGTAGGATGGCGCGGTGAGCACAGCCGATGCCGACCTCCTCACCCGCCTATGCGACGCCGCACGCAGGCAGCCGGAGATCGTGCTCGCCGCGGTCTTCGGCTCGGTCGCCCGAGGAGAAGCGCGGGACGGGAGCGACGTCGACGTCGCGGTGCTCCTCGACGAGGTGAGCGCCTCGCGGCGCGGCGCGATCGAGGCCGAGCTCGGGCGCGCGGCCGGCCGCGAGATCGATTTCGTCGATCTCGCAGCCGGTCCGCCGCAGCTCCGCTTCGAGATCGCTCGCGACGGTCGCCTGTTGTTCGAGAGGCGGCCGTACGCATGGGCCGACTTTCGAGCCCGCGCCATGATCGACTGGTGGGACTGGGCGCCGACGGCCGCGCGCATTCACCACGCCGCCGCCGAGCGGCTGCGAAGACGCGCTGCCGATGGTTCGCGCTGAGGTCGTCGCTCGGAAGGTCGCGCGCGCGAGCGCATGGCTCGCAGACGCGAGCGCCACCTTCGACGTGCTGGCGGAGCGAGGCGCCATCGACCGCGACCTCGCGACCGCCATGCGGGCCGCGGTCGGTGTTCGCAACCGAATCGCGCACGGCCACGCCGGCGTCGACCACGTCCGCCTTCACGCCGAGGCATCGTCGGGCGTTGCCGATGTCGAGCGCTTTCTCGCCGCCATCGCGGCGGCGGCCGCTGCCTGAGACGCGGAGGCCGACTGCGGGACGGCCGTACGCTCGTGGGAGGCTCGGGCGCGCCGGGTGGACGCTCGCC
>JADLGR010000063.1 GCA_020849175.1 Deltaproteobacteria bacterium
CGATCCTATCCGCAGCGGATCGCGGGTCGGCCACTCCTCGTCGACTACGATCCCGAGACGAAGATCTTGCGCGTCGTGTTCGACGACGCGCCGGGCGTCACGGGAGCGACCGAGATCTACCTCCCGGTCGCACGCCGCTTCCCCAATCACTTCGACGTGTGGACTACCGATCCGGACGGGACCTGGTCGACGAGCTGGGACGCCGATCGCGAGATCCTGTCCTACACCGCCGATCCGGCTCGTTCTCACCACGAGATCGTGATTTCCCCGGCGCCGTAGCGAGCCGACACGACCGTGCATCGTGCGCGCCGCGAAGCGGGGCTAGGGTCTCTGGATCCACTGCGTGTCGGTGAGCTGCCAGCCGCCACCGAGGGTTCGGTAGAGCGTCACCACCGTGACGAGCTGTCTCTGCTGCACCTGCGCGAGCGCGATCTCCGCCGGGTAGAGCTGCTGCTGCGCCTCGAGCACCTCGTAGTAGTTCGAGAGACCCTGCCGGTAGCGCAGCAGCGCGAGTCGCACCGACTCCTGGAAGGCGTGAACGGCCCGCTCCTGCGCCGCTCGCGCGAGGGCGAGCTTCTGCTGCGCCGTGAGCGCGTCCGAAACCTCTGCGAACGCCTGTACGACCGTCTGCTCGTACTGGGCCTTCGCCTGCTCCCAGACCGCCACTTGTGCACGGTACTGTTCGAGCAGCTCGAAGCCCTGGAAGAGAGGGCCGGCAGCGTTGCCCGCCAGGTTCCACAGGCTGAAGCTGCCCTTCACGATGTCGACCAGCTCGGTGCTCTGCCCACCGTAGAGCGCTGTCAGGCCGATCTGCGGAAAGAAGTTCGTGATCGCGACACCCACCAGCGCGTTCGCGCTCGCGATCGTGTGCTCGGCCTGCAGCACGTCGGGCCGTCGCTCGAGCAGAGCGGACGGAAGCCCCGGTGGCGTGTCGGGCGGAGCCGGACGGTCCGCGAGCGGAATGCCGCGCGAGACCGCTCCCGGGCTCTTGCCGAGGAGCACCTGGATGGCGTTCTCCTGCGCCACGATCCGGCGCTCGAGGTCGGGCACCTGCGCCTGCGTCTGCGCGAGCGCGGCGGCAGCGCGCTCGACCTCGAGCTTGTTCCCGACGCCACCTTGATACTGCCGCGTGAACAGCAGGAGCGTCTCTTCGAAGCTCTTCACCGTCTCGCGTGTGATCTCGAGCTCACGATCGAGCTCGAGGAGGCCGAGATAGGCCTCCGCCACGGTGGTCGCGAGCGTGAGCATGACACCGCGCCGAAACTCTTCGGTGGCGAAGAGCTGCTCGCGCGCCGCTTCGCTCGAGCGCCGAATCCTGCCCCAGACGTCGATCTCCCAGGCAAGAGAGAAGGCGCCGTAGAACAGGTCGAACGTGGCGGCCGGCGTGCCGAGTAGCTCCGGCTGCCGCTGCCGCCCCGCGCTGCCCTGATACTGGATCTGCGGGTAGAACGGAGACTGCGCGACGCCGAGCTGCGCCTTCGCCTGCTCGACTCTATGAACGGCGGTCGCGAGATCGAAGTTGGCCTCGAGCGCGTCGACGATGAGCTGCTGGAGGACCTCGTCCTCGAAGACGTCCCACCACGGAAGATCGGCGAGCGACGTCGCCTCGGGAGTTCCGACCTGCCCGCGGAACTCGGCAGGCGCATCCACCGGCGGTCGCGCATAGTCGGGACCGAGAGCGCAGCCCCCTCCGAGCGCGAGCACGAGCGTGGCCGCGACGAGGCGCCGCGCGATCACGGCCGTGCCTCACCGGGCGCGTCCTGCCCGTCGTTGCCCTTCGCCTCCGGCGCCGCGCCCGTCCGTGCGAGCCGCTCGACGAGCACGAACAGAACGGGAACGATGAAGATCGCAATCACCGTCGCCGCGAGCATCCCCGAGATCACCGTCGTGCCGATGCTCTGTCGCGAGATGCCGCCCGATCCCGACGCCTCCCAGAGCGGAACACACCCGAGGATGAAGGCGAAGCTCGTCATGAGGATCGGCCGCAGCCGCTGCCGCGCGCCTTTCAGCGTGGCGTCGACCAGACCGACCTCGCCCTTCTCGAGCTCCATCTTCGCGAACTCGACGATCAGGATGGCGTTCTTCGCGACGAGCCCGATCAGCATGATGAGGCCGATCTGCGTGAAGACGTCGTTGTCGAGCCCGCGCATCCAGATGCCGAGAAACGCGCCGAAGACCGCCACCGGCGTAGTGAGCAGCACGCTCCACGGCAGCGACCAGCTCTCGTACAACGCCGCCAGGATGAGGAAGACGAAGAGCAGCGAGAGCGCGAACGTGCCGCCGCTGCCGCCCGCCGTCGCCTCCTGGTAGGACATGTTCGTCCACTCGAATCCCATGTCCGACGGCAGCACTTCCTTCGCCACCTCTTCGACCGCCGCCATGGCCTGCCCGGCGCTGTAGCCCGGCGCCGGACCGCCGAGCACCTCGATGCTGCGATACATGTTGTAGCGATTGGTGTACGCGGGCCCGTACGACGGATCGGCCGTCACGAGCGTCGAGAGCGGCACCATCTGCTGCTCCTTGTTGCGCACGTAGAACTGGCCGATGTCTTCGGCCTTCACCCTGTGCTCCGCGTCCGCCTGGAGGAACACCTTCCACACCAGACCGAAGCGGTTGAACTGGTTGACGTACGCCGATCCGAGCAGCGCCTGCAGCGTGGTGTAGACGTCCTGCGCGTTCACGCCGAGCTTGTAGACCTTCTCGGTGTCGACCTGCGCGTAGAGCTGAGGTACGTCGGGACGGAACATCGTGATGACGCCCTGCAGCTCGGGGCGCTTGCTCGCCGCCGCGATGAAGCGCTGCGCGTTCTCGGCGAGGTACGTCACGTCCCGTCCCGAGCGGTCCTGGAGCATCACGTCGAAGCCACCGGACTGTCCGACGCCCGGAATCGCGGGCGGGCCGAAGGCGAAGGCCTGCGCTCCTGGAACGGCGCGCAGGCGTGCGTTCAGCTCGCGCATGATGACGTCCGCCGAGCGCTCGCCCCGTTCGCTCCACGGTGCGAGCTGCACGAAGTAGAAGCCCGCGTAGGTCTGCGAGATGTTCGAGAGCAGGCTGTAGCCGACGATGGTCGAGTAGCTCTGAACGCCCTGCGTCTCGGCGAGGATCTTCTCGACGTCTCGCGCGATGACGTCCGTTCGCTGGAGCGATGCGGCGTCTGGAAGCTGGAGCTGCAGGAAGAGGTAGCCCTGGTCCTCGTTCGGAACGAACGACGTCGGTAGGACGCGGCCGAGCCCCAGCCCGATGACGGTGAGACCACCGAGCAAGACGAGCGTCCGAACGCTACGCCGGATCGCTCCCGCCGAGACGTTGACGTAGCCCTGCGTCACCCGATCGAAGGCGCGGTTGAAGGCCGCGAAGAAGCGGCCAAGGAGTCCCGAAGACGGCTGCTTCGGTCGCAGCAGCAGCGCCGAGAGGGCAGGGCTGAGCGTCAGCGCGTTGAAGGCCGAGATCAGCACCGAGATCGCGATCGTCAGCGCGAACTGCTGATACAGCCGTCCGGTGATGCCCGTCATGAATCCGGCCGGAATGAAGACCGACGCGAGGATGAGCGCGATGCCGATCACCGGGCCGGAGACCTCGTCCATCGCTTTGATCGTGGCGTCGCGCGGCGAGAGGCCGTGCTCGATCCCGACCTCGACGGCCTCGACCACGACGATGGCGTCGTCGACCACGAGGCCGATCGCGAGGACGAGGCCGAGCAGGGAGAGCGTGTTGATCGAGAAGCCGAGCATCGGGAACACGAGGAAGGCGCCGACCAGCGAGACCGGAACGGCGATCAGCGGGATCAGCGTCGCCCGCCAGCCCTGCAGGAACAGGAACACGACGATGATCACGAGAACCATCGCCTCGAACAGCGTCTTGACGATCTCCTGAATGCCTTCGCTGATCGGAAGCGTGGTATCGAGCGCGATGTCGTAGGCGATCCCGCCGGGGAAGCGCTCGGCGAGCGTTGCCATGTGCTTCTTGAGCGCGTCCGCCGTCGCGAGCGCGTTCGATCCGGGCGTCTGGTAGATCGCGAGGATCGCGGCCGGCTTGCCGTTGTACCGGCCGATCTGCATGTAGCTCTGCGCGCCGAGATCGATCCGTGCGACGTCGCTCAGCCGAACGAACGAGCCGTCGGGATTCGCGCGGACGATGATGCCGCCGAACTGCTCGGCATCGACCAGACGCCCCTGCGCCGTGACGTTGTACGTGAACTCCTGTCCTGGCGGCGCTGGCTCTGCGCCGATCTGCCCGGCGGGGTTGACGACGTTCTGCGCCCGGATCGCGTCGATCACGTCGGTGACCGTCAGTTGGAGCTTCGCCAGCGTGTCGGGCCTGACCCAGACGCGCATCGAGTAGTCGAACGCGCCGAAGAGCGTGACCTGCCCCACGCCCGGGACGCGCGCCAGTGGATTGATGACGTTGATGTTGGCGTAGTTCCCGAGGAAGTTGGCGTCGAAGCTGCCGTCCGGTGAGTAGATCGGGATCACGAGCAGCGGCAGGCCGACCGTCTGCTTCACGGTGAGGCCGTACTCGTTGACGCTCTCCGGGAGCTGTGAGGTCGCCTGCGACAGTCGGTTCTGCGAGAAGACCTGATCGAGATCGACGTCGCTGCCGACGTCGAAGCTCACCTGCAGCGTCATCGAGCCGTCGCTGCCGTTGATCGACTTCATGTAGATCATGCGCTGCACGCCGTTGACCTGCTCTTCGATCGGCGTGGCGACGGCCTCTTCGACCGTGAGCGCGTCGGCGCCCGTGTACGTCGTCTGGATCTGGATGATCGGCGGGACGATGTCGGGATACTGCGCGATGGGAAGGCGCTGGATCATGACGAGGCCGCCCACGACCATCAGGATCGCGATCACCATCGCCACGATGGGGCGGTCGATGAAGAATCGGGCCAAGGGGCTAGTTCCGCGCCGCTTCCGGCGACGGCGCCGCGCTCGCCTTCGCGGCGGCTGGCTGCGTCACCAGTCGCACGACCATTCCGTCGCGGATCTTTTGCAGGCCTTCGATCACGATCCGGTCGCCGGCCGAGAGGCCGCTTTCGACCACGTACTCGCTACCGGTGGGCGGACCGAGCTTCACGGCTCGAAAGTGCACCTCGTCCCCTGCTCCGAGCACCGCCACCTGGTGCACGCCCTGCAGGTCGCGAACCGCACGCTGCGGGATGACGAGCGCTCCCGGAAGGCGCTCGGTCGCCACGCGGACCTTCGCGTACTGGCCGGGGCGCAGCAGATTGTCGGTGTTCGGAAACAAGCCCTGCATGTTGATCGTACCCATCGTCTCGCTCACCGCGAGGCCCGCCACACTGAAGCGACCCGGATGCGGATACGTGCTTCCGTTCGCGAGGACGAGCTCGAGCGGGACATCGTCGGCGCCGCTCGACCCCGCGGCCTGCGCGTCGATCCGACTCGCGAACCGCAGGTATTCGATCTCGCTGATCGGAAACGTCACCTTGATCGGATCGAGCTGCGAGACGGTGGTGAGAAGGGTCGTCGGACCGACGAGATCGCCGATCTGGGCGGTGGCGATGGCGGCGATTCCGCTCACCGGCGAGTGGATCTTCGTCCATCCGAGATTGAGCCGTGCCTGCTCGACGGTCGCGCTCGCAGAGGCGACCTCGGCGGCGTTCGCCGCGCGGGCCTGTACCGCATCGTCGAGCTCCTTCTGGCTCACCGCGCCTTCGGCAGCGAGCGGCGTGAAGCGCTTCACGTCGAGCTCGCTCTTGCCAAGTGCGGCCTGCGCGCGGCCGAGCTGCCCGAGCGCCTGATCGAGAGCGGCCTGGAACTGCCGGGGGTCGACCTCGAAGAGGAGATCGCCCGCGTGAACGAGCGCCCCGTCCTGGTAGGCCTGCCGCAGGAGATAGCCCTGCACCTTCGGGTGAATCTGGGCGTTCACGTAGCCCGTCGTGCTTCCGATCCACTCCGAGTAGATCTGTACGTCCTTCTTCTCGACGGGAGCGACGACGACCTCGGGGCCCGGCGCCGCAGCGGGCTTCGGCTTCTCGCACGCCGAAGTGAGCAGAAGCCCGGTGAGGGCGAGGGGAATTAGACCCAGCTTCTTGACTTCGGACCGGCGACCTCTCCACGAACCCTGCACTCGCGCCTCCCGCCGATCACCCGGTGAAGACCAGCCTCACCCTGCTGATGACCGAGGAGACTACTAGACCTTCGCAAGCTGTCGGTAGCTAAAGATGGCCTCGCGGAGCGCCGCTCCAAGATTCTGCTTGCGCCTTGCCCAGGTGGCTGATAGCAAGGGCGCGTCGAGACGCTCGCGGAGGGGGTCGATGTCCGAGCGCCGCAGCGGGATCCTGCTCGTCCTGCTTGCAGCCGCACTGTGCGCGA
The DNA here is from genome assembly GCA_020849175.1 of Deltaproteobacteria bacterium. GTDB lineage: Bacteria > Myxococcota_A > UBA9160 > UBA9160 > UBA9160 > MYXO. The sequence goes on from JADLGR010000063.1 coordinate 6,330, forward strand.
CGGACGCCGCGGCGAGCGCTGCAGCGCCGCGATCCGAGGCGCTCGACCTCGCGCTGCGCGCCTACCGCTGCGCGCGTTCACGCGGACAGGTAGCCCGGCCAACGCTCGCTGTGATCGACTACACGCTGCCGTCGAGCGAGAAGCGGCTGTGGCTGATCGACACCGAGAGCGGACGGATCTTGCAACACGAGCTCGTCGCGCACGGACGCGGCAGCGGCGATCTGTTCGCGGACCGGTTCTCGAACGAGCCGGAATCGTATCAGTCGAGCCTCGGCCTCTTCGCCGCGCGCGGCACCTACTTTGGTGAGCACGGGCTCTCGCTTCGCCTCGAAGGCCTCGAGCCCGGAATCAACGATCAGGCGAGAAGTCGCGCGATCGTGATGCACGGCGCGTGGTACGTGAGCGAGGCGCACGTCGCGCGCTGGGGGCGTCTCGGACGAAGCCTCGGTTGCCCGGCGCTCGCTCCAGATGTGACGGCGTCGGTGATCGACCGGCTGCGCGACGGCGCCGCCGTCTTCGTCTACGCATCCGATCGGCACTGGCAGGAGCACTCGGCGTATCTGCGCTGCGAGCCCGCCACGCCCGCGCCGCAGATGGCCGCGCGTCAGGGCTGAGGCGTACCCCCCGACAGCAGGCTCTGGAGCGCCTCGTCCCGGCGGTACAGGTCGTCGAAGAAGCGGACCTCGCCGCCGGGTCCGGCTGCGGCCGTGAAGTAGACGACGTGTACGGGAATCGGTGACGCGAGATCGACCTGACGCGTCCCGCCCCCGTCCATCGCGGTGCGAACGCGCTCGCGCGTCCAAGCGGGATCCGAACGCAGAACGTACTGTGCGAGCTCGACGGGCTCCTCGACGCGAATGCAGCCGTGGCTGAAGTCGCGTCGTGCGCGCGAGAAGAGCGACTTTGCGGGCGTCGCGTGCAGGTAGATGTCGTCATCGTTCGGGAAGACGAACTTGACGAGGCCGAGCGAGTTCTCGGGGCCGGGGCGCTGTCGAAGGCCGAGTGCGCCCGATGCGAGGCCGGCGAGGGTCGCCTTCGAGACGGCCTGCGTCGGCGCGCCACCCCCTACGATCTCGAGACGCTCCCCGGCGAGGTACGCCGGGTTCTTCCGGATCTTCGCCAGCATCTCGTTCACGACGATGCTGTGCGGAACGCCCCACGCCGGGCGAAACACGAGATACTCCATCTCTCCGGAGAGCTCGGGGGTCTCGGTCTTGCCGGCCTCGCCGACGATCACCTTCATGTCGGGCGTCTCGCCGTTCGTGCCACTCGCGCCCTGCGGAACGAAGAGCCGGAACTCGGGGATGTTGACGACGATGGGCGGCTGGGGTCCGGGCTCCGGCAGCCAGCGCCAGCGTTCGAGCGTCCGCTCGATCTGCCGAACGCGCTCCGAGAGTGGAACGCGCAGCGCCTGCGCCGTCCCCTTGCCGATCGTGCCGTCCGGCGCGAGGCCGTGCCTTTCCTGGAAATGCTTCATCGCGAGGACCAGCTCGCGGTCGTAGACGTCGCTGCGGGCAGTCGCGGGGCCGGCGACCGGCGCATCGCCGAGCGCTTCGAGCCAGCGCCGGAGCGCTGGGACCTGCGGGCTGCGCCCGCCGGGTCGCAGGCCCGTGAGATCACCGGGCGGTTGGAAGCTCGGGTCCGATGCGAGCGTTCGGTAGCGCACGAGCGCCCGACGCAGGCGCGTGTATCCATCCCACCGAGGCCCGGCGTTCGCGAGCAGCGAAGCGGCATCGCGGGCGCTTGCGATCTCACCCACGAGCCCGACGAGCGCATCCTGCCCCGCGCCGATCGAGAAGCGAGCCCGCTCGGGGTTTGCGCGCCCGACGCGAAGGTCGGAGAGATTGCGGAGCAGCGCGAGCGAGAGCGCGACGTCGAGTCGGGCGAGATCGGCGGGCGCTGCTCGCGGCGACATCGCGGCAACGCGGGACGTGAGTCCGGTGGCGTCGTAGTCGCCCGGGCGAAGGCCCGATTCTCCCGCGCGCGCGAGGTGGGCGAGGACCGCACTCGCCTGCGGCGTCGCGCGGCCGTCGCCGAGCCAGAGCGCGCCCCAGCCGGTGCGCTCATAGACAGAGTGAAGAGCGCCACCGAGGTCTCCAGCCTCGGGCGCACCGCCGCCTTCGCGCCGCGCTGCGAGGACGGCGTCACGCAGCAGCTCCGCGACTCCCGCAGTGCCTGCCCCTTCGGCGCTCGACCGCGTGTCGGATCCCGGCCGCGCCGTCGGTGCCGAACGGGGCTGCGTGTCGCCTGCCGCCGGCCGCTTCGCGGGCCGCGCCGCGCACGCGAGCGCGAGGCAGGCCACGACCGACGTGACGCTTGCGAGGCGAGCCGTGCGACGTCTCAGCGCTTGCTCCCGTCCTGCATGAATGCGCTCGCGAGGGCGTCGACGTACTCGTTCCAGCGCGAGCCGTCGTGCGCACGGATCCAGCGCAGCGTCGCCTTGGGATGCGCCTTCGCCAGCGCGTAGAGCTCCTGGACGAGCTCGAGGTTCTTGATCGGCCCCGTCTTTCGGCGCCAGCCGCGGCGCTCCCATCCCGCGGCCCACTCGTTCACCGTCTTCACGCACAGATCGCTGTCGCTGTAGACCGTCACCGCGGCATCCGGCGGAAGCGCACGGTACGCCGCGATGAGCGCCGTCAGCTCCATGCGATTGTTGGTCGTCGCCGGATCGGTCCCCGAGCCCTGCGCGCGGATCTCGTCGTCTTCGACCCAGACGAAGCCCCAGCCGCCGGGCCCCGGGTTCCCTTCGCAGCTTCCGTCGGTGAACACGCCCGACTTCGGCCCCGCCGTATGGCGCGCCAGCACCTCTTCGGGGGTGAGCAGCTCGCGCGGCCGAAACGTCACCAGAGCCTACGCGCCCACGCGGAAGTGCACGACGTCGCCATCGCGCATCACGTAGTCCTTGCCCTCGACGCGCATCAGACCCTTCGCCTTCGCGCCGGCCTCGCCGCCGCACGCGACGTAGTCGTCGAACGCGATCACCTCGGCGCGGATGAACGTACGCTCGAAGTCGGTGTGGATCGTTCCTGCCGCCTGCGGCGCGAGCGTTCCGCGCCCGATCGTCCAAGCCTTCACCTCCTTCGGCCCGGCCGTGAGGAAGGTGATGAGATCGAGGAGCGTGTATGCCGCGCGCACGAGGCGGTGCAGTCCGGGCTCGTCGAGGCCGAGATCTTCGAGAAAGGCCTGCTTCTCGTCGTCGGCCAGCTCTGCGAGCTCGCTCTCGACCTTTGCGCACAGACGCACCGAGCCCGCGCCTTCTTTCGCCGCCCGCTCCTCGACGGCAGCCGTGTAGGCGCTTCCTGCCAGACCTGCCTCGTCGACGTTCTCGAGATAGAGGACGGGCTTCGCCGTCAGGAGGTGACACTCGCGAAGTGCCGAGGCCTGATCGTCCGGAACGGGGAAGCTTCGTGCGGGTCTACCTTCGGAGAGGTGCGCGTACAGGCCCTCGAAGAACGCCACCTCCTCCTTCGCTCCCTTCACCGCCCCGCCCTTCGCAGTGCGGCGCGCCCGTTCGAGGCGACGCTCGACGGTGTCGAGGTCGGAGAGGCCGAGCTCGGTATCGATGGTCTCGATGTCGCGAATCGGGTCGACGGCGCCCTCGACGTGGACGACGTTCGGGTCTTCGAAGCAGCGAACGACGTGGACGATGGCGTCGACCTCGCGGATGTGTGCGAGGAACTGATTGCCGAGCCCCTCGCCCTTCGACGCGCCGCGGACGAGACCCGCGATGTCGACGAACTCGACCGTCGCCGGGACGATCTGCGCGGCGTGGACGAGCGCGTCGAGCGCCGCGAGGCGCACGTCGGGCACCGCCACTACGCCGGCGTTCGGCTCGATGGTGCAGAACGGATAGTTCTCCGCGCCGATCCCCGCCGCCGTGAGGGCGTTGAAGAGCGTGCTCTTGCCGACGTTCGGCAGGCCGACGATTCCGCAGCGGAGGGCCATGGGACGGGTAGCTTCCCCGAATCTGGAGACGCCGCCAGGGGGAGCGGCGAGTGGGGTGTCAGTCGTCTCCGCCCGCCGCCCGGCCGTATGCGGCGAGAAACTCGCTGCGCCATCCGTCGTAGCGGCCTTCTCCGATCGCGCGCCGGGCGCCCTGCACGAGGCTCTCGTAGAACCGGACGTTGTGGATCGAGCACAGGATCGCCGAGAGGATCTCGTTCGCGGCGAAGAGGTGGTGCAGGTACGCGCGGCTGAAGCCGCCGGCGCAGGCCGCGCAGTCGCACGAGGTGTCGATCGGATAGCCGTCACGGCGGTAACGCCGGTGCGTGAGGCGAAGTCGGCCGCGTGAGGTGAAGACCGATGCCGAGCGCGCGTAGCGCGTCGGAATCACGCAGTCGAACATGTCGATGCCGAAGCCGATCGCTGCGAGGACGTCCTCGGGAAGTCCGACGCCCATCAGATACCGCGGCTTGCTCTCGGGCAGCAGCGGAGCGGCGTGCTCGGTCACGCGACACAGCAGCGCGTGTCCCTCGCCGACCGAGACGCCGCCGATCGCGTAGCCCGGGAGATCGAGCGCCACGAGCCCTGCCGCGCAGCGCTCGCGCAGAGCCGGATACACGCTGCCCTGGACGATTCCGAACAGCGCCTGATCGCCGGTTCGCGCGTGTGCGCGCAGGCAGCGCTCCATCCAGGCGAGCGTTCGGCGAACGCCGGTCGCCGCGAGCGCCTCGTCCGCGGGATACGGCGTGCACTCGTCGAACGCCATGATCACGTCGGCGCCGAGCGCGTTCTGGATCTCGATCGAGCGCTCGGGAGTCAGCTCCATCGAGCTCCCATCGACCTCGTTGCGGAAGCGAACGCCGTGGTCGCTGATCTCCTTGCCGGGCAGCGAGAAGACCTGGAAGCCGCCGCTGTCGGTGAGGATCGGTCCCGGCCACTGCATGAAGCGGTGCAGGCCGCCGAGCTTCGCGACGAGCGCCTCGCCCGGACGCAGCGCGAGGTGATAGGTGTTGGCGAGGATCATCTGCGCGCCGCTGTCGCGCACCTGGTCGGGGGTCATCGCCTTCACGGCCCCGTGCGTGCCCACGGGCATGAAGGCCGGCGTGTCGACGGGGCCGTGCGGCGTGTGGAAGGTGCCTGCTCGCGCGGCCCCCGAGCGCGCCTCGAGGACGAAGCGAAACGCCGCGGCCTCGCCGGCCATCGGCCCTTCTCCTACCGGTAGGTGCTTCGATTGCCCTTCGTCATGCGGCGGCG
>JADLGR010000064.1 GCA_020849175.1 Deltaproteobacteria bacterium
AGCTCGGACCGACCGGGAGCACCGGCACGATCACCGAGAGGATCATGAGCTGCGTCGTCCCCGAGTTGTTCGTGACCGACCAGTTGCCGCTCACGCCGGGATCGATGTCGAAGGAGACCCCCTCCCACTCGACCAGGTAGCTGCCCTCCGTGTGGGAGCCGTCGGCAACCGCGTACTGCGTCGGGCCGACCGAGCTTCCCGCGACGGCGTCGCTCCAGTAGGCCCAAGATCCGTTCACGGCCGCGAGCGATAGGGCCACCGAGCCAACCGGCGTAGCGGTCGCCGGAGAGGCTAGGAGGAGCAGGCCAGCGAGAGCCAGGAGCAAGCGACGGGCAAACATGCGCAGGATCCCCTTCCCAGGTGCGGAGCTACGCCCGATTCGGAATGCAATCGAGATGCCGTTCTACGAACTCGTGAAACACGTGCAATTTCAAGGGCCCCAGGCTGGGCAGGCCGCAGAGAACGGCAGAGGGCTTCCACTGGAGCGGAAGAAGCCTTCCGTTTTCCAGGGGCTGGAAAGTCTCTTCCACTACCGCTTCGAGCGCTGGTCCCCGTCATCGCTCAGGAGCTCGAGGAGCTCACGCAGGCGCGCTTCGACGCAGGCGAGGCGGCGACGAAGGTGGAGGGCGACGTCTACGCCGGCAGGGTTGACGCCGAGCTCGCCCATGAGGCTCGTCGCCACGCGAAGCTCCTCCGCTCCCTCGGGCCCGACCTCGTCCTCGAGAAAGAGGCCCTCCGTCCGAAGCGCGTCGAGTACACCGGTCTCGTCGAGGTGAAGAAAACGCAGGATCTCGATCGTCCGTACGCGATTCGTCACGGAAACAGATCCTCGCGCAGGCCGGCTGGATCGAACTTCGAGAGCGAATCGAGCGCGTCACGTCCGGCTGCATCGAGGTTTCTCGGAACGCGGATCTGTACGGTGACGTAGAGATCGCCGGGAGGACCGCCGGTCGGGTCAGGAAGGCCCTTCCCCTTGAGTCGCAGCCGCTGACCGGAGTCCGCGCCCGGAGGGATCGTGAGCGTCGCCCGGCCCTCGAGCGTCGGGATCTCGACCTTTGCGCCGAGCGTCGCCTCGCGCACGCTGACGGGAACCTCGACGAGGAGGCTGCGCCCCTCGAGTCGGAAGACCGGATGCGGCCGGATTCGGATCCGAGCATGGAGGTCGCCCGGAGGGCCGCCACCCCGCCCCTCGCCGCCCTTGCCGGGAATGCGGATTCGCCCACCATCCGCGACGCCGGGCGGAATCCGGACCGTGACCGTCTCGCTGATCGGACCTCCGTCGCGCCCCGGTCGCATGATCGTCAGCCGCTTCTCACCGCCGCGCGCGGACTCTGCGAGCTCGAGCTCGAGGCTGGCCTCGACGTCGACGCCCCGGCGGGCCCTGGCTCCGCCCCCCGGCCCGTGCTGGGACCATCCGCGCCGCGCGTAGACGTCGCCGAGCAGGTCGTCGAGATCACCGAACGTGAAGCTCTGCTCGAACTCTCCCGGTCCGCGGCTCTCGAATCCCGGGAAGCCACCCGCACCGAAGCGAGCGCCGAACTGCTCGCGCGCCTGCCGCGCCTTCTCGGCGTCGAAGCCGACCTCCAGCGAGATCTCGCCGAACTCATCGTACGCCTTGCGTTTCTCGGGATCCGACAGGACGGCATGCGCCTCGGAAACCACCTTGAAGCGCTCCTCCGCGGCCTTGTCGCCCGGGTTGACGTCCGGGTGCAGCTTGCGTGCGAGCCTTCGGTAGGCCTTCTTGATCTCCCCCTCGCTCGCGTCGCGTGCGACACCGAGCGCCTCGTAGAGATCCTCGCGCCGCTTCTCCGCCACTCAGCGACGTCCGCGCCAGGCGCGCATCAGAGCTTCTCCGGCGACTCGATCAGCTCGCGGATGATGTCGAGGCTGCGAGCGCAGTAGAGCCCGTCCTCGACGCGTTCGTCGTAGCTGAACTTGAGCGTCAGGATGCGGTCGTTTCCAGGCCCCGGCTTGATCCGGCCCATGACACAGAAGATCGGGATCGTCCCGTATTCCCACAGATGGTGATACCCGGCCTCGAGTCCGACCGAGCCGAGATTCGCAACGAAGGCCGATGCGTACATCGGATCGCCTCGCAGCATCGACGCAGGAAGGAGCCCGAGGGCGTCGGCACCGCGCACCAGCGCCATCGCGAGGCGAACGAGCGGGGGCGGAAGCCTCAGCAGCAGATCGATCTCGCGATCCGACCTGCTCTTGCGGTCGCTACGGCCCTCGGCGACACCCGCGTGCAGGCCGTCCACCATCTCGTCGAGGGTCTCCGACGGATCGAAGCGACGCTTCACCGTGAGGATCGGCGACTGATCGTCGAAGGCGCGCTTCGCGCTGAACGTGAGCCAGATCCCATCCCGTTGCCAAACGCGGCCACCGGCCGTGAAACGATTGAGCCGGGGCCGCTGGTCGAACATCAGTGCCAGCGCGCGCAGCAACAGGTGGAAGAGCGTCATCGGCCGCTCGGGCGGCCTCACGCGATTCCGTTCTTCGACGAACGCGATCGCGCGCTCCACCCGCAGATCACACGCGAAGTAGACCAGCGACTCGTTGCGCCGCGGCGAGATGAAGGGCATGAAGCGCCGGATGGCCGGCAGATCGCGCACGAGCGTAGCGTCGGGACGGCGGCCGAACACGCGAGAGACTTACCGCAAAGCCGCCGCCACCGAAACCGCCATCGCGGGCGGCCGCCGCATGCACCAGACGCGGGCGCCGAGCACCTCGATCTCGCCGACGATGCCGAAGCCGACCCGCCCGTAGAAGCGCAGGTTCTCCTCGCGATCGGTCTCGAGATACGCGGGGAGGCCGTCGGCGTCGACCCGCGCGAGCCAGGCCTCGAGCGCAGCGGCGCCGACGCCGCGCCGCTGCAGCGACGGCTCGACGCCGAGCAGGCCGAGATAGGCGTGCGCCTCGATTGGGCGCCTGCGCTGGAGGCGTTCGAACGCCTCGCGCCAGCGCGCCGCGACGCGCAGCCCCTGTACGAGAAGGGCGCGAAGCTGCGCACCGACGCCGGGCGCTGGAAACGGGAAGCCGTACGGCGGAGCGGCAACGAGACCACCTGCGAGCACGCCGGCGTAGCGAACGCCGAGCAGGACCCCGCTGCCGGCCGCGACGCGCAACAGGTTGCGCATCACGACCGCGTTGCATCGCTCGCGGCGACGCGCCGAGGCGCCGGCGCCGATCACCGCGACATTGAGCGGGTTGTCCCGGAAGGCGCGAGCGAGCAGCGCGGCGGCCTCGGCGAACGCCGTCGGTTCGAGCGGGTCGACGACGGGGCGCGCCGCGCGGCGGCGCGCCCCCGGGCCCAGCACGTCGTCTACGACGACGTCACCGCAGCAGCCGCCTTCGCGGCTGCGTCCTTCACCGACGCCACGCCGGACTTCGCCGCCGCCTGCACCTCGCCGGCCGCCTTCTTCACGGCGCGCTTCGCCTTCTTGCGCGGCGCCGGCGGTGCGATCGCCTTCTCGAGTCGTGCGAGCAGGCGAAGCGCCTGCTTCTGTGCGTCACCCGCGAGCTTGCGCCACCCCTGCTCGCCACCGGCCTCGAGGCGTCCCAGCTCTCGGCTCGCGTTGCGAAGCAGGCGCGCCGCCCGCCGGCGCGCCTCGGTCCGCGCGCGCTCGATCTCCTTCTCGAGAGCCGCGAGGCCCTTCTGCACCTGCTTGGAATACGCCTGCAGCGTCGGCGGGAGATCGAAGCGCGCTCGCGCCTTGCCGCCGGCAGTACCCCGCTTCGCCGCCCTCTTTGCCGTGGTCTTCTTGACAGCCATCGTCCGATCTCCCTCCTGCTCGCACGCCGTCCCGAGGGCCCTCGCCGCCCGTCAGCGCGGAAACGTCTCGTCCCTTTGCGCGCAAGGATACCGATTCGCGGGCGATCGCGAGTCGAGAAGTGCACGCCGCAGCCGCTCCCTGGCGGGCCGGCGCGGAGTGGATGCCGAGGGCCGCGGCCTTCGTCGCGGGTCAGGCGCCGGAGTGGCCGGAGCCCCGCGGCGCGAGCACGCGCTCGAGCTCATGAAGGCTCGTGATCACGTGGTGGACCGACTCGTCGTCCTGGGGCGTCGGCGCGAGCCAGACGGTCCGCATCCCGGCGCGGGCCCCCGCCACGACGTTCGCGCGGGTGTCGTCCACCATCACGCAGGCCCGCGCCTCGACGCCGAGTCGTGCCGTCACGGCGTGGTACGCGAGCGGGTCGGGCTTCGGCCGAAGCGAGAGGTCCTCGATCGCAACGACCTCCTCGAACGCGTCGGAGAGATCGAGCAGGCCGAGCACCTGCTCCGCATGCTGCCGCGGAGCATTGGTGAACACGGCCTTACGGCCCGGCAATCGCCGCAGCAGCGCGCGCAGCCCAGGCGCCGGGGAGAGGAGGTCCGAGAGATCGACCCCGTGCACGGTCGCCAGGTAGTCCTCGACGTCGACCTCGTAGCGAGCCTCGAGTCCTCGAAGCGTCGTCCCGTGCGCGTCGCGTAGCCTTCGCCGCACGACATCTACCTCGTGGGCTGGCACGCCGATCCTCTCGTGGAGGTAGGCATTGATCCGTGCGTCGACGCGCGCGAGCACGCCGTTGCCGCGGGGGTAGAGCGTCTCGTCGAGATCGAGGAGCAGGACCTGCATGCGGTGGGACAGTAGCGAGGCGCGCGCCGCGAACGGCTCAGCAGCAGCGCGGCCTGCGGCCGGCCTCCTCGTCGAGCCTGCGTCGGTCGGCTGCGCCGGTGAGCTTCGGCGCTGTGGCGAGCCCGGTGAAGCCGAGAAGGAAGCCGCGCAGCGCCGCGGCGCCGCGGAGCAGCCCGCGCAGGATCGCTCGCCCGCCGCTGCGCGGCGTCATGCGTTCGTCACCGGCGCTCCGGCGCGGCTCGCCCCCCCGCCGAGCGTCCGCAGCCAGACGCGCGCCGCGTCGAGCACGACGATCGCCACGAGCAGCATGAACAGCCCGGTCACGAACGCATTCATGCGCGCGTTCATGGCTACGGTCTGCGTCGCGAGCCGGCTCGCTTCGGGAATCGCACCCGATGCGACCTGGTTCGCGAGGTGCTCGGCCTGCGCCAGGAATCCGACACGGCGATCCGGGCTCCAGATCTTCTCGAAGCCCGCCGTCATCGTGACGCACAGCAGCCACACCAGTGGGGCGAGCGTGCAGAGCGCGAACCGCGGCCGCGACGACTTCACGAAGAGCGTCGTGACGGCAGCGAGCGCGGTCGTCGCGAGAAGCTGGTTCGCGATGCCGAAGAGCGGCCAGAGCGAGTTGATCCCGCCGAGCGGGTCGATCACTCCCTGATACAGGAAGTAGCCCCAGCCGCCGACGATCAGCGCCGACGCGAGCACGTTCGCGGGTAGCGACGAAGTCCGTCCGAGCGGCGCCCAGAGGTTACCGAGCATGTCTTGCAGCATGAACCGGCCAACGCGCGTTCCGGCGTCGAGGGTCGTCAGAATGAAGAGCGCCTCGAACATGATCGCGAAGTGGTACCAGAGCGCCTTCAGTGTCTCGCCGCCGAGCGCGCGCGAGAAGATCTCCGCCATGCCGACGGCGAGGCTCGGCGCCCCTCCCGTCCGCGAGAGCAGCGTCGTTTCGCCGACCTGGCGCGTCAAGAGCTCGAACTGCACGGGATCGAAGGCGAAGCCCCAGCCCCCGATCGTCGTCGCCGCCAGCTCCAGCGTGGTCCCGATCACCGCCGGAGGCGCGTTGATCGCGAAGTAGGTGCCCGGCTCCATCACCGCCGCAGACACCAGCGCCATGATCGCAACGAACGACTCGACGAGCATCGCGCCGTAGCCGATGAAGCGTGCATCGCTCTCGCGTGCGAGCAGCTTCGGCGTCGTCCCGCTCGAGATCAGCGCATGGAATCCCGAGATCGAGCCGCACGCGATGGTGATGAAGCAGAAGGGAAAGAGCGTACCGGCGAAGATCGGACCGCTGCCGTCGATGAAGCGGGTGAGCGCGGGAAGGTGAACGGCCGGCCGGACCCAGACGAGGCCCACGGCGAGCAGCGCCACGGTTCCGATCTTGATGAAGGCCGAGAGATAGTCGCGCGGGGCGAGCAGTAGCCAGACCGGCAGCACGCTCGCGACGAATCCATAGGCGATGATCGAGAGCGCGAGCGTCGTCCGGTCGAGGTCGAAGAAGACGCGAAGCGTCTCGCTCTGGTCGACGAATCGCCCGCCGACGACGGCGAGCAGGACGAGCGCTACACCGAGCAGGCTCGCCTCGAGCACCTGCCCGGGCCGCAGGCGCATCATGTACACGCCCATCAAGAGCGCGATCGGGATCGTCGCGGCGACCGTCGAGGTACCCCACGGGCTCCCGAACATCGCGTTCACGACGACGAGCCCGAGCACGCCGATCAGAATGATCATGATCGCGAGAACACCCACCAGCGCTGCGGCACCGCCGACGGGCCCGATCTCCTCGCGAACGATCTGGCCGAGGCTCTTGCCTCCTCGCCGCATCGAGCCCACGAGCACGGTGAAGTCCTGCACCGCGCCTCCGAGCACGACGCCGAACAGGATGTAGAGCGTGCCCGGCAGGTATCCGAACTGTGCGGCGAGGATCGGCCCCACGAGCGGTCCCGGCCCCGCGATGGCAGCGAAGTGATGCCCGAACAGCACCCAGCGGTTCGTCGGAACGAAGTCCTTGCCGTCGTTCAGGCGATGCGCAGGGGTCGGCCGCGAGTCGTCGAGAGCGAGCGCCTTCGCCGCGAGCAGCGCGGAGTAGAAGCGATAGCCGATCGCGTAGACGCAGAGCGCTGCCACCAGAAACCACGCGCTCGAGACGCTCTCACCGCGGGCAGTCGCGAGCACGCCGAGCGCGGCGGCGCCGCACAGTGCGACGGCGCTCCAGCCGGCGATCGACAGCGGCTTCACGGCACACCCGGCACGACGGAGCCGCAGTGTAGGAGCCTCGCCTCCGTCTCGCATCGAGTGGGAGGCGCAGCTTCACCCCGTCCGCCTGTCGGGCACCCACACGTTGCTGGCGGCGGTCCCGGCGGTTGTGCCAGCGGAGGAAGGGAGCGGCGCCACATTCTGGGTGGCGCTCCCGTCAACGGGATTGTGTCCTGACGCCCCGGGGCAAAGGCCCTGTTCCCGGTTCTTGGACCCGTGGTCGCCGCTCCACCTCGGAGCATGCGCCCACACGCGGCGCGAATCAAGAAGAAAAGCGCCAGCGCCCTGCTCCGGGAACGTCCGGCAGGGCCCGCTGCGCCGCTGCTTCGCGGCGGCGCCGGGCCGCACGGCCGCCCGACTCGGCCCGCCTCCTACGGTCGTGCGAAGAGACGCAGAAACAAGTGAGCACTGATCGAGAGGCCGATCACGGTGACCACGCGCCGCACGATCCTCTGGTCGAGACGCTGGGCGAGACCCGCGCCGGCGTATCCGCCGAGGATTCCGCCCACCATCATGAAGCTCGCGATCGGCCATTCGACTCGACCCTTCAGCGCGAAGGTGAGCGCCGCAAGGCCATTGATGCAGACGGCGGCGAGATTCTTGAGGCCGTTCATGCGGTGGATGTTCGTGAGGCCGGCAATGCCGAGCGCGGCGAGCATGAGGATGCCGATTCCGGCGCCAAAGAACCCGCCGTAGAGCGCGACGAAGAGCTGGAAGATGGCCAGTGCGGCGAGCTGCGCGGCGCTTCGTCGGCCTGCAGCGCCCGCGGGCTGCACCGCGCGCGACCAGCGGCGAAGCGGGTCCTGCGCCATGAAGAGAACGGTCGCGCCGAGAACGAGCAGCGGCGCGAGCTTCGCGAAGAGCGCGTCGCCGGTGCGATCGGCTGCGAGCGCACCGAGCGTCCCGCCGACGAGGCTCGGAATGGCCATCGCGAGCAGCAACCGCCCCTCGCCGTGCACCTCACTGCGATATCCCCAGAACGCGCTCAGCGACCCGGGAACGAGTGCGACCGTGCTCGTGGCGTTCGCCGTGACGGCGGGAAGCCCCGCCGAGAGCAGCGCAGGAAACGTGATCAGCGTCCCACCGCCCGCAACCGAGTTGACGACACCGGCGAGAAATGCGGCTCCGAACAGCAGCGCGTCGCCCCACACGATCGCCTCCCTCGGGTCCGGGCGAAGGCCCCGGACGCTCGCGAGTGTCCTCTGTAGCAGGGCGGTGCGCCGGGATCCCGTCGCACCCGCGATCGCTGCGGCGTCAGCCTCCCGAGAGCGCCTGCAGGACGTGCACCTCGTCGCAGGCCGAGAGCGAGGTGTCGAGCACCTTCACGGCGACGCGGTTCACGAAGATCCGCAGATGGGGGCGAATCCGGTCCTGCTCGTCGATCATGCGAAAGCGGATGCCGGGGAATTGGCGCTCGAGATCGGCGAGCAGTGCGGCGAGGGTTGCGCCCTCGGCCTCGACCTCGCGACGCTGCCCAGTGTAGGAGAAGAGGGGTGTCGCGATGTGGACCTTCACGGCGCGAACTCGGCGGCCTCGAGCGCGTAGATCTCGGGCAGGTGCCGCGCGATGCAGGTCCAGCTCGCGCCTTCGTCGGTGCTCGCCCAGACCTCGCCGCTCGTCGTCCCGAAGTAGATGCCAACGGGATCACCGGTGTCCGCCGTCATCCCCTGACGCTTCACGGTGTACCACGCATGCCGCTGCGGAAGACCTCCGTCGAGGCGCTCCCACGTCCGGCCCGAGTCACGGGTCCGGTACACCGCCGGCCGCCCTGCCGGGCTCGTCCGCGGCCAGACCTCGGTGCCGTCCATCGGGAACACCCAGGCGATCTGCGGGTCGCGCGGATGCAGAACGATCGGGAAGCCGATGTCACCGACCTCCGGAGGCATGTTCTCGCCGATCCGCACCCAGCGACCCTCCGGTCGTTCCATGCGGTAGATGCCGCAGTGGTTCTGCTGGTACAGGACGTCGGGAGCAAGAGGGTGCAGTCGTACGCAGTGCGGGTCGTGTCCGACTTCGGGATACGGATCGGGAAGGAAGTCGGCGCGGCAGCCGGCGTTGAGCGGCGTCCAGTCTCCGCCGCCATCGACGCTCTCGAAGACGCCACCACAGGCTCCTGACAGCGCGACGTAGAGGTGTCGCGGATTTCGCGGGTCGAGCGTGATCGAGTGCAGGATCGGGCCGTCGGGCGTACCCGGGTTCTCCTGCCGCGTCCACTCCGCATTTCGCGGGTGATCGTTGAATCCCGCCACCGGCGCCCACGTCTCTCCGCCGTCCTCCGAGCGGAACAGACCTTCGGGAGAGGTGCCGGCCCACCACACGCGCGGCTCGCTCAGGTGGCCGGGCTCCAGCCAGAACACGGCGTCGACCGCGCGCGGGCGCTCGCCGTCCTCGGCCTTGCGGAAGGCCGGCGGCTTCGGCGCCTCTTTCCAGCTCGCACCGCGATCGGTCGAGCGGAGCAGCGTCGGCCCGAGGTGCCCCGTGCGTGCGGCCATGAGCAGCGTTCGCCCGTCACGCGGGTCGAGCACGAGATGGTTCACGATGTGCCCGAGGAACTCGGGGCCGCGCAGATCCCAGCGGCGGCGCGACGCGTCTGCGTCGAGAAAGAACGCGCCCTTTCGAGTGGCAACGAGGATTGCAGGGCAGCCCGCGCCTGAGCGTGCGGCAAGGGTCATGTCCGAGCCTCCTGATCCCCCGTCCTTCGAGTCTCGATGCCGCGCGCATCCGCGCAAGGTGCGCTGTCGCGTGGGCGGGGGTGGGCACGGACTGGCCCCCGCGCGCGGCCGGCGGCATGCTGGGGCCCCCCCGAGCCCGAAGGAGCCCACGTGTCGGAGCATCGAGCGAACCTGCACTGGGAACGTGGCTCGCAGGCCTTCACCTACGAGAGCTACGGGCGCGATCACGTCTGGCGCTTTCCGGGCGGCGTCGAGGTGCCCGCTTCGTCCGCACCCGAGTTCCGCGGCAACCCGGCGTGCGTCGATCCCGAGGCCGCGCTCGTCGCCGCACTCTCGAGCTGCCACATGCTCACCTTCCTCGCGATCGCCGCGCGAAAACGCCTCGTCGTCGATTCGTACGGCGACGACGCCGTCGGCTACCTCGAGAAGAACGCGGACGGAAAGCTCGCCGTGACGCGCGTCGTGCTGCGGCCGAAGGTCGTCTTCGGCGAGGGGACTTCCGTTTCGAAGCAAGACCTCGATCGTCTCCACCACCGGTCGCACGAAGAGTGCTTCATCGCAAACTCCGTGAAGACCGAAGTCACGGTCGAGCCGGCGTAGCGCCGGCGCGCCGGCGCAGCGGCGAACGATGGACCCGGAGCGCCTTCGCGAGGTAGCCGCCGCGTTCGAGATTCCGGGACGCTGGGTCTCGAGCTCGCGCTTTGGAAGCGGTCACATCAACGACACGATCGTCGCCGTCTTCGACGACGGCGGACGCACTACGCGCTGGGTGCAGCAGCGCATCAACCGGAGCGTCTTCGCGGACCCGGTGAAGCTGATGGAGAACGTCGCACGCGTGACGGAGCACCAGCGGCGCGCACTCCTGCGCGAGGCCGTTCCCGACCCCGAGCGGCGCGCGCTACAGCTCGTTCCCGCTCGCGGAGGCGGCTTCGCCTTCGTCGACTCCGACGGCGAGTACTGGCGCACCTGGCGCTTCGTCGAGGGAGCGAGCAGTCGCGACGTGATCCGCACTCGGACCGATGCGCGCAGGGCGGCCGAAGCCTTCGGACGCTTCCAGACGCGGCTCGCAGACCTGCCTGGGCCGCGACTGCACGAGACGATCCCACGCTTCCACGACGCGCGGGTGCGCTTCGAGTCCCTGGTCGACGCCGCTCGCGCGGACGTTCGCGGACGGTTCGACTCCTGCCGGGCGGAGCTCGACCTCGTGTTCGCACGCGAGGCCGCCGTCGATCGCCTGCTCTCGCTGCACGACAAGGGCGCGGTCCCCGAGCGCATCACGCACAACGACACCAAGGTGAACAACGTGCTGTTCGACGAAGTCACCGGGGAGGCCCTGTGCGTGATCGACCTCGACACGGTGATGCCGGGCCTCGCACTCTACGACTTTGGGGACCTCGTTCGCACGGCGGCGAGCCCGACGGCAGAGGACGAGCGCGACCTCTCGAAGGTCGATCTCGATCCCGCGACGTTCGCCGCCCTCGTCGAGGGCTACCTCGCGGGTGCGCCCTTCCTCACGCCCGCCGAGCGCGCCGAGCTGACGTTCTCGGGCCTGCTCATGACGCTCGTGGTCGGGATCCGCTTCCTCACCGATCACCTGCGCGGCGACGTCTACTTCCGCATCCACCGACCGGGCCACAACCTGGACCGTTGCCGGGCGCAGCTCCGACTCGTTTCGAGCATCGAGCGGCAACGCGAGCGACTCGAAGCGATCGTCGCCGCCGGCGCAGCGCTCAGCCCCGATCGATCAGGTCCTTGAAGACCACGCCATCTCGCATCACGAGCCGGACGTTCCTCGCGTCCTGGAGCACGGTGACGTCGTCGAGGGGCTGACCGTCGACCACGAGCAGATCGGCTCGCTTTCCCTCTTCGACGGTCCCGATCTCCCGATCGAGTCCGAACAGGCGCGCGTTGGTCCGCGTCGCCGAGAGAATCGCGCCGTGCGCGCCGAGAACGCGCGCCTTGAGACCGAGCTCCAGCGCCTTGAACGGCTGCATCGCAGCGAGCACGTCCGAGCCCGAGCAGATCTCGAGGCCTGCGGCCTGTGCGACCTTCAGCGACTCGAGGCCACCCGCCTTCGCACGGTCGATCTTGTCGATCATTCGGCGCGGAATGCCCTGCGACGCACCGTGCGCGCTGATCAGCTCGTAGGTCGTGAGCGTCGGAACGAAGAAGGCGCCGGCGCGGCGCATTGCCGAGGCCGACTCCTCGTCGAGGAAGTTCCCGTGCTCGATGCTGCGAACACCCGCACGAAGGGCGTTCAGGATTCCGTGGGGCGTGTAGACGTGCGCGAGTGTCGTCTTTCCGACGGTCGTCGCCTCGTAGCACGCCGCAGACATCTCGTCGATCGTGAACTGCGTGTGCTCGAGCTCGTCGGTCGGCGACAGGCAGCCGCCACCGGCCATCAACTTGATGCCGTGCGCACCCATGCGAAGCATCTCGCGCGCTGCGCGGCGCATCTCGTCCGGCGAGTCGCACAGGCGCGGCGTCGCGACGAGGCCGCGGATCCCCTCCGCAGGAACGTCGTCGTGGTGGGGCTCGCGCCAGTCGCCGTGTCCGCCCGTCTGAGAGAGGCAGGCCCCGGTGAACAGAATGCGTGGCCCTCGCACGAGGCCGCGCTCCGTCGCTTGCGCGAAGCCCCAGTCGATCCCGAAGGCGTCGCGAATCGTCGTGAAGCCGGCCTGTAGCGTCTGCTCGAGCACGTCCTTGATGCGAATCGCGACGGTCGCCGGCGACTCGCGGAGCATTCTTCCGGGGTCGGTCTCGATGATCGCGGCGTGGACATGGGCGTCGGTGAGCCCTGCCATGAGCGTTCGCCCGCCGCAGTCCACGACCCGCGCGTCGCGCGCGATCGTGGGCTCGCTGCCTCGTGCGATGCGAGCGATCCGCTCACCTTCGACGATCACCGTCGAATGCGGTGAGGGATCGGCTCCGGTGCAGTCGAGGAGCGTGCAGTCACGAAAGACGGTCGTCGTCATCGGGTGTCCTCGGCCCGGCGATACCGTGCGGCTCCGAAGCGCGGCGGGCGCCGATCGATGCCATGCCTCGACCGTACCGGCATGCTCGGTCCCGCCCGTGGCTGCGGATCGCACGGCGCACCTCGTGCGAAAGCGAGAATCGGAAGCAACGTCCTCTCTCTTCCCGGATCAGTACTCGATCGTGGCTTCGAGAGCTCCCAGCTCGCTTCGGGTCACGGTGAAGCGGGTGAAGCAGGCCATGCAGTAGACGCGGTCGCCCGGGCGGAGCTCACGCGTCGAACGGATCACGACCTTGCAGACCGGACACAGCACCTCGTTCGGCCCGAGATCGTCGGAGGGACCCTTCCACTTGCGGTAGTACTTGCGGTACTTCTCCGGAACCTCGTCGAAGCCGGTCTCCTCGAGCACGAAGCGCTGTCGCGGCTTCGACGTCTCACCGTCGGCGGCTGCGCCTGCGAGCTTCGAATCGGCGTCGCCGTTCATGCGAAGCCGAGGCGATGGACCGCCGCCAGGTAGCTGCGGCCGATCTCGGGCCGCTCGGCGGGCGGCGTTCCGAGCTGCGCCATCGTCTCGTCGCAGCTCGCCAGCACGAGCGGATCGAGCTCGTGCCGCACGGCCGCGAGGCGCGCCCTCACGTGCGGCGAGACCTTGAGCCGGCGCCCGAGCTCGTTCTCTCCGAAGCCGATGTGGCGCCGCTCGTCCTTGACGATTCCCTGCAGCACGTCGCGCGTCACGGGGTCCGCCGTCTCGGCGTGGGCCTGGAAGACCGTGAACTCGAGCGACTCGAGGATCACGTTCTGCGCGAAGATCGCGGCCTCCCAGTCCCTGCCCTCGACGAGCTCGAGCAGCCGTCGCTTGAACGCGAGCAGGCTGCCCGTCGCACGGCGCTCGATCTCCTGCTCGGGCTCCGTGACGCCGAGGTCCTGCAGCCGGTGCAGCAGCACCTCTAGATGGCGGCCCTCGTCGACCACCTGTGTCGCCAGGAAGACCTTCGCGAGCCGGTTGGGTGCGATCGCGATGAGGCCGCTCGACGCCTCGAGCGCCGCCGTCTCTCCGACGCAGTAGTGACACAGAACCGTGATCAGACGGTCGCGCTCCGATTCGGAGAGCGGAGCCTCCTGCGTCTGCGGCCGCCTGCCGAAGCGCGTCGCCGAGAGATAGCCCTCGACCGCGTGGAACCAGAACTCGAAGGAGTGCACCTCCTCGAGGAAGCGGTCGGGGGAAAGCGAGTGGACGTCGGAGCCGGACTCGGCCACCGACGCGTCCTACGGTCGCACCGGCGACTGGTACTCGATCCCGATCCGGCCGAGTCGCGTCTTGAACTCCTTCAGCACCGTGTCGGCCAGCGCCTGCTCCATGTCCTTCGGGTCGGCCGTCGCGAGATCGACGCCGTGCCAGCTCGCCTCGGGGCGTCCGCCGAGATCCTGCGCCAGGCGCTTGCGCTCCGCGGCGTCGGGCGCCCGCCGGAAGGCGTCCGCAAACGTCGCCAGCATGTAGTACGACATGTCGCGCTGCATGCGCTCGATCTCGGGCTTCTTCTCGGGGTGCTCCTTGATGAGCGAGCCGATGCGGTTCTCCCCGAAGCCCACGTGGCGCCGCTCGTCGGCGATCGTTCCCGACAGCGTGTGCGCGAACTTGGGATTCACGCCCTTCACCCCCGCGTGCAGCATCTCGAAGACCGTGAAGGCCATTCCCTCGAGGACGATGTTCTGACCGACGACACCGGCGACGAAGTCCTTCTTGTCGACCTTCTCGAGCAGCACCTCGGCGAACTTCACGAGATTCGGATTGGCGTGCTCACGGAGCACGTCCTCGAGCTCGGTCTTCTTGACGCCGAGGTCGTAGAGACGCTGGGTGAAGATCTCGACGTGACGCGCCTCGTCGAGCGTCTGGGTCGCGAGGTAACGCTTGCTCGCCTCGTCCGGCGCCGCATTGATGAGGCCCGACGATGCGGCGAGCGCGCAGCGCTCGCCGACCACGAGCTGCACCGTCGTCCGGATCGACTGCTGCCGGAGCTGCGGGTCGTCGAGGAGCAGCGCGGGCTCGGTCTCTCCCGGCGCGTGGCCGTACTCGGTGTCTTCGAGATAGCCCTGCGGACAGGACTCGAGCCAGTACTGGATGGAATACGCGGAGAGGAAGTCGGCCATGGGGGAGCTCCTCGGATGGTTGAGTGACGGGCGCGCTCCCGGGCAGGATACCGAGAGAAGACGAAAACGCCCCGGGAGGGGCCTCTCGGCTCCCGCCCGGGGCGCGAATGCGGGTGCCGGCGCTCGCGCGCCGGCGGCGAATCAGAACTCGTACGACAGGTTCGTCGTCACGCGCTGCTTCTCGATGTACTTCATCGAGGTGAGCGGGGCCTCCCACGCGGCCGAGAGCGAAACGCTCGAGGTCAGCGGAATGCGAACCCCGATGGCGCCGGTGATCACGGTGTTGCCCGCGACGTTTTGCGAGCCGAGGTTCGTGACGTCGAGGCCCTCGAACCCGCCCGTCCTGAGCAGCGCCTGCGCGGTGTTGAGGCTCACGCGATCGACGCCGAGCGCGCCGGCCGTGGCCTGGTTGAGGCGAATCGGCAAGGTGCCGTTGCCATCGTGAACGTAGGAATAGCCGTTGAGCTCGATGAAGGGCGAGAGCCACGACGTCACGCGGTAGTCGGCGTGCACGTTGTACCAGATCATCGAGCTGCTCTCGGCGTTGTTGAACGGGATGTGCACCCCGATGTCGCCGACGAGATGGAGGTCGTCGAAGCCCTTCGCGACCGAGAGGCTCGGCAGCACCGCGCCGTCCCCGTTGCCCTGGTACACGCGCCGCGTTCCGGTCGGGAACTCGAAGCGCAGCACCGGCGAGAGCATGAACTGGTACTCCGGCATCACGATCGCGGAGTACTTGAAGCCGCCGGCGAGATCGACGAGTCCCGACGTGTCCGGAAGAATCGGGTTGCCCGCCGTCCTCCACATGTAGCCGTCCTTCGTCGCGATGAAGGAGAGCCGGTCGGTGATCGCAACGCGTGCCGCGAGCGCGACGACGGCCGCGTCACCTCCCTGGAAGGCAGAGCCGATCGGGAACTGGTTCCAGACACCCCACAGGTAGAGGCCCGTAGTCGTGAACGGCTCCTCGAAGAGATAGGGGGCCGTGCCCGGCATCACGAAGCCGTCGAAGCGCTGCGCCCGGTCACACGAGAAGTCCGGGAACCAGGTCGGACAGCTCGCGGCCGGGTCCGCTGTCGGCGCCGAGACCGGTTCGGCGGCTCCTGCGACCGAGCTCACAGTGAGAGAGAGCGCGGCCGCGAGCACGGCGCGCCGAATCGAAAGCGAACGCATGGGTTTCACCTCCCGCGCGACCCTTAGGCAAGGCCTGTGCCATCACGGACACGCCTGCCCGCGCAGGAGAGACGCAGGTCTGTGGCAAATCGTCTCGCCCCGACGCGATGTGTGTGGTGCTGTGACGCGGCGTTAGCGGGTCTCGATGCGCAGGCTCCAGTCGCCCCCGGCCGCGTAGCCCACGACGAAGGACGCGCCGCCGGGTCCAGGAACTACATGGAGCCAGTGCGCGCCGGGCATCTCGACCCGCGGCGCGCGCCCGCCCGGGGCGGCCGGCACGAAGACGATGAAGCTCGCCCAGGGCCGAGCTCCCGTCCCCGAGGCCTCGAGCACACCGGTCGAAGGATCGGAGGTGACGCGCCCAATCGGTCCCGGCGCGGCGCGCAGGTACGGACGCGTCATGCGCCGCACGAAGGCCTCTCGCGCACCGCTTACGACGTTCGTGGCGCAGTCGACGTCGAAGAATCCCCAGACCGCCGGGACGTCGCCCTTGCGGGCCGTCGCGGCCATGTGCGGATCGCCGCAGGCTTCGCGCCAGGTCCAGAGCGCTGCGCCGAAGCGGTACTCGTCCTGCAGGGCCTGGTGCCGGTCGAAGTAGTCGTCCGCCGGATCCGCCGCTCGCGCGGGACTGCCTCCCCATTCGCTGGTGTAGATCGGCGCTCCGCCGTAGAGCGCAGCATCGCCGCGCGCGCGCTCGAAGACTTCGGGACCGAGCGGCACCGGGCTGATCCCTCCCTGATAGAGGTGCGGCGCGTAGACCACCTGATCGTCGTGCGCGAAGGGCGGTGGCGCTCCCGGGCCGAAGTCGTGCCAGGTGATCGCCGGCTCGAAGAACACGAGCCTCCGCGGTGCGCCCGCCGCCGCCTCGGCCGCGCGGATCTCGACGATCGATTCTGCGTACAGCGCGGCCAGGCCCTCGAGCTGCCCGGGAAAGAGCCAGATCGCGTTGGGCTCGTTCATGATCTCGTAGCCGGCCACTGCATCGTGCCTCGCGAAGAAGCCCGCGACATGGCCGAGCATCCGCGCATAGCGCGTTCGGATGCCGACTCCGCCCGGCCCCGGATCGTTGCGCCAGAACGCGGCGAACGCCTCGCGGACGGCGAGGCTGAACTCGCGCTGGCCGCCCTGTACGCAGTGCGGCTGGCCGCCGTCGAGCGTGGCCCAGCCCGGCGCGCCGTCCCAGCCGAACGCCGGCGTGCTCGCGGGCGGGCAGATCTCGCCCTCGCGCGCGAAGAGCGTCGGGCCCCACGCATCCTGGTGCAGGTCGATCACGGTGTAGATGCCGCGACGCTGGAGCGCGAGAACGGCCTGCTCGAGCTGCGCGAGGTACGCGTCGTCGTAGACGCCCGGCTGTGGCTCGACCCTCGACCAGCTCAGCAGCAGGCGTACACAGTTCCACCCGATCGCCGCGATGCGATCGGCGTCCTCCTCCGTGAACGGGTAGGCCACGAAGAGCGACGGCGAGTAGGCCCAGTAGTCGACGAACGCGTTCACGTTGACGCCGCGGAGCAGCACCTCGCGTCCCCGCGCGTCGACGATGCGGCCCCCGGCGACCGGATCGGGTACCGCGTGCAGGGCCGGCAGACGGAAGCGGCTCGCATCCGCGCCCGGGGCCGGCGGAACGCCGGGAACGCACGCGGCAAGGGCTAGAGCGACACCGGCGAAGCAGACCAGCAGGGCGGAACGGGAAGCGGCAGCAAGAGGCATCGGGGGCTCCATGCGAGGGGCGGTCCAGTCTACCACCCGCGGCAGGAGCGGGTGCGGGCGCGGGCGCGCGCGTGATATACACCCGCCGTCACCGCGGGCGTCGAGGGGGGTGGCCGTGCTCCGCAAGCTCCTGCCGAAGAAGAGCGAGTTCTTCGCGCTGTTCTCGCGTCACGCGGCGCTCGCGGTCGAGGGCGCGCAGCTCCTCGCAGCGCTGTTCACCGACCTGCGAAAGGTCGAGGAGCAGGCGCTCCGGATCCGCGAGGTCGAGCACCAGGCCGACGACGTCTGCCAGCAGACGATGGAGCTGCTCCACAGCTCGTTCATCACGCCGATCGAGCGCAGCGCCATCCACGACATCTCGAGCCGCCTCGACGACATCATGGATCACATCGAGGCGACCGCGCAGAAGCTGTGGCTCTACGAGGTGGCGGTGACGACGCCCGAGGCGCCCGACATGTCGCAGCACCTTCTGCGGGCGACGCAAGCCGTGAAGTCGACCGTCGATGCGCTCTCGGATCTTCGCGACGCGAACCGGATCCGGGCGCTGTGCAGCGAGGTGAAGGCCGTCGAGAAGGAGAACGACCGACTGCTTCGCCGGGCCACCGCGCGGCTGTTCCAGCAGGAGCAGGACCCCAAGACGCTCATCAAGTGGATGCAGATCTACGACAACATGGAGGACGCCGTCGACCGCTGCGAAGACGTCGCGAACGTCGTCGAAGGGGTGGTGCTCGAGAACGCCTGATGGAACCCATCCTCATCGCGGTCGTCGTGATCGCTCTCGTCTTCGACTACACGAACGGTTTCCACGACGCAGCGAATGCCGTCGCGACGTCGATCTCCACGCGAGCCGTTCCGCCCAATGCGGCACTCGCGGGAGCGGCGCTGCTCAACGTGGTGGGCGCGATGGTGTCGACCCACGTCGCCGCAACGCTCGCGGGTGGTATCGTCGAGGCGAGCGCAGTGACCTCTCCGGTCATGCTCGGCGGCCTCGTCGGTGCGATCGCCTGGAACCTGCTCACGTGGTGGTGGGCGCTTCCGTCGAGCTCCTCGCACTGTCTGATCGGCGGGACGGCCGGGGCGGTGCTCGCGACTGCGGGCAACGACGCGGTGAAATGGAGAGGGATCCTCGACAAGGTGCTGATCCCGACGCTCGAGGCCCCGCTGCTCGGCTTCGCGATGGGCATCCTCATCATGCTCGGGCTGCTCTGGATCTTTCGTAACGCGCAGCCAGGCCCGCTCAGCCGCCGCTTCCGAGTGGCCCAGCTCTTCTCGGCGTCGCTCATGGCGTTCAGCCACGGCTCGAACGACGCGCAGAAGACGATGGGCGTCATCACGCTCGCGCTCTTCGCGGGTGGCGCGATCCCGTCGATCGAGGTGCCACTGTGGGTGAAGATCGTCTCGGCCGTCGCGATCGGCCTCGGGACGTACGCGGGCGGCAAACGCATCATCCGCACGCTCGGCATGCGGCTCGTCAAGCTCTCGCCCGTCCATGGCTTCGCGGCCGAGACCTCGGCGTCGGCGGTGCTCCTCGGCGCGGCCTACATGGGCTTCCCGATCTCGACGACGCACGTGATCACGACGTCCGTCATGGGCGTGGGGGCGACGGAGCGGCTCTCCGCGGTCAAGTGGGGGCTCTCGCTCAACATCTTCGTGGCGTGGATCATCACGCTTCCGGCAGCGGCGCTGATGGGCGCACTGTGCGCGCGGATCGCGCTCGCGCTCGCGAGCTCGGGCGCTGCGCAATGACGCGGCGCTACTCGACGATGCGCAGCGGAACGGCGCCGGGGCGCTCGGGCGGGAGCACGTAGCGCCGCACGCGCGGCAGCACCTTCTCGAGCGTCTCGAGGTGGAGGCGCTGCTCGAGGAGCGCGGGTGCACGCCGGTGCTCGGCCGCCAGCTTCGCAAACGCGTCCGCCGCTCCCTGCGCGGCATTGACGCGCTGCGCCTGAAACGAGAGCGCCTCACTGACGCGCTTCTCCGCCTCGCCGCGCGCCACCGGAAGGACGCTGTTGGCGTAGGCCTGCGCCTCCGAGACTGCGCGTTCGCGATCGGCCTTCGCGTTCTGCACCGCCTGGAACGCCGCGATCACGTCCGCGGGAGGCTCGATCGACTCGAGGTTCACGCCGAGGATCTGCACGCCGAGGCCGTACGCGTCGAGAATGCGCTGCGAACGCGCCATCACCCGCTCGGCGAGGCGAAGGCGGCCGGACGTCAGCAGATCGTCGACCGGGAGCGCGCTCGCCGCTTCGGTCACGGCCGAACCGACGACGTCGCGCATCACGTCGCGCGGGCTCTGGCTCGAGAGGAGCCAGCGCGCGGGATCGCTGATCCGGTAGTTCACTCGCGCGCGAATCTCGAGAATGTTCGTGTCTCCCGTGAGCCAGCGACCGAGCGCGACGCCCACGGGCGCCGACGCGGGGTCGTCGGGAGCGGCGTAGCCGATGGTGAGCGTGAAGGTGGGCGTCACCTCGACGCGATCCACCCGGCCGATCGGCGGCGGCCACCACCAGTGAACTCCCGGAGCGACCGCAGAGTCGACCACCGTGCCGAACAGGCGGGCGACGCCGAGGCTGGTGGCCGGTACGGTGAACGTCCCGAGGGCGATCCAGACGACGAACGCGGCAGCGGCGAGAAGCGCGATGCCGGACGGCCGCGAGAGCCGGCCCGCGAGACCGCGGAGCCGCTCGCTCGTCGGACGAGCCCCTTCCGTTCTCAACGGGGCAGATCCGCGCGATCCGGCGAACGCCTCATCGCTTCTCCTTCGCTCCGGGCGGGCCTTCGACGAGGCCCCGCATGAGCGGCGAGTCCGCCGGGAGCACGACGGTCGTCCTGTCGTCGATGATCTTGTCGTACGACTCGAGCGTGCGGACGAAGCGGAAGAACTCGGGGTCCTTCTCGAGCGCGTCGGCGTAGATGCGCGCGGCCTCGGCTTCGGCGTCGCCACGAATCTGCGCCGCCTTGCGGTCGGCCTCGGCGAGCAGACCCGAGCGCTCGCGATCGGCCCCGGCGCGGATCTTGAGCGCGGCCTCTTCACCCTCGGAGCGGAACTGACGCGCGATGCGTTCGCGCTCGGCGCGCATGCGCTGGAAGACCGCCGCCTCGTTCTGCTGCGGGAACGCGAGGCGCTCGAGACGGAGCGAGACGACGTCGATTCCGTACTCCCGCGCGGCCGTCTCGCGAACACGCTGCTCGACGCCCTCGGCGATCGTCGCCAGCCGCATCTTCTGCGCGTCGACCGATACCAGCGCCTCGAACGGAACGGATCCGAGCGCGGCGCCGAGCTCCGAGCCCGTCACCGCGGACAGTCGCGCCTCGGCGGCCTCGCGCAGCAGGACCGTTTGCAAGAAGCGCAGCGGATCCTTGACGCGCCAGGCGAGGAACGGACGCGCAATCACGTTCTTCTTGTCGAGTGTCAGATACTCCGAGACCGGAGGCTCGGTGAGCAGCAGTCGTCCATCGATGCGGACCACCTGATCGACAACGGGGATGCGGAAGTGAAGACCCGGCTCGGTGTAGGTCGCGACCGGCCGACCAAGGCGCGTCACGATCGCGAACTGCCCCGCCTCGACGACGAACGGCGAGAAGGCGGCGAGGCCCACCACGAGCACCACCGATGCGATCCCTGCAGCGCGGCGCAGGCTCACGGCTTCCTCCCGGCCGCCGGGCCGGAGCCGGCCGGCGCCGGCTGCTGCGGGAACGTGATCGGAGCATCCCCCGACCGTATCCAGAGCTCGGTCGTTCGCCCCGCCCCGACCTCCGGCCGTATGATCTTGCGCGCACCGCCGAGCGCGCGCTCCGCAGTCTCGAGGTAGAGGCGGTCCTCGAGCGCCGCCGGAGCCCGGCGGTGCTCCGCTGCGAGCGCACCGAACGCCGCCGCCGCTCCCTGCGCGCTCGCCACTCGCCCCGCGGCCTGAGCCTGCGCGCCGGCCAGCGCTCGCTCGGCGTTGCCGCGCGCGAGCGCGACCTCGCCGACCCGGTATTCGTTCGCGCGGTGGATCGTCGTGAGGCGGTCCTCGTGGGCGCTCGCAACGTCGCGAAATGCGTCGTGCACCGTCGCCGGTGCGTGTACGTCGAGCAGGCGGACGCCGAGCACCTCGACGCCGAGGCCGAGCTTCGCGACGTCGTGCTGCACGCCCGCGAGCAGACTCCCTTCGATGACCGAACGCGCCCTCGTGTAGATCTCGTCGATCGCCGACCCGGCCAGGGCTTCGACGAGGCGTGCTCGCAGCACGCTCGCGATCAGCGCGTCGGGCTTCTCGACATCGAGCCGGAAGGCGACCGGATCCGAGACGCGGTACTGCGCCTCCGCGTGCAGGTCGATCACGTTCTCGTCTCCCGTCACGAACATCGACTCCTCCATCACCGGCATCCGGCCAAGCGACGTTCCGACCGTCCGATAGCCGACGGGCTGCCCACGCACGGCGTCGACCTGCACCACCTGCACGCGGTCGATCCCGGGAAGCGCGAGCACGGCGCCCGGCGGCTGAGGATCGCCGAGCAGCCGGCCAAAGCGCTGGTGCAGCGCCACCGCTCCCGGCGGCACGCGAACCAGGCCCGATGCGAGGAGCGAGAGCAGCCACACCGCGACGAGCGCCTGCGTGACGCGGCTTCGAAGGATCGGCCCGGGCCGAAGCGCGAGCAGCCAGCGCCAGGCTTCGACCGTGTTGTCGCGAAGCTCGCGAAGGCCCGTCCTCACGCCCGTCCTTCGGAGCGACCAGACCAGCAGCGCGAGCAGCACGAGCGCGCCCGCCGTCTTCGCGAGGCCGAGGGTCGCGCCTTCGCCGCCCGTGCCGAGGCGCACGTCGCGACCGAGGTCCGGGAGGACGAAGTCGAGGAGCAGGCCCGCTGCCAGCGCGACGCCGACGATCGATCCGAGGTAGATGCGCAGGAAAGGACGTCCGAGCACGCGCGCGATCGCACCGATGGTCGCCGCGTTCGTCCCGGGGCCGACGAGCAGAAACACCAGCGCGGTTCCGACCGACGCACCCTTCGCGACGAAGAGCGCCGCCAGCGGTGTCGACGCGCTCGCACACACGTAGAGCGGAACGCCGATCGCGATCATCGCCAGCATCGGCAGCAGCCGGCCCGGAAGTGCGAAGGCGTCGTCGGGAAGGACAGCCGACAGAACGCCGGTCAGCACGAACGCGAACGCGATCCAGAAGCCGAGGTCGTCGAAGAGATCGATGAAGGCGTAGCGCGCGGCGAGCCGGAGCCGGCCTGCGAGGCCGCCTTCGCCGGCCACGCCGTGAAGGTGCTCCGGCAGCGGCCCGCTACACGCCTCGCAGTTGGATGAATCGGGATCACCCGAAGGATCGGGCTCGTCCGCGGTCGCCCGGCCGCGCAGCGAGAAGGCGGCCGCGACGAGCCCGCTCACGATCGCGACGACCGG
>JADLGR010000065.1 GCA_020849175.1 Deltaproteobacteria bacterium
CCGTGGCCCCCCGCGGTCGACCCCCCGGCCGCGGCTGTGCTGCGGGTCTCGGCCCGGACCGGGAAGGGCATCGCGCCACTGGTCGAGGCGCTCGTCGAGAGGCTCCCCGAGGGCCCACCGTACTACGGAGAGGACGAGGTAACGGACCGCCCCATGCGATTCCTTGCGGCCGAGCTGGTACGCGAGGCGGCGTTCGGGGCGCTGCGCGAAGAGCTGCCCTACGCCATCGCTGCCGAGGTGACTGCGTTCGACGAGAGCCGCCCCGATCTCGTGCGGATCGAGGCAGATCTGCTCGTCGAGCGCGAGTCGCAGAAGCGCATCGTGGTGGGCGCTGGCGGGGCGATGGTGAAGCAGATCGGCACACACGCTCGCCTCCAGATCGAGAAGCTGTGCCAGCGCCGCGTTCACCTCGCGCTGCGGGTGAAGGTCGAGCCGGGCTGGTCGCGGCAGCGCGAGCGCATCGAGGCGCTCGGCTACCGCTGACGGCGAAGCGTCGCGCGCCGGCTCGCGGGTCCGTGTTTGACTGCGAGGCGCGCTCTCGTGTAGCCTCGTCCGTCCATGTGAACGATGTGAACGCGGGGATGCCGGGGGGCCGGTGCCTCCGTGGGAACCCCGAAATCGCCCCTTCCCGGCAGGAGAACCGCGCATGAGTCAGACGGAAGTGGTCATTGCGAGCGCTGCCCGTACGCCGCTCGGAAGCTTTCAGGGCGCGCTCTCGGCGCTCCCTGCGCCGGATCTCGGCGCCGCCGCGATTCGTGAGGCCATCTCGCGCGCCGGGATCGCACCCGAGAAGGTCGATCGCGTCTTCATGGGGTGCGTCCTCTCGGGTGGCATCGGACAGGCCCCCGCGCGCCAGGCGACGCTCAAGGCCGGGCTGCCGGTTTCGACCGGCGCCATCACACTCAACAAGGTCTGCGGATCCGGCCTGCAGGCCGTGATGTTCGCGCGACGCGAGATCCTCGCCGGCGAGGCCGACGTCGTCGTGGCCGGCGGCATGGAATCGATGTCGAATGCGCCGTACCTGCTCCCGAACGCGCGCAGCGGCTACCGCATGGGCAACGGCACGCTCGTCGACTCGATGATCTACGACGGTCTCTGGGATCCCTACGACAACGTACACATGGGCGTGTGTGGCGATCTCGTCGCCGCGAAGTACGGCTTCACACGTGAAGATCAGGACGCCTTCGCGAAGCGCAGCTTCGAACGCGCGCTACAGGCCCAGAAGGCGGGCAAGTTCAAGGCCGAGATCGTTCCCGTCCCCGTGCCGTCGAAGAAGGGCGAGCCGGTCGTCGTCGAGCACGACGAGGGCCCGGGCAAGGCGCAGCTCGACAAGATGTCGAAGCTCAAGCCCGCGTTCTCGAAGGACGGCACCGTCACCGCGGCGAACGCGTCGAGCATCAACGACGGCGGCGCGGCGCTCGTCGTGACTTCCGCCGACGCAGCGAAGCGGCTCGGGATGCCGGTCCTCGCACGCATCCTCGGCGACGCGTCGGCAGCCGTCGAGCCCAAGTGGTTCACGATCGCACCGGTCGAGGCGCTCAGGAGCCTGTACGCGAAGACGGGGGTGAAGGCCGGCGACTGGGACCTCTACGAAATCAACGAGGCCTTCGCCGTCGTGACGATGGCGGCGATCAAGGACCACGGGCTCGACCCCGAGCGCGTGAACGTGAACGGTGGCGCGGTCTCGCTCGGGCACCCGATCGGCTGCTCGGGCGCTCGGATCCTCGTGACGCTCCTGCACGCGCTCAAGGACCGCGGCAAGCGACGTGGCATCGCGACCCTGTGCATCGGCGGCGGCGAGGCGGTGGCCCTCGGCGTGGAGCTGCTCTAAATGGCGGCCCAGCGACACGTGATCGGCATCGTCGGCACCGGCACCATGGGCCAGGGCATCGC
This sequence comes from Deltaproteobacteria bacterium, assembly GCA_020849175.1. GTDB lineage: Bacteria > Myxococcota_A > UBA9160 > UBA9160 > UBA9160 > MYXO. Next base: position 1,894 of record JADLGR010000065.1, read on the forward strand.
GCAGGCCGCCGCACAGGCCGGCTACTCGGTGGTCTTCCAGAACCGCCGTCAGGAGTCGGTCGATCGAGGCATGAAGGCGATCGGCAAGTCGCTCGAGCGGCTCGTCGCCAAGCAGAAGCTCACGCAGACGGAGATGAGCGACGCGCTGGAGCGCATCCGCGGTGTCGTTCCGCTCGAGGAGCTCAAGGGCTGCGACCGCGTGATCGAGTGCGCGCCGGAGGACCACGACCTGAAGCGCGACCTGCTCCAGCGCATCGACGGAATCGTCGGCGAAGAGAGCATCATCGCGACCAATACGTCGAGCCTCTCGGTCACGAAGCTCGCATCGTACCTGAAGCGCCCGGCGCACTTCGTCGGGCTGCACTTCTTCAATCCAGTGCCGCTCATGAAGCTCGTCGAGGTGGTGCGTGGGATGCGCACCAGCGACTCCACCGTGGCTGCGGTGCGCGGCCTCGCGGAGAGTCTTGGCAAGGTTCCGATCGACGTGAAGGACTCGCCCGGCTTCGTCGTCAACCGCGTGCTGTTCCCGATGATCAACGAGGCGGCGTTCGCGCTCCAGCAGAGCGTGGCATCTCCCGAGTCGATCGACGAGTGCATGAAGCTCGGCTGCAATCACCCGCTCGGGCCGCTGGCGCTTGCGGACCTCGTCGGTCTCGACGTGGTCTTCGCGATCCTCGACAGCCTGTACCGCGAGTACGGCGAGCCGCGCTACGCGCCATGCCTCGAGATCAAGAAGCGCGTCGAGGCGGGCTGGCTCGGGCGTAAGAGCGGGCGCGGCTTCTACAACTACGAGGCCTAGCGAAGGCGGGTGCCGGCCGGGACGGAGGTCGTCCTCACCGAGGTCGGTCCCCGCGACGGGCTCCAGAACGAGCCCGGCGTGGTGGCGACCGCGGACAAGGTGACGCTCGTTCGGCGGCTCGCCGCGGCGGGCCTTCGCGAGATCGAGGCGACGTCGTTCGTGTCGCCGAAGTGGATTCCCGCGCTGGCCGATGCAGACGACGTCGCACGCGCCTTGCCCCGCGTTCCCGGTGTTCGGTACGGCGCACTGGTTCCGAACCTCGCGGGCTGGGAGCGATTCCGCGCCGCAGGGCTGGACGTCGCCGCTGTGTTCGTCTCGGCGAGTGAGACGCACAACCGCCGCAACGTGAACTGCTCGGTGGCGGAGTCGCTCGAGCGATTCCGGCCCGTGCTCGACGCGGCACGAGAGGCGGGCGTCCGAACGCGCGCCTACGTCTCGACGGCGTGCGGCTGTCCGTACGAGGGCGGGGTCGCCGAGGGGGCCGTAGCGCGTCTGGCCGGTGCGCTCGTCGCGCTCGGAGTGGACGAGATCTCTCTCGGCGACACCATCGGCGTCGGGTACCCCGCGCAGGTCCGCGCGCTCGTCGAGGCGGTAGCGGGCGAGGTGCCGCTCTCCGGCATCGCGCTCCATCTGCACGACACCTACGGCCGCGCGCTCGCGAACGTGCAGGCCGGCTTCGATGCAGGCATTCGCAGATTCGACGCCTCGCTCGGTGGGCTCGGGGGCTGCCCGTACGCGCCCGGAGCCTCCGGCAACGTCGCCACCGAGGACGTCGTCGATCTCTTCGAGCGTGCGGGCGTCGCGACCGGCGTCGATCTCGACGCGCTCGTCGACGTGTCGGCCTGGCTCGAGCGTGAGGTGCTGCACCGGCGTCTTCCCGGGCGCGTGCTGCGGGCGCGTCTCGGCGAGCGGGAGCGAGCCGCCGCAGCGCGGACGACAACGTGAAGCGACGGACCACGAACAAGGAGCGAGCATGAAGCGCGGCAAGGACGTCACCGAGGCGCTCGGACGCGTGCGGCGCGGCGGCGCGCCACGCTACCACGAGCAGGCCGAGAAGCAGGGCAAGCTCTTCTGTCGCGAGCGGCTTCGACTGCTGCTCGACGAGGGCTCGTTCGTCGAAGACGCCGCGCTCGCAAACAGCGTCGCGCCGGATCTTCCGGCCGACGGCGTCGTCACCGGCACGGGGACCATCGAGGGCCGCGCGGTCTGCGTGATGGCGAACGACTCGACCGTGAAGGCCGGGTCGTGGGGCGCGCGGACGGTCGAGAAGATCCTGCGCATTCAGGAGAGGGCCGAGCGCCTGCGCGTGCCGCTGGTCTACCTCGTCGATTCGGCGGGCGCGCGCATCACCGACCAGGTGCAGATGTTCCCCGGCCGCCGCGGAGCGGGCCGCATCTTTCACAACCAGATCCGCCTCTCCGGCATGGTGCCGCAGGTGTGTCTGCTCTTCGGTCCGTCGGCCGCGGGTGGCGCATACATCCCCGCGTTCTGCGACGTGGTCTTCATGGTCGAGGGCAATGCGAGCATGTACCTCGGCTCGCCGCGAATGGCGGAGATGGTGATCGGACAGACGGTCTCGCTCGAGGAGATGGGCGGGGCCCGGATGCACTGCTCGGTGTCGGGCTGTGGCGATCTCCTCGCCGCGACCGAGGCCGAAGCGATCGTCGCGGCGCGCGCATATCTGTCGTATCTGCCGTCCAGCGCCGAGACCGCGCTCCCCGAGGCGCCCGCGCGCGCGCCCGCGAAGCCTGCGGACGATCTCGAGAGCCTGATCCCCGAGGGCGAGAACAAGCCCTTCGACATCCGCGAGGTGATCGACCGCGTCGTCGATGCCGATTCGTTCTTCGAGCTGAAGAAGCTCTTCGCCGGCGAGATCCTCACCGGGCTCGCACGAGTCGAAGGCCGGACGGTGGGCGTCGTCGCGAACCAGTCGAAGGTGAAGGGCGGCGTCCTGTTCGTCGATTCCGCCGACAAGGCCGCGCGCTTTCTCTGGCTGTGCGACGCGTTTGGGATTCCGCTGCTCTTTCTGGCGGACGTTCCCGGCTTCATGATCGGCAAGCAGGTCGAGCGTCCGGGCATCATTCGCGCGGGCGCGAAGATGATCATGGCGATGTCCGAGGCGACGGTGCCGCGTGTCTCGGTGATCGTTCGCAAGGCCTACGGCGCGGGGCTCTATGCGATGAGCGGTCCCGGCTTCGAGCCCGAGGCGTGCATCGCGCTGCCCTCGGCGATGATCGCCGTGATGGGCCCCGAAGCCGCAGTCAACGCCGTCTACTACAACCAGATCCAGGCGCTGCCCGAGGCCGAGCGGGGGGCGACGGTGCAGCGTCTGCGCGAGGAGTATGCGGCCGAGGTCGACATCGGCAAGCTCGCGAGCGAGCTCGTGATCGACGCGGTCGTACCGCCCGAGAGCCTTCGCGACGAGATCGCCGCGCGGCTGCGCGCGGCGCGCGGCCGGCGCGACGCGCCGCCGCGCAAGCGCCGGAGTGTCGTGCCGGTGTAGGCGCGGCGGGACACACGGGCGGATCCGCTGCGCCGCAGGACGGGCGTCCGAATCGGGGCGCCTCGACACCGCTGCTCGTCGCCTGACGCTGCGACGCCGTCGCATCGGACCCGGTGGCCACCGGGTGGAGGCGGTCATCGTGACCGAGCGGGTTGCTCCCCGTCTGGGTGCCGGGACCGGTCGACGGCTGCGCCGGCGAGATCGAAGCTTCCGAACAGCAGCCTGGCACTGAGCAGCAGCGTCACGCTCGCACCGATCAGGAGCAGCAGGCGGCCGAGCTGTTGCTGGTCTCCGAGCAGGTAGTTGCTGCACAGGCGGCCAGGCGACGCAAGGTAGATCCAGCCGAGCCTGAAGCAGGTCGCGACGAACTCCATGAAGAACACGCCGCGTACGACGAAGCCCATCCTCGGCCACGAGATGCCGAGCGGCAGCCCGATCAGCAGCGGCACGCTCACGAACTTGGCGGCGGCGACCCAGGAGTCGTCGACGGCCGCGTCGAGTGCGCGCGGCAGCATCCACGGCAGCGCCGCCATCGACGCCAGCACAAGACCGCTGATGCCGTCGGCGTTCCAACGCCCCATGGCGTCGCCGGCGCCGCGCGGCACCGCGCCGGCGAGCCGCCAGCCCAGCGTCGTCAACAGCGGGATCTGCACCAGCATCTGCAGCGTCATCGTTGCGTCGAGCAGCGGCCGCAGCGGAGGCAGCGCGAGCAGAGCACAGGCGATCAGAGGCAGTGAGGCTCGACGCAAGGCGCGATGTTCCATGAGCGAATGTGGCTCGGCTCCGTTGCGCATACCTTCGTGGGAGCAGCCGTCTGTCCCGGCCTGGGGAGCACTCATGACGAGATCCTGGCGCGAAGCAGTGCGGCAGTGGCCTGCGGATCTCCGCTGGCGACGATCTCGACCAGGCGGCCTTCGGGGTCGACGAGTACGAGCGCGACGTTGTGGACGTAGCCACCGAGGCCGTCCGGCACGATCTTCAAGCCGAACGACGTGCGCACGGTTTCCAGCGTCGCGGCGTCGGTCGGGCGCGCTGCGGTCCAGCCGGCACCCCGGTCGCCGAAGCGCTTGCGGTAGGCGTGCAGCGCCTCCGGGTCGTCGTGCTCGGGATCGAAGCTGATGCTCAACAGCGCGATGCGACCTTCGGCGATCGGCGCAGCGAGAAGGTCTTGCAGTCGCGCGAACTCGCCGCCGAGTGCGGAACAATACGTCTCGCAGCGTGTGTAGATGAAGTCGATCAGCAGCCAGCGGCCGCGATAGCTCGCCAGCGCCAAATCCGCGCCGCGGTCGCTCTCGAGCACGATCGCGGGCAACGGACGCGGATGGGCCCGAACGTCGATCCGGCGCGCGGTCTCGGTGGTGAACGCCTGGAAGCCGTCGGTCGCACCCGCCAGCACGAGCCCGCCGGCGGCCGCGAACGCGAGGCTAACGAGCAGCGTGCCGAGGGCCCGCATCGGGCTTCACGCGCAGCAGGCCGATCGCGATGCGCATCGCGAAGTACAGCATCGCCAGCACCAGCAGCAGCGCGCCGATCGTACCGACCTGGTCGGTACCCCGCCATTCCGGCAGGTGCGTCGCCATGCGCCGCGCGACGCTCATGCGCCCGGCGTCGAGGAATGCGAACGTGAAGATCAGCCCGCCGAGCAGGTAGAGCGGGAAGCCGACGCGATCGGCACTGGAGTCGAGAGTCGTCTGCTCACGGCTGCCGATCACGTGGTACAGCAGCGCGAGGGTCATCGGCAGCACGCCGAGCAGCAGGTAGAAGTGAAAATGCCCGGGAACCCACTGGGTGTTGTGCATCACGCGGTTGATCGCGATCGTTCCGTCCAGCATGGCCGGCACGATACCGGCGGCCCAGCCGAACATCGCCAGCACCATGAGCCGAGACGGCATGGTCCAACGCATGCCGCTGCGGTGGATGTTGGTCAGCACTCCCCAGGTGGTCACGAGGAACACGGGAAACCCGGCGCCGTGCGAGACGACCTGGCCGATGATCGAGACCCAGCGCGGCTGCGCGTAGTCCATAAGCAGGTGGTGCGGGAATACGACGATCACGAACACGCAGCTCGCTGCCCAGGACCACAGGAACGGCCGCGTGATCGGGTAGGGGCGGCCGGTGTAGCGCGGCAGCAGCTCGTACAGCGCGATCACCGCCATGTAGATCGTCGCGTTGATGTACATGTGACCGAACCAGTAGGTCAGGTTCTTCATCACCAGCGCGTTGAACGTGATCTCGGGGTTGGCCGCGCTGACCAGGCTCAGCACCAGCACGACCGCGCCGGCGAGGATGCCGAGCACGTTGGCGATGATCACCATCGTGCTCGCAACCACCGTCTTCGGGTGGTCCGGGTCGATGTCGCCGCTCAGCAGCCACTGCAGTCCGAGCGCTCGACCCAGATTGCCGAAGCGACCGATGAGACCGAGCGCCGCGTCGAGGTAGAACAGCAGCATGCCGACGCCGATGAGCAGATAGCCGAGCAGGAACCACGCTGCCGCGCCGTTGCTCCAGGTCTTGGCGAGGGCAACCGGTAGCGGATACAGGAACGTCCACAGCGCGCCGTAGTTGCCGACGAATATCGCGCCGATGATGCACAGCGCTCCGAACAGGAACAGCACGAAGTTCGCGACGAACGCCCACAGGTGGAGCTTCACGTACTTGCGCAGGAAGAACCACATGACCGCCGTCGTGATCATTCCCATCGTCCCGACCATGCCAGTGCCGTGCATCGACAGCAGCTGGTAGAAGAGATCCGGTGGAATCGACATCCAGTTGCCCTGCGCGGTGCGCATCAGCAGGCCGATCAGCATCATCAGCACGAACAGCACCACGGCACTGACGGCGTAGAGGTCGAATACCGCACGCTCGGTCGCGGACAGGCGCTCGTCGTCGGGGTACAGCGTCATCGTCGCCATTTCAGCCTCCCGTCGCGCCTGTGACTTCGAACTCGGTCGCCATCGGGGCATGACCGACGCCGCAGTACTCGAGGCACATCACCTTGTAGTGTCCCGGCACCGTGAAGGTGTAGAGGACCTTGTTGTCGAACCCTGGCATCGCCTGGGTCTGGATCGCCACCCGGCCGTCGGGCGCGTAGATCGCGAAACCGTGGTTCACGTCGGCGCTGGTGACGTGAAACTCCACCGGCGAGCCGGTCACCAGCCTCAGCGGGTTGCCCGGCGGCTGTCCTTCGACGGCCAGCTGCCACGACCACTGGCGGCCGACTGCGCGGACCACCTGTTGCGCGCCCAGCGTCGCGTTCTGTGCTGGGATCGGAAACCGGTGCAGCGTTGCGTAGCTGGCCGCGAAGAAGCCGATCAGTAGCACGACGAACAGCACCAGCCGCCATCGTGACGATCGCCGCTGGATGTCGCGCACCGCCGACGCGTCGGCAGGCCGGCCGACGTGCACGATCACGTACAGGAAACCGAGCGTGATCAGGCTCATCCCCGCGAGGGAAACGGCCCAGACGACATCCTGGTAGACCATCACGCACACCCCTCCGTGACGATGGCTGTCTGCGGCTGCGAACGGGCCTTCTCAATGGAGATTGTACCGAACACCGGCGTCGCGAACAGGATCACGCATCCCAGGTCCAGCGTGGCGACGACGCGTCGCCTGGTTGCCGTCTTCGCGAGCGGACCTCGATGGGACCACGCTGGCAGTCACCCCAGGAAGCGCCGCTCGCGCATGCACCAGGCGGCGCGGGTGGCGAGGGTCATGATCGAGAGCTGCGGATTGACGCCGAGGCTGGTGGGCACGGCGCTGCCGTCCACCACGTACAGCTCGCGCACGTCGTGAGCGCGGTGCTCGATGTCCACTACCGAGCGTGACGCGTCAACGCCCATGCGGCATGTGCCGAGCG
>JADLGR010000066.1 GCA_020849175.1 Deltaproteobacteria bacterium
CGGATGGAGGTGTCAGGAAGCCCGGGGGCGGAGTCCGTGACGGCGATCCGCGCAGCCACGCGTGATGCGGAGCCGGCCGTCCGCGTCGCCGCCGAGACGACGCTCTACCGCCTCGGCCTGCGCGGCAGCGGACCGACGGATCTACGGAGCGTTCTCGCACCGGCGATCGACCACGAGGATGCGGGCGTTCGCGACGTGGCGTGTCGCGAGCTCCGAGATCTGCTGATCGAGGATCCGTGCGGCGATCCCGGACAGGTCGGAGCCGGGCGGCCGGAATGGCATGCGCGCCTCGGGCTGCTGGTCTCGGCGCTGTTCCGGCCGGTGGCGCGAGCGGCAGCGGCCAGCGCCATCGCTGACGTCGCTGCGCGCCGCCGGCGGCTCGTGAGTCCGGCGGCGGCGGAGATGCTCGCACTGGCCGATGACCCCGATCCCAGGGTGCGCGCGGCCGTCCTGCGATTCATCGGCTACACGCAGTGGAGCGAGAAGGCGAGGCTACTCGCCGAGCGCCTGGCCGCGCATCACCCCGACGAGGCGGCGGCCGCCGCGGAAGGTGTGCGAGCACTCGGCCCCGCAGCGCTCGACGCGCTGCTTCCCGAGTTCTCGTTCGGGCGGCGAAGCGTGCGGGACGCCATCGTGCCGCTTCTCCGCGAGCTCGACGTCCATCCCGAAGCGTTCGCCGCACAGCTCCGCCGCGAGCTCGAGGGCGTCGCCGAGCGGCTGCTCGAGTTCGCGGCCCTGCGCGGGCGAGCCGAGCCCCTGCTCGTGCAGCGTCTCGAGGAACGCGTGCAGGGAGGACTCCACACCGTCTTCCTGCTCCTCGCTGCGCTGCACGACGACGACCGCATCGCCGATCTCGGCGACGCACTGGCGCGGCCACAGACGCCCCGCGACCGCGCGCTACGCGTCGAGGGCCTCGAGGCCCTGCTCTCGCCCGACGAACGCCAGCGGCTGATCCCGTTCGTCGAAGACCCGCGCGCGGAGCCGCGCATCGCGGCGGCTCGCGCGCTGCTCGGACGCCGCCCGCTCTCGCGCGAGGCCACGATCGAGGCGATGATGGAGGATCCCGACCCGCTCACGCGGCTTCTGCTCGGCGCCGGCGAGGCGCACGCGCCCCATGCAGCGGCAGGGCGACCGGAGGGTTCGGAGGGGAGCATGCTGAGCGACGTCGAGGTGCTGCTCCAGCTCCGGAGCTTCAAGATCTTCGAGCAGCTCACGGTGCGCGAGCTGGCGGACGTCGCACGCCTCGTGCGGCAGGAAGAGTTCGCACCCGCAGCGGCGATCGTGCGAGAGGGCGAGTTCGAGAGCAGCATGTACGCGATCACCGAGGGGCGCGTGGAGGTGACGAAGAAAGGGGCGCCGCTGGCTGAGCTGCGCGCTGGCGAGATCTTCGGAGAGATGGCGATCTTCGATGGCGAAGCGCGGTCGGCCACGGTGACGGCGATCGAGCCCACGCGCGTCCTTCGGATCGAGGGCAAAGATCTGATGGCGCTGATGGAGGAGCTGCCGGGGATCGCGATCGCGATCTGCCGCACGCTCTCGCGTCTCGTCCGGCGGCTCAGCGCGCAGAGCGCCGGGTAGCGGCTACCAGCCCGGCTGCCGTGGCTCGTAGGGGGCCGTGACGTCCGACGAGACACCGGCCTGCTGCGCCTGCGAGAGCCGTGACGCGAGGGCAGCTTGCGCGGCCGTGACCTCGGCCCGGGCAGCATCTCGCTCGGTGATGATCGAGCCCCGCTCCTCTCCTGCCGGAACGTGTGAGGTGATCGAGCGCGAGTAGGCGGCGTTCGCAGCATCGAGCCGGGTGCGCGCGCGATCGAGCGCGTCACTGCTCGCCGCGAGACACGCGCCCCACGCAGCATCGCCGCCCGGCTGTGCGCACGCGGGAGCCTCTGGCATCGGCGACGGAGCGATCGCGGCAGGAGCCTGGTCGATGACGCTCGCGGACGGCAGGTCGGACGCATCGTACGAGTGGGTCGTGAGCGCATCCGGACTCTCCGCGCGGCCGGTGATCGGCTGGCTCGCGCCGGCGAGGTCAGCGTCCGGACTGACGGACTCGGCGTCCTCGGCGTCGGGGCTCTGCGCGCTCGTCGTGAGCGCGTCGGGAGACACGCTGCGAACACCCGCCGGCAGCGCCTCGGAGCTGCCCTCGACGGGCTGATCGAGCGGATCTTGCACCGGCTGGGCGGATGCCTGAAAGACGAGGACGAACCCGAGAACGAGGGCAATGGCACGGGCCGCGCGCATGAGGGCGTCTCCGAACGGGTACGGCGCAGGAGATCGGACAGCCCCGACCCGGGCTGTAGCCAGGGCGGAGTGGGCTTCCGGAGGCTCGGCGGACCGCCGGCCGGCGCTCCGGCCGCGTTGCCCGATTCAAACAGATGATCTAAACATCCGTTCATGCGTGATTCGCGCCGCGCGGCCGCCGCAGCGACACTGCACGGAGCGAAGCCCCGTTCGCCGCGCGCACGCGCGACCGGCGACGCGGACGTCCGGAGCGCGGGAACGCGCGAACGTCTTCTCGGCGCCGCCGCCGAGGTGTTCGCGGCGCGTGGCTATCGCGGCGCCACCATGCGCGAGATCGCCGAGCGAGCACGCGCGAACCTCGCATCGGCGCACTACCACTTCGGCTCGAAGGAGAACCTCTACCTCGAGATCTCGAACCGGCAGTTCGAGATGATCGAGCGCCGGATCGCCGCGGCGGGCGCGCGGCTTCCGGCAGCGGAGAAACCCGTGCCGCCGCGCGCGACGCTCGAACGAATGTTCGCAGCGCGCGTTCGTGCGCTCCTCGAGCTGCTCCTTTCCCCGGCAAATCCGCATGGGACGCTCATGCTGCGCGAGCTTTGCGACCCGAGCGAGGCGCTGCCGGTGATCCTCGAGCGCTTCATCGAGCCGCTCCGTTGCGACATGGACCGGGTCGTCTCGACCTTCGCCCCTCGACTGTCGCGCGAGCAGATCGATCTGTGTACGCGGAGCGTCGTCGCACAGATCTACTTCTACGTTTCTCATCGCCCGGTGATCCTGCAGATGACGGGGCGTACGCGCTATCCGCGCGACTTCGTCCGATCGGTGGCTGACCACGTCTCGCGCTTCTCGCTCGCGGGTATCGATGCGATTGCGGCCGAGGCCGGTCGACGGCCCGTCGTGCGCCGCGTGCGCGCTGCGCGAAGAGGAGCTGCATGACCCGAAAGCTGATCCCCGTCGTCGTGCTCGCGGTGCTCGCGGGCGCCGGCTTCGTGCTCTGGAAGACGCAGCGCGGAGGCGAGACCCACTACACGGGGTTCGTCGAGGGCGAGGAGCGCGTTCTCCGCAGCGAGGTGAGCGGGCGCGTCCTCGAGGTGCGATATCGCGAGGGAGACTCCGTACCCGCTGGCGCCGCCGTCGCACGTCTCGACGACGCCGACATCGTGGCACGCATTCGGTCGAAGCAGCAGGAGCTCGGCGTCCTCGATGCGCAGATCGGCCGCCAGGAGCAGGAGATCGGGCTGGTCGAGCGAGTCTGGCGGCAGGACCTCGCGGCGCGCACCGCCGAGCTTCGCCAGGCGAAGGCGGCGTACGAGCTGGCGCGACGTACGAACGACCGGCAGGAATCGCTGATGGGGCAGGGTGTCACGACCGCGCAGCGCGTCGACGAGGCTCGCGCAAGTCGCGACCAGACGCGCAGCGCCGTCGATCGCGCGCAGGACGTCCTCGGACGAGTGCGGGCAGAGGAGGCGCAGATCGCCGTCGCGAAGCAGCAGCTCGAGGTGCTGCGACAGCAGCGCGATCTGTCGCGCTCGCAGCTCGGTGAGCTGGAAGTGCAGCGCGCGAAGTTCGAGATCCGCGCGCCCTCGGTGCCGACGGTGGTGCAGACGCAGCTTCTCTGGCCCGGCGAGCTCGCACAGCCCGGGACGCCCGTCCTCGCGGTCCTCGACCCTCGCGACAAGTACGTGCAGATCTACGTGCCCGTGTCGGATCTCGATCGGCTTCGGGTCGGGCAGCGTGTCGAGATCGAGCTCGACAGCGAGCCGGGCCGACGCGTGCCGGGCGAGGTCAGCTTCCTGGCGGATCAGGCGAACTTCACGCCCGAGAAGATCGAGACGCGGAGCGATCGCATCGGCCAGGTGTACCGGGCGAAGGTTCGCATCCTGCGCGACGTCGAACGGTTCCAGCCGGGGACCGAGGGCAACGTGTATCTGGTCGCGGAGGGCGAGACGCCGCAGCCGGTCTCGCAAGGCGGCCGTTGAGCACGCCGAGGATTCACCTGCGCGGGCTGCGCAAGGACTTCGGCCGGCGAACGGCGCTGGCCGGCATCGACCTCGATCTCGAGGGTCCGCAGCTCGTCGGCGTGGTCGGGCCCGATGGCGCCGGCAAGACGACGCTGCTGCGGGCGTTGGCGGGCCTGCTCGCAGTCGAGGCGGA
>JADLGR010000067.1 GCA_020849175.1 Deltaproteobacteria bacterium
CTCGAGCCTCGTCGGCGGGCGTTCGTCGGGCTACGTCTCGAAGCGAATGATCGTCTGGCGCAACACGGACCCGGCTCGTTGCGGCCCGATCCCGTTCGTCTTCGAGCCCGACTTCGGCTACGCGCGTTATGCGGAGTGGGCGCTCGACGTCCCGATGTTCTTCATCCTCCGCGGCGAGCGCTACGTGCCGATGCGCGGCATCACGTTCCGCAGCTACCTGCGCGATGGCCACGCCGGCGAGCGTGCAACGCTCGCCGACTGGAATCGCCACCTGACGACCGTCTTCCCCGACGTTCGCATGAAGCGTGTGATCGAGGTGCGGGGGGCCGATTCCTGCCCGGCAGAGCTCACGTGCTCCGTGCCGGCGTTGTGGAAGGGCCTCCTGTACGCGTCCGCTGCGCGCGAGGCAGTGCTCGCCCTGCTGGGCGGCTGGAGCGCCGCGGAACGCGAGCAGGCGTACGACGCCATCGCACGTCGCGGCCTCGCGGCAGAGGCGGCAGGGCGCAAGGTCCTCGATCTCGCCCGAGAGCTCCTCGGGCTCGCGCACGAGGGCCTCGCGGCCCTGGCCGCCGCCGGAGCCGGCGCAGGTTCGCAGACCGGCGGACCAGCCGACGAGCGATCCTTGCTCGAACCGGTGGCCGCCCAGCTCGCGCGGGGGCAAAGCCCGGGTCAGGTGCTCCTCGAAGAGTGGGAGGGGCCGATCGGCCACGATCCTGATCGCTTGATCCGGTACGCGCGCTACTGATAGAGTCGGCCGCAGCCGGCCCTCCGGCGTGGAGCAACGTCATGGCGACCAGCATGAAGATCACGTTCACCCTCGACGAGACCGATCTCGCGTACTTCAAGGACCTCTTCCGCAAGGTCAAGAAGCACGCGGCGACACTCGAGCGCGACAAGGTGATCGCGGACGTGAAGGGTCTCATCGCACGGGTGCGTGCTGCGAAGAAGGTTCCGACGTTCGTCCTCGAAGCCATCGAGAACCTCGAAGCACTGATCCAGGCGGTCGAAGACGATGCTTATGCGCTGCCGCCGAGGATCGCCAACGAGATCCTCGCCGGACTCGCGTACTTCTCGAACCCGCAGGATCTCGTTCACGACTCGCTGCCGGTTCTCGGCTACCTCGACGATGCGATCATGATCAAGTTCCTCGAAGAGCAGTTCGAACACGAGCTGGCGGGTTACCGCAAGTTCCGACGCTTCCGTGACGGGGCCGAGCAGCGTCCGTGGACGGGCGTGGCGATGGATCGGCTTCCGCGGCGTCTCGCCGAGAAGCGCAAAGAGGTCCGGGCCGAGATCGAGAACCGGCAGGTCGCCGCCCGTGAGAAGCGCCGCGGCTTCTTCGGCTGGTAGGCCGCGCTCCTCCACCGGCCGGGCGGGCGCACGCACCCACGATGACTCCTCCGACACGGAGCCGGCTCCTCATCGTCGACGACGAGGACGCGATCCTCGAGACGATGACGTACACCTTCGAGGACGACTACGAGGTCCTCACCGCGACGGACCCGCGCCGTGCTCTCGAGCTGCTCGACGAGTACCCGCCGATCGCGGCCGTGATCACCGACCAGCGTATGCCCGGGATGACGGGCGTCGAGTTCCTGACGCGCGTCTACGAGAAGCACCCGACGACGTCGCGCATCATCCTGACGGGCTTCGCCGACATGGAGGCGATTCTCCGGGCCATCAACGACGGCCACGTCTACGCGTACATCTCGAAGCCGTGGGAGCCCGACGAGCTCAAGCAAGTCGTGCGGCGTGCCGTCGACCATCACGCGCTGCAGGTCGAGAATGCCCGCCTGCTTGCGGGGCTGCGTCACTCCAACGCGCTGCTCGAAGCGGTGATCGATCGCCTCGGCATGGGTGCGCTCGCCGTGGACGATGCCGGCGTCATCCAGGCCGCCAATGGCCCTGCGCGTGCGCAGCTCGGTATCGAGACGGATCCGCGCGGCCGGCGGCTCGCGGAGCTGCTCTCGCGACCCGGGATGGCGCCGCTCGAGAGCGCCATCGCGAGCCTCGGGAGCGGCGAGAGCCCATTCCAGGAGGCAGTGCTGCAAGTCGCGGGACACAGAATGCGGCTGCGGGTCTCGACCGAGCGGCTCATGGACTGCGACGGAAAGGCGTTCGGCCGCGTGCTCCTCCTGCGCGAGATCTCGCACGAGCCCTTGCGGCGACGCTTCGAGGAGGTCGTCGCCGACCTCGTTGCGGAGCCCGGCGCGCTTCGGCCCGGGCTCGAGCGCGCCGTCACGGAGCTACGCGAGCTCGGCGAGCGCGTGAAGGCTTCGGGGATCTCCTCACCCGGGATGGGCGAGCTCGCCGAGCGCGGATCGCGGACCGTCACCGCGCTCGAGAACTGGCTCGCCATCGACGACGCGCTGGCGGACGAAGCCTTCCCCGACGCGCAGCTCCTCGTCGATCGGATGCGCGTCGCGATGTCACGCTGGCCACTGCCCGATGAAGTTCCCGCCCGCGTCCGCGAGCTCGCGAAGCGCGTGGAGGCCTACTACGAGTCCGGCGACAACCCGAAGCAGCGCATCCTCTGAAGCGGCTGCGGAAGGCGGTCGGCCGGCGCAGCAGGCGAGCCTCGACCGGCTGGTCCTCCGCATCGACCGACTGCACGCGACCGTACGCGTCACGTACGCCTTCCACGCACGCGAGCTTCGCTTCGAGCTCGACCGCGGCGAGGGCTTCACTGCGATCTTTCCAGAGACCTTCTCGTTCCACGTCGCGCGACACGATCCCGCGGAGCTGTACCTCCAGCTCGAAGACTTGTGGACGCGGCCACGCCTGTTGTCCGCGAACGCGACCCGGCGAGACGCCGAGGCGTTCGTCCGCCGCCTCGTCGCAGGGCTCCCGGGTCATCTCGAGCGCGTGCTCGATCGGCTCGAGCAGACGGCGCCGCAGGAGGCCGGAGCGCTCGCGCGCGTTCACGAGGACGTCGCAGTCCTCTCGATGGTGTCTCTGCGGTTTCTCGCCGACAAGCACCTCGAGCAGGGAGAGTCGGAGCGTCGCGCGGGCTTCCATCTGCGAAAGCTGCTGTGGCGCTCGCTCTCAGGGCTCGTCTCGGAGCGAGTGAGCGTCGAGACCGTCGATCACTACCGCGCCGGAAGGCTCGACCGCGCTCTGCCCGGCGAGGAGGCCTCGGAGGCGACGCTGCTGCGTGCGCTCGCGGGAAGCGATTCGCGAGCTGCCGAGCGGCAGGTGCTGCTGCTCGCCGAGCGCGCCTTTCACGGCTGGGTCGAGGAGGTCTGCCTCGACGAGTCGAACGACGCCTTCGACGGCGAGGACTCGCCGTTCTCCGACCGTGAGACCGAGGTGATGCGAGCGTGTACGGCGCGTGGGGCGACGAGCATCGTGCGCGGCCGCGATCTGTCGCCGTTTCTCCGGCGTCCGCGGAACAAGGACTGCCTGAGACTGCTCGAGAAGGTGAAGCTCTTCTGCCTTCGCCAGTACGACCTCGTCCACTCGTCGCAGATCATCCAGCACAGGGCGTGGCTGGCCGAAGGGAGGGACGAGGCCGAGCGGATCCTCACGCGACACTCGGCGCGCAACTACGGGATTGCGATCGCCGCGCTCGCGCTTCCCTTCGTCGCGGCGGTCTTCGCCTACGACCACGCTCCGTTCTGGTTCGATCTCGCCGTGGCGTGCGAGGTGGCGACCGTGACGGTGGTGGCCTTCTGGTACCTGATCGTCAAGTTCGCCTGGCGCCGTGATCTCACGGACTTCTTCGCGGGTGTTCCGCGCATCGGCGCTGGCATCATCGTCGGCTACCTGCCGGTCTTCTTGATCGACGAGGTCTGGGCGCTCTCGCTCAAGGCCTTCGTTCCGCTCGGGGCCGTCGCGACCCTGCTCGCGCTCACGACGCTGCTCTATCTGTACGTCGAGGTGCAGCGACGACTCGGCGCCTCGCCCGCGGCGTTCTCGCGTGCGCGCGCGATCTTCTTGCTCGGCGTGCTGCAGTCGCTCGTGTTCGGTCTCGTTGCGACCGGCCTCATCGGTCGCTTCATGACCGCGCGCGCCTGGAACGAGGCGTCGGGTGGCGAGGTGGCTTTCGAGCTGCTGCGGACCCAGGTTCCACGCTTCGCCGGCGAGCTGCCGCGGGTGATGGGTCTCGATCCCTTCCTCGCATTCCCGACGGCGGTCTTCCTGATGACGTTCCTCTCGATCTTCATCGGGACGTTCCTCCAGCTCCTGTGGGAGGATCTCCCGATCACCGAGCCGCTCTGACGCGCCACGCGTCGGGGCGCGGCGACGAGCGTCGCGGTGCCGCCCACGTTCACCCGATCCTGCGAAGTGCCGCGGTGTCGTCGAGGGCGACTGGCATCGGGCGCGGCGGCGCACGATCATTGTCACGAGTTCCGGAGGAGCGTTCGATGCCGGCCATCACGATGTACACGAAGCGGATCTGTCCCTACTGCGAGCGAGCGAAGCACCTGCTGTCGCGAAAGGGCCAGACCTGGACGGAGATCGACATCGAGGCCGATCCCGCTCGTCGTGCGGAGATGATCGAACGCACGGGCCAGCGAACCGTCCCGCAGATCTTCGTCGGCGACCGGCACGTGGGGGGTAGCGACGAGCTCCAGGCGCTGGAAGAGAAGGGCGAGCTCGATTCACTGCTCGGTCTCGCACGCAGGAGCGGCGGGCCTGCAGCCGAGCGGGTGAAGCTCGTGATCATCGGCAGCGGACCGGCCGGCTACACCGCCGCCATCTACGCCGCCCGTGCGGATCTCGCGCCCGTGATGCTCGCGGGGCTCCAGTTCGGCGGGCAGCTCATGCTGACGACGGAGGTCGAGAACTACCCCGGCTTTCCCGAGGGCGTGAGCGGTCCCGAGCTGATGGAGCTGCTCCAGAAGCAGGCCGAGCGCTTCGGGACGCGCGTTCTCGCCGAAGACGCGACGCAGATCGACCTCGGACAGCGGCCCTTCCGGATCGCGAGCGACGAGCACGCCTTCGACGCCGATGCGGTGATCGTCGCGACCGGCGCTTCGGCGAAGTGGCTCGGAATCGAGTCGGAGAAGCGCCTCTTGAACCGCGGCGTCTCGGCGTGTGCGACGTGCGACGGCGCGCTCTTTCGCGGCAAGCCGATGGCCGTGGTGGGCGGAGGAGACACCGCGCTCGAAGAGGCGCTCTTCCTCGCGCGCTACGCGACGAAGGTGAGCCTCATTCACCGGCGCGATCGGCTGCGCGCGTCGAAGATCATGCAGGACCGCGCGCTCGCGAATCCGAAGATCGAGTTCGTCTGGAACGCGGAGGTCGACGAGGTGCTCGGGCAGGACTTCGTGACCGGCGTTCGCATCCGTGACGTTCACAGCGGCGAGAAGCGTGAGATCCCGATCGAGGCCCTATTCGTCGCGATCGGTCACGAGCCGAACACGAAGTTCTTGAACGGTCAGCTCGCGCTCGATGCGGTCGGCTACATCGAGGTCGACCGCGGCAGCGCTCGCACGTCGGTCGCAGGCGTCTTCGCGTGCGGCGACGCCACCGACCCGACCTACCGGCAGGCGATCACTGCAGCCGGGACCGGCTGCATGGCCGCCATCGACGCCGAACGCTGGCTGGCGGAGCACGGGATCGAATAGCCGGGGTGCCGGCCCCGCGCCTTCGTGCGCTAGCCTTTGCGGCGATGGCCATTACGCGCGAAACGCTCGAGCGGCTGATCGCACGCTCGACCGACATCGTGGTCGCGACCGACCGCAAGGGCGTCGTCATCTACTACAACGACGGCGCGAAGCGCATCCTCGGCTACGAGCCCGAGGAGGTCCTCGGCGCGTTCGTCGGTCGCCTCTACCCGAGCGTCGACGAAGCCAAGCGTGTCGCGAGCGCGATGAGGAGCGTGGGCTTCGGCGGAGAGGGCTGTGTCGAGACGTTTCAGACCACGTTCGTTTCGAAGTCCGGCGAGCAGATCCCGGTCGCGATCTCTGGAACGCTTCTCTACGGTGAGAGCGGCGTCGAATCCGGAACGATCGGCTTCGCCAAGGACCTGCGCGAGATCCTTCGCAAGGACAAGCTCGCCACCCTCGGTGAGGTGGCGATCGGTCTCTCGCACGAGATCAACAACCCGCTGGCCGTGATCGTGAATCAGATCGAGCTCCTCGAGCGAGACATCGAGAAGCGTGCGGGCGATGAGGACTGCGCCGTCGAGCACGAGCGTCTCGATGCAATCCGCCGTGAGATCGGACGCGTGACGGGCATCCTCGAGCGGCTCGGCGAGATGGTTCGCGAGGAGAACTACCAGACGGTCGGCTACGCAGGAGCGGCCCGAATGGTGGATCTTCGCCACCGCAGCCACACGGTAGTCGCGCGAGACCGGCGACTCGCAGGGATGCGCGTGCTCGTCGTCGACGACGACACAGGCCTCTCTCACAGTCTCGCCGAGATCCTCACGGCCTGGGGCTGCATCGTCGAGACCGCGAACGACGGTGAGGAGGCCCTGCACCGGATCCGCGACGGAAACTTCCAGCTCGTCCTCACCGATGTCGTGATGCCGCGCATGGACGGGTACGAGCTCTACCGCGAGATCCAGGTGCGCCATCCGGAGCTGCCCGTACTCATGATGACCGCGTTTCACTACGACCGGGACCACATCATCAAGCGCAGCCGGCTGCTCGGACTCGGCGGCGTCATCTTCAAGAAGCCCGTCGATCCCGCGCGGCTGCAGCAGGCGATCCTCGACCTCATCGGTGCAGAGAAGGCGACGTAGCGGCGACCCGAGGCGCGACCGGGACAGGGCCGTCTCCCCTCCTCCCCCTCTAGGCGTCCTCCCGCCCGCGCAGCGGGGTTCGTGCGGCGCAGATGCCGGTGACGCGGCGTGCGCCGGCGAGGCGCAGCGCGCGCGCCGCGCTGTCGAGCGTGGCGCCCGTGGTCACGACGTCGTCGACCAGCCAGATGTGCGCGGGGACGCGATGCGGCGCGCGAAAGGCGTTTGCGACGTTGCGCCGGCGCTCGGCGCGATCGAGGCCCGTTTGACTCGGGCCGTCGCGCAGGCGCTCGAGCGCGCGGGGCTCGACCCGGACTCGCTCCGCGCGGGCAAGCGCGCGCGCCAGCACGGCGGCGGGGTTGAAGCCGCGGCGTCGCAGGCCGGCGGGATGCTGTGGCACCGGGACGACGAGATCGGGGGCCGGCCGGGAGATGCGCGCCGCCGCCGCGAGAAGCAGCCACGTGACGAGCGCCTCGGGTGCGGGCTCGAGGCCGACGAGTCCTCGCCGCGGATACTTGAACCGCTGGACGAAGCGTTCGATCTCGTCCTCGTACGGAGCCTGCGCAACGAGCGCGCAGAGCGAAGAGCGCGACGCGCTGCACGGTGCACAAGGCGCTCCGGCCGCAGTCGCGGCGTTCGTACGGCAGCGCGGGCAGCCCCCGAGCGGAAGACGCGGCAGCGCGCGGATGCAGGCATCGCACACGACAGCGCCAGCGGCGCTGTCGCCGCAGCGTGCGCAGGCCGTTGGGAAGAGAAGCTCGAGAACGGAGCCAAAGAGATTTCGCACGGCGCGTCCGCGGGACCGGGCGCGTGGTGAGGATCCGGCGCACTGTCCCGCCGGTCAAGTCCGCCGATGCGTGGCGCATCGAGGGCTTCGCTTCCGGGCTGCCGGTGTCTTGCTCGAGGTGCGCAGCGTTGTCGCGTCGGCTCTTCCCTGGCGCGACATCGTCCGTCACGCACTTGGAGGTCGCGACCACTCACGAAGGGCGGTAGTGCGTGCGGCCGCCAGATGCAGCGTGAGGCAGTCATGGCGGACCTGCGAATTGGGCTCATCACTTCTCAGCCGCTACGGCCTTCGCTTCTCGCAGATCTGAGCGTCGTCGCAGCCGGCCCCGTCGACCACGTCGGCACCATCGACCACGTGAGCTTTCACGGCGGCGAGGGCATCGACGGCCTCGTGACCGCCACGGCCATGGCAACACTACTTCCAGAGCTTTCCGTCTACGTCGGCGTCTATCTGCTCCCGCTTCGCCATCCCGTCGTCGTTGCGCGGCAGCTCTCGACGCTCGCCCAGATCGCACCGGGCCGTGTCGTCTTCGGCGTGGGCCTCGGCGGCGAAGATCGCCACGAGGTCGAGATCTGCGGCGTCGATCCGCGGACGCGAGGCCGGCGCATGGACGCTTCGCTCCAGATCCTGCAACCCCTGCTTCGCGGCGAGACGGTCTCGCACGCCGGCGAGTTCTTCAGCATCGAAGCCGCGCGCATCCTTCCTGCGCCCAGTCCGGCGATTCCGATCGTCGTGGGCGGCCGCTCCGACGCCGCCCTTCGCCGAGCGGGCCGCTTCGGCGATGGCTGGATCGGCGTCTTCAACTCGGCGCGGCGTTTCGCCGAGGCGACCGAACGCGTTGCCGAGCAGGCGCAGGCCGCCGGTCGCGGTGCGGTCGACTGGCAGCACACGATGGAGATCTGGTGCTGCTTCGGCGACTCGCGCGAATCAGCGCGCGCACGCATCGCCGCGACGCTCGAAGGCTTCTACCGCCTTCCGTTCGGGCCGTTCGAGCGCTACTGCGCGTACGGGACGCCCGAGCACGTGGCGCAGTCGCTCGCGCCCTACGTCGAGGCCGGCTGTCGAATCCTCAATCTCATCCCTGCCGCGCCTCGGCTCTCGCAAGCCGTCGAGGGCGTCGCCGAGGTGAAGCGGCTGCTCGGGCGCTGACGCACCTGCGTTGTGGTTCGTCGGGAAGCGCCGCTCAGATACACTAGTCTGACCACCGCTCGATGTAGTACCGCCGTTGTGGTTCGTCGGGAAGCGCCGCTCAGATACACTGCCGCGTCCACTTCGGCGACGTGTCCATGTGTTGTGGTTCGTCGGGAAGCGCCGCTCAGATACACTCCGCGTCCGGCTCGCCGACGCCGAGGCGCTGTTGTGGTTCGTCGGGAAGCGCCGCTCAGATACACTCCGCGTCCGGCTCGC
>JADLGR010000068.1 GCA_020849175.1 Deltaproteobacteria bacterium
AGCGAGGTCGTGCTGCTGATCGGCTGGCAGCTCGCTCTCGCATTCGGCGTCAGCAAGACCGAAGGTGCGTACTTCGATACGGCGGCCGTCGACGAGCTGCAAGTCGACTTCGACGTCTCGATCCCCGACGTGGTCGCGCGCGGCACCGTCGGCTTCCTCACGGCATCGATCTCCGACGAGGACGCGGACGCAAATCCGAACAACGCGGGCGTCGACGTCGACCAGGACGGCGCGAAGCCGAGCAGCTTCCTCGGCAAGTTCGTCGTCGACATCCGCGACCCGTCCGCGGGCAACCACCTCACCTTCTCCGAGCTCACGTCGTCGCCCGTGACGAGCATCCTCGCAGCGCGGATCGAAGGCGCCGCCGACGTCAACCTCCAGCTCTCGCTGGGACTGTCCGACGGCAGCGGCGGCGAGATCGAGGAGTTCCCGCGGCTGCTCGCCGATCTGCAGCTCGACTGGGGCTTTGGCTCGACCACCGGGCTCACGGGAACGAAGCCGGAGGTGCGGCTCGTCAACGGCCGCCTCGACCTCGGGAGCTTCGTCGCCGGCGTCATCGGTCCACTGGTCGACCGTGTGAAGACGGTCACGGGTCCGCTCGAGCCGGTGATCAAGATCCTCACCTCGCGTGTGCCGGTGATCTCCGACCTGATGAAGAAGAAGGTCACGCCGATCGATCTCGCCGGGCTCTTTGGCGAGGGCTTCGAGACGGCCGGCATCTTCCTCTCCGCGCTCGCCGACGTGATCGACTTCGCGAACGCGATCGATACGGTCGGAGACAGCGTCTTCATCGACCTCGGGAGCCTCGACCTCTCGGGCTTCGACCTGCGGCAGCCGAACGTCGATCTCGAGAACGCGAATCTCTCGGGTCTCTTCCAGGCGCCGTCGATCGGGACGCAGCAGCAGCTCGAGCAGAAGGCGAGCACCTTCGCCGAGGCTTCGGCCAGCATCACGGGCGGCGGCTTCCGCTTCCCGATCCTCGAGGATCCCTCGAGCGCGTTCGGCCTCATCTTCGGCAAGGACATCGATCTCGTCCGCTACGACGTTCCGC
The DNA here is from genome assembly GCA_020849175.1 of Deltaproteobacteria bacterium. Taxonomy (GTDB): domain Bacteria; phylum Myxococcota_A; class UBA9160; order UBA9160; family UBA9160; genus MYXO. The sequence goes on from JADLGR010000068.1 coordinate 1,052, forward strand.
GCCTCGAGCTGAGCTTCAAGCTCAGCCAGTCGTTCCCGCTGCCGGTGCCGTCGCCGATCCCGATCGTCGTGCGCATCGCGGGACAGATCGGCGCGACGATCGACTTCGAGCTCGGCTACGACACGCACGGCTTCAAGAGCTTTGCCGAGAGCGCAAACAAGAATCCGCTGCTGCTCTTCGACGGCTTCTTCGTTGCCGACACCGTCGGCGGAAAGGACGTCCCCGAGGTCGTCCTCGAAGGCAAGGTCTCCGCCGGCGCGGGCGTCTCGATCGTCGTGGCTTCCGTGGGCGTCGAGGGCGGCGTCTTCGCCAGCGTCGACTTCAACCTGAAGGACGACAACCACGACGGCAAGGTGCGCGGCGGCGAGATCTTCGAGCACCTCGGCGGCGGCGGGCCCTTCTGCATCTTCGACATCTCGGGGCAGGTTGGAGCGTTCCTCGGCGTGTACTGGGAGATCGGCGTCTGGCCCTTCGAAGTCAGCGGCAGCTTCGAGATCGCGCGCGTCACGCTCTTCGAGTTCCCGCTCGGCCTGTGCGACGGGCCGCCGCCGAAGCTCGCGACGCTCGAGTCCGACGGCACGCTGCTGCTCAACATGGGGCCGCGCGCGGGGCAGCGGCTCGCGCCGGCGGATCGCGGAGACCGCGACGAGAAGTACTACACCGACGGCGACGAGAGCTTCACGGTCACGCGGCTCACCGACGACGTCGTGATCGTGAAGGCCTTCGGGCTCGAGCAGGCGTACGGGAAGATCCCGCCGAAGGGTGACCCGAACGGCGCGCTCGGCCCTGCCGTCGTTCGCATCGTCGGCGACGGCGGACTCGGCAACGACTCGATCGAGGTCGAGCCCGACATCCTGTACCAGAACGTGATCTCGGGCGGCGACGGCGACGACGTGCTGCTCGGAGGCGGCGGCCGCGACGAGATGCACGGCGGCGAGGGCCGCGACCTGCTGAAGGGTCGCCTGGGGAGTGACTGGCTCTACGGCGACGGCGGCGACGACGCGCTGTTCGGAATCGAAGGCGACGACGTGCTCGACGGCGGCGCGAACGCAGACACGCTGAGCGGCGGCGACGGAAGCGACGAGCTGCACGGCGGCACGGGCGAGGACAGTCTGCGCGGCGATGGCGGCGACGACCGCCTGTACGGAGATCTCGACGTCGACGGCCTCTACGGCGGGCTCGGTCAGGACCTGCTCTTCGGGGGCGGGGGCGCGGACCGCCTCGAAGGCGAGGACGGCGACGACGAGCTCGCCGGCGAAGCGGGCGGCGACACGCTGATCGGAGGCCGCGGCAAAGATCGCCTGTACGGCCACAGCGTCTCGGGCGCCGGCGACGATGGCGCGCGCGACGTGCTGTGGGGCGATCTCGCGACCGGCGGCAGCGAGACCGGCGCCGACGATGACCAGCTCTTCGGCCAGGCAGGAGACGACGAGATCCACGGCGAGGGCGCGCTCGACCGCATCTACGGCGGGAGCGGCGACGACACGATCTACGGCGACGCGGCGGACGACCTGATCCTCGGCGAGGCCGGCGCCGACACGATCTTCGGCGGCGCGGGTCGCGACGAGATCCACGGCGGCACCGAGGCAGACATCGTCTTCGGCGGCGATGCCGAGGACCTCATCTACGGCGAGGATGGAAGCGATCGCATCAGTGGCGATGCGGGCGACGATCTCATCTTCGCCGGCGCCGGGAACGACGACGTCCTCGGCGGAACGGGCGAGGACAGAATCTTCGGTGCGAGCGGAGCCGACACGCTGCGCGGACAGGAAGGAGACGACCTCGTCCTCGGCGAAGAGGACGCAGACCGCCTCTTCGGCGACGCGGGCTTCGACGTGCTCCGCGGAGGAGCGAGCGACGACGAGCTGACCGGCGGCGCTGACGCCGACCGCCTGCAGGGCGAGGAGGGTCGCGACGCGATCTACGGCGCGACGGGCGACGACTGGCTCGTCGGCGACGACGGCGACGACTTCCTCTCCGGCGGTCCGAACGACGACTACGCCGACGGCGGAGCCGGAAACGACGACGTCTTCGGAGGCGCGGGCAACGACTGGCTCTTCGCGGGGACCGGAATGCTCGGACGCGTCTTCGGCGACGACGGCAACGACGTACTCGTCGGCTCCGACGAAGGCGGCGACGATCCCAACCTCGCCGATTCGACGCGCTTCGGAGATCTGCTCGACGGCGGCGGTGGTGACGACACGATCCTCGGCCTCGGCGGCGCAGACTCGATCTTCGGCGGCTCTGGCAACGACTTCATCGACGGCGGCGTGCACGGCGACCTCGTCCACGGCGGCGGCGACGACGACCGGGTCTACGGCGGGCTCGGAGACGACCAGCTCGAGGGCGACTCCGGCGACGACCTGCTGGACGGCGAGTGGGGAACCGACCTGCTGCGCGGCGGCGCGGGTCGCGACGAGCTGTACGGAGGCGGAGGAGTCGCAGATCGGCTCGAAGGCGGCGGCGACGACGACGTTCTCTATGGCTCCGACGACGGCGCCGACGTGCTGCTCGGAGAGGGCGGCCGCGATCGCATCTTCGGCAATGGCGGCAGCGATCTCGCGCAGGGCGGAGACGGGGACGACGTCGTCGAAGGCGGCGCCGGCGACGACCTGATCGAAGGCGGCGCCGGCGGTGATGTTCTCGTCGGTGGCGCGGGCCACGACGTTCTCTACGGACACATGCAGGACGGCGCCGGCGATGATGCGGCGCCCGACTTTCTCTACGGCGACTTTGGAACGAACGTCTCCACGCTCGGGCAGGGAAGCGATCGGCTGTTCGGCAGCGGCGGTAACGATGTGCTCTTCGGCGAAGGTGGAGACGACGCCATCGATGCCGGTTCGGGCGCGAGCAACCTCGTCGACTTCGGCGCGGGCGAGGGCGCGAACCCTGCGAGCTTCGTCGTGCCTTCGGCGACGCCCGCTCCCGCGGTCGTCGCGTACGTGCAGAGCCCGCGCGCGACGCCGTCGCTCCCGGACCTTCCGATCGCGAGCGGGCGCTGGCGCGACCTCGGCGGCTCGGCGCTCGGCTTCGGGCTCTCCGGCGATCTCGCTGCTTCGGTCGATCCTGCGCTCGCCATCGACGCACTCGGCCAGATCTGGGCGGCGTGGGCCGATGCGCGCAACGGGAGCTTCGAGATCTACGTCGCACGCCGTGGCGCAGGCGGATGGGAATCCGTCGCGGGAAGCGCTTCCGGTGGCGGCATCTCGCGCTCCGCCAGCAGCTCTCGGCGGCCGGTGATCGCGATCGATCCGATTACGGGCAATCCGATCGTCGTTTGGACGGAGATCGCGGGTTCCGGCAGCGACCTGTTTGCCGCGCGCTTCGATCCCGCGGCGAACGGCGGTGCCGGCGGCTGGATCGCGCTCGGGACGTCGCTCTCGCCGGGTGGCCTCTCCGCGACGGGCGGCGCCGATTCGGCGCAGATCGTCGCGACGAGCTCGGGTCCGGCGGTCGCATGGCTCGACACGTCGACCGGCGCTCGCCACGTCTACGCGAAGCGCTTCTCCTCTGGATCGTGGAGCGCGCTCGGAAGCGGCGCCGCGAGCGGCAGTGGTCTCTCGGGTGCGAGCACCGTCTCCGGTGAGCTCGCACTCGCCACGAGCGGAACGAAGCTCGCCGCGGCGTGGACCGCGAGCAGTAGCGGCGTAAAGCAGGTGCACCTGCGCGAGTACGCGAGCGGGGGCTGGAACGCGCTCGGCGGATCCGGGTCGGGCGGCGGCGTCAGCCAGACGACGCGCGACGCGAGCGCGCCCGCTGTCGCGTACCTCGGCGCCGACCTCTTCGTCGCGTGGCAGCAGGCCCGCGGGCCCGACGTGCTCGCCTCCGAGATCTTCGCCGTTCGGTGGAGCGGTGCGGCGTTCGTCGCGGCCGGTGCGGGCGCGAACGCGGGAACGGGAATCTCGTCGACGTCCGGCATCGCCGTCGCGCCGAAGCTCGCGAGCGGGAACGGACGCCTGAACCTCGTGTGGTCGGACGACTCGCCGCTGCGTCGCGAGGGCGCCGGCGCCTCCTTCTACGCGAAGGTGTGGAACGGCTCGGCCTTCGTCGAAGAGATCCCCGGCGATGCGCAGGCGGAAGGGATCAGCGCGACGGGCGGGGTTCCGGCGAGCGCGGTTCTCGCCGTCGACGCGGCCGGCCGGCCCTTCCTCGCGTGGCAGGAAGCGACGCCGCTTCGCGCCGAGATCTTCGTGCGCGGGAACGACTTCGATGTGCAGCGGGTCTTCGCGGCGAACGCGACGACGAGCGTCGCGCAGGTTCTCGCCGCGAACGATCTCGGCCCTGGCGACGTCATCGTGGTCGAGGCCGGGAGCCAGCCGGGCTTCACGATCGGCGCGAACGACGCCGGCGTCCTCGTCGTGGGCGCGCCCGACTTCGGGACGCGCGTCACCGGCGCCGTCGCGATCAGCGGTGCGCCGGGCACCGTGCTGCAGGGGCTCGACCTCGCAGCCGGGGCCAGCGTCGACGGCGGGGCGGATGTCACGCTCGCCGACAACCACGTGACGGGCGAAGGGATCGTCGTCAGTGGCGGCGCCCGCACGGCCGTCGTCCGCAACACGTTCGATGGCGCGTCGGTCGCCGTGACGCTCTCGGGTGGCGCCAGCGACGCCGCGATCCTCGGCAACCGGATCCGCTCGGCAGCGACCGGCATTCGTATCGCCGACGCGGCGAGCGGACGAATCGCCGGCAACGAGATCGGCGTCGCAGACGCGAGCGCAGTCTCGACGGGCCTCGAGATCGCCGCGGCCTTCACGGGCGCCATCGACGGCAACGTGATCACCGGCGCGGCGACGGGCGTGGTCTACGCGGCGCGCGCCGAGCTGGTCGGAAACCGCATCCGCAACGGCACGACCGGTGTTCGAGTGAGCGTCGCGAGCGAGACGGACGCGCTCGGATTCGTCGGGCCGCTGCGGCCGAACGAGATCTCCGGCAACGGCACCGGCATCCTGCTCGACGGTGGCCGCGTGCAGGGCCAGCACGTCTTCGAGAACGTCACCGGCGTCGCGGGCAGCGGCGTTCTCGGCGGGACCGATCACGAGCGGGCGAGCCTCGTCGAGCGAAACGCCGTCGGTGTCGAGACGACGGGGCCGATCCAGTACACGCGAATCGGACACAACGGCATCGGGATTCGCGCCAGCTCGGGCCAGCGAATCCACCACGACGCCATCTTCGACAACCAGACCGCGGGAATCCATGTCTCGGGGCGGAGCGACGTTCGGATCGTCTCGAACACGCTGTACAGCGCAACGGGGGACAACGTTCGCATCGACGGTGCGTCGAGCGAAATCGAGCTCCGAAACAACGTCCTCTATGCCGAAGCCGGCTACGACGTCTACGTCGCGAACGACAGCCAGACGGGCTTCTTCAGCGACTGGAACGACCTCTTCGCGCGCGGAGCGGGAAAGCTCGTGTTCTGGACGCGCGACTTCACGGATCTGCTCGACTGGCAGGCGGACGTCGCACGCTTCGACCTCGACTCGATCGGGGCGACGGCGCCCGCGCCGCTCGCTGCCGAGCCGCGCTTCGTCTCGTTCGGGCGCGACGACTACCGGGTTCTTGGCCTCGCCGCACAGCTTCGCGCGTCGAGCCCGACGCTCGACCGTGGTGACGCGCGGGTCGACGTCGGTGTGCGTGCCGAGCAGGTGAATCTGCTGTCGAACGCAGGCTTCGAGAGCGGGCTCGCGGGCTGGAACGTCACGACCGCGTCGGCAACCCGCGCGAGCGCACCGGCGCCCTTCGAGGGTGCGAGCTACTTCGCCCCGCCGGGCGCGGCGGCATCGGCTTTCGCCGAGCAGCGTGTCGACCTCGTCGCCGCGGGCTACTCGGCTGCGCAGCTCGACGCGGGCCAGCTCGACCTCGTCTTCGGCGGGCGCCTGCGCTCGGGCGCCGAGTCCCGCACGCCCGGCAGCGTCGCACCGGCCGACCGCGGGCGAGTCCTTCTCATCTTCGAGGACGGCGCAGGCGCCGAGATCTCGCGCGTCGTCGAGAACGGGAGCGATGCGAGCGACCGCTGGGCTCTCGCCGGCGCTCGCGTCGGCGTGCCGACGGGGACTCGCCGCGCCGTGCTCCGCTTCGAAGCCGACGTCGCGAGCCCGTACGGAAACGATTCGTTCTTCGACGGCGCCTTCCTCTACGCGGTGCCCGAGAGCTTCGCGCCGGACCTCGGGGCCTTCGCGACGACTGCGCAGGAGACGCCCGCCGCGTTCGCGCATCTTCAGCTCCGCTTCCCCGATCTCTACACCGACTGGGAGCGCGACCGGCCGCACACGATCGCGTGGCAGTCGATCGGCAACGCCGCGAGCTCTCCCGTGCGGGTCGATCTGTATCAGGACACGGCCGACGGCCCGGCGCTTCTCACCACGATCGCCGCGGCGACGCCCGACGACGGCGAGCTGATCTGGATCCCGTCGACCTCGGGAATCGCGTTCGGGACCCATGGCCTGCGCATCCAGGTCTCGCTCGTGAGCAATCCGCTGGTCCTCGACCGGGGCACCGAGGCGTTCACGGTCCCGGAGGACGGCAGCCAGTACTACGTCGACGACGCCAGCAACGCGGACGATACCTACACGCCGGGTGCGACGGGCTCGAACCGCAACACCGGAAAGCGCGCCGACGCGCCGAAGCCGAGTCCGGTGAATCTGGCCCGCGTCTACGACCTCGGCCCCGGCGCCGTGCTGCGGGTCGACACTGGCAGCTACGACCTCTTCGAGACGCTTCGCCTCTCGGGGAGCAGCGACCGGGGCCTTGGCCTCGACGAGGCGTTCACGCTCGCCGGGCCGAACGCCGGCGGATCCACGGCGCACCTGTTCCCGGCAAATCCGCTCTACCGCCTGCCGGCGATCCTCGAGCTCGACGACGCCGACCTCATGGACGTCTCGGGCTTCACCGTCGAGCGCGGCGAGTACGGCTTCATCGCGCACGGCGGCGTCGAGGATCTCGGACTGCGCAATCTGACGGCGACCGACCACTCGCTCGACGCGATCAACGTGAGCGCGACGTCACCGCTCTCGGACCTCACCGGTCTCACCGCGAGCCGGGCCGGACAAAGTGGAATCGTGATCAGCGGCACGCTCCAGCGTCTCGCCGACAGCAGCGCCTTCGACAACGTCGAGGCCGGCTTCGTGCTGTCGAACCTCGCGACGGACCAGACGACGGCCTCGGTCGAGCGACTCGAATCGTTCCGGAACCGCATCGGCGTCGCGGCCGGAACGACGCTCGGCCGCATCGTCCTCGGAAGCGAGGATCTCACGCTCGGTCTCGGGAGCCGCGTGCACGACAACACGCAGGCCGGGATCGTCGCCGGGACGAACGTTCTCGTCGCCGGTAACACCGTCTACGGCCAGAGCTCGGGCTCCGGAACGGGGATCGTCGTTGGCTCGTACGGCTACGGCGGCATCACGTCGGGCGGCACCGCGGAGATCTCCCGCAACGTCGTCCATCACAACGAGACGGGAATCAGCGGAGCGCGCGGAACCGTACGCGAGAACCGCGTCTACGAGAGCAGCCGCTTCGGGATCACCCTGAGTGGCGGAGCGGCGGAGCGCAACGTCGTCCACGGAGCCGAAACCGGGATCTCGGTCTACGCCGGCCGCGTCACCGGGAACCTCGTCTACGACACGACGAAGCAGGGGATGACGGCATTCGGTGAGACGACCGTTCTCGGCAACACCGTCTACGCACTCGTGGGGGATGCCCTCACGATCGATCAGTCTCCCTCCGCGGATCCGCCGAAGGTGAACGTCCGCAACAACGTCTTCGTGACGGGCGAGGGGTATGCGCTGCGCGTCGGAACCTACGCCGAGCGCGGCCTCGTGAGCGACTTCAACCTCTTCCAGACGCTCGGAACGGGGAAGGTCGGCCTGTTCGGCAGCACCGACCGAACGACGCTCGAAGCCTGGCGCAACGCGACCTTCGGCGATCGCCAGAGCCTCGCGGGCGACCCGCTCTTCGTCGATCCCGACGGCACCGACGGCGCGCTCGGCTACGCGAGCCCCGCGAACGACGGCCGCGACGACGATTTCCATCTGCGGAGCCTGTACGGGAGCTTCCACGGGGGCATGCTGGCGCCGGCGCTCGGCGCGGTGACCGGATTGCCCTTCTTCGCGACGCCGGTCGAGACGCTCGACGCGCAGCAGTCGCCGGCCATCGACCGGGGTGCGCCGCAGGATGCGTTCGCCGACGAGCCGGCGCCGAACGGCGGCTACGCGAATCTCGGCGCGTTCGGGAGTCACCCGCAGGCGTCGAAGAGCCCGTCGCAGTACGTGCTGGTCACGACACCGAACGGCGGAGAGGGCGTCCCGCAGAGCGCGACGTCGACGATCCGCTGGCGGGCGTTCGGCTTCGCGGAAAACGTGAAGCTCGAATACTCCGGCGACGGCGGAACGAGCTGGTCCGTGATCTCCGCGGACGAAGCCAACGACGGCGTCCACGACTGGGTGGTCGATCCGCTGCTCTTCCCGGTGAGTAGCGACGCGCGCGTACGCATCACGGCGCTCGCGGCGCCGGCGGTGCAGGACGTCTCGGACACGGCCTTCCGCGTGACGCCGCCGATCTTCGCGTACTACGTGAACGACGCGGATACGGCGGGCGACGAATACGCGACCGCGCCCGGAAACGACGCCAACGACGGACTCGACCCCTCGCGTCCGAAGGCCACGCTGCGCGCGCTGCTCGAGACGTACGACCTCGGATCGAACGACGTCGTGTACGTCGACACCGGGGCATACCTGCTCACGACGAGCATCCGGCTCGAAGCGAACGACTCGGGTGTGCGGATCCAGGGCCCCGTTGGCGCGGCTCACGCAGCGATCTTCGAGCGGGGCACCGCGCCCGGATACTCGCAGCACGTCTTCGAGGCCGTCGGCGGTGACGACGTCACGATCGACCACCTGTTCTTCCGCAATGCCGACCACGCCCTCTTGGGCGCGTACGGCTCGGACAGCGACCGGATCAGCGTGACCGGAAGCCGGTTCGAACGGCTGCTGACGGGCGTCGAGATGAACGCGTCGAACGACGACTGGCTGGTCGCGGGCAACCGCTTCGCGGACGCGATCGTCAACGCCTTCTTCATGGGCGTTCGCGCGTTCGCTCCCTCGCGAATCGAGAACAACGTCTTCACGGGGATCACGCAGGGGGCAGACCTCCAGTCCGGAGCCGTCGCCACCGGAAACGAGTTCACGGCATCGAGTGGGAGCATCGCGCTGCGGCTTCAGGCCGGTGCGCGGGCCAGCGGCAACGTCATCCACGGCAACCGGCTGAGCGACTACGCCTACGCGATCGATCTCGCGGGCGGTGAGCTGACCGGCAACGAGATCTACGACAACGCGATCGGCGTCCGGCAGACGGGCGGCCGGCTGATCGGCAACCGGATCTACGCCAATACCCAGATCGGCGTTCAGGTCGCGTCGCAGGGCGAGGTGCGCGAGAACGCGATCTTCGGGAATCCCATTGGCATCGACCTTCAGGGCGCAGCCGCATTCACGGCGGCGAACAACCGCATCTACCAGAACTCGGATGCGGGGATCCTGGTCCGGGGCGGACAGAGCCCGCTGATCGAGAACAACACGTTCCTTCAGCTCACGGGCGACGCGGTGCGAGTCGAGAAGATCGCCAACGTGACACTGCGCAACAACCTGTTCGACATCGAGGGCGGCACCGGGATCCGGGTGGTCGATGGAAGCCTCACCGGCTTTGCCGCCGACTACGACCTCTACCAGCTCTCGGGCGGCGGCCGTCTCGGCCAGTGGGAGAGCCGCTCGTACGCGAGCCTCGCCGACTGGATCTACGACCTCGGCCTCGACGCGCACGGAATCGCAGCCGATGCGCGTCTCACGGCCCCCCGCGGCGCAGACGGCCTGCTCGGCTGGCAGAGCGGCGCAGACCACGGCGCGGACGACGACTTCCACCTGCGCAGCGACTCTCCGGCGATCGACCGTGGCGATCCCGCCAGCCTGTGGATGGGCGAGCCGACGCCGAACGGAGGCCGCGTCGACATCGGCGCGTACGGCAACACGAAGGGAGCGGCGACGAGCCCCGCGCAGCTCGTGCAGGTGCTCACCCCGAACGGGCTGGAGAAGCTCGAGGCCGGGAAGACATACACGATCGAGTGGCGGTCGGACGGTGTTCTCGCGACGCGCGCGATCGCGCTGGTGAACGCCGGTGGCCCGGCCATCGCGTCGGCGGACCGCGCGCCCTGGCGAGCGAGCGCGTTCCAGACCGAAGGCAACGCGACGGGGCAGACGAGCTTCGTCGCGAGCGTCGACACGAGCCAGGTCGCGAGCCCGCCGCCGTCCGACCTCTACAAGAGCTACCTCGCTCCGAGCACCTACGGCGCCGGATCGCGGCTCGCGTTCCAGCTTCCGGCGGGCGACGGCAGCTATCGCCTGCGGCTGCACTTCGTGAACCAGACACAGTTCGGCGGAAGCGGGGCCATCGACGTGGTCGTGAACGGCGTGACGGTCCGCGACGACTACGTCGTCAGCACGGCGGCCGGCGGCGTCTACGGCCGCGCCGTGGTCGAAGAGATCCCGTTGACCGTGTCGGGCGGGAAGGGGATCGCGCTCTCGCTGTCGCAGGTGACGGGCCGGCCTGAGCTCTACGGCTTCGAGCTGCTGCAAGACGTTCCGGGCGGCGTCGCATCCGCGACGGCCGACGTCGAGATCTCGACCGATGGCGGTGCGAGCTGGCAGACCGCGGCCACCGGTGTCGCCATGGGCCGCTTCGGCGACGGCCGCTTCGACTGGATGGCCGGGCCCGCGACCACGGGGAGCAGCGCTCTCGTTCGCGTCACCATGAATCAGGGCAGCCAGCCGCAGGACGTCTCCGACGCGCCGTTCTCGATCGCACCGGCGGGAAGCACCTTCTACGTGAACGACGCGTCGACCGCCGGCGACGAATACACGACCGCCACCGGCGACAACGCGAACGACGGCCGTGCTCCGTCGCGGCCGATGGCGAGCCTCGCGGGCCTGCTCGCTGCGTACGATCTCGATCCGGGCGACACCGTCTACGTCGACACCGGTATCTACTCGCTCCCGCGCAACGTTCGGCTCGAGGTGCAGGATTCGGGCGTGCGCATCCAGGGTCCGGTCTCGGCCGGACACGAGGCGCGCCTCGAACGCGGAAACCGCGCGCGCGAGGCGGCGATCTTCGAGCTCGCCGGCGCCGACGACGTCGCCTTCGACCACCTCGTGCTCACGAACGCGGGCCGGGGCATCTACGCAGCCAGCACCGCCGACAGCGACGGCGTCAGCATCACCGCGAGCGAGCTGTTCGACCTCGAGTACTACGCCATCGATCTCGAGGCGAACAGCGGCAATGCGCGCGTCGCCGAAAACCACGTACACGACATGGTAGGCCCGAACGTCGTGTCGGGCGGCGGCATCACCGTGCTCGGCGGCGGTGTGATCGAGGACAACATCCTCGATCACGTTCGTTACGGCATCCGGGGCGCCGATGCGACCATCCGGCGAAACGTGATTCGCACCGAGCCGGGGCTCCTCTCGACGACGGGCATCCAGCTCGACAGCGGGCTCGCCAGCGACAACGACGTGATCGGTGCGACCGCCACGGGAATCAGCGCCGGAAGCTCGAGCAGCACGATCACGGGAAATCGCGTCATGGTCACGGGCCAGTACGCGACCGGGATCGAAGGCGGTACGGGAGCCGTCATCAGCGGCAACGACGTCACCGGGGGGCGTATCGGAATCGCGAACGGCGCGGTCATTCGCGACAACCGCATCTACGGCACGAGCGACTACGGGATCAACTACTCGATCTACACCGGCGCGGACGAGATCTCGGAGAACGTCGTCTACGGGACGAAGATCGGAATCCGCGCAGCCGGAGCCGCGGTTCGCAACAACCTCGTCTACGACGTGTCCGACATCGGGATCGAGATCGCGAGCACGAGCGGCCGGCAGTTCGTCGAGCAGAACACGGTCCAGACGGCGACGGGTGACGCGGTGCGGGTCGAGTCGACCGGGAGGGCCGAGAACCTCTCCTACATCTTCCTGCAGCTCCGCAGCAACGTCCTGTGGGTGGCGGGCGGCGACGCGATCGAGGTGACGAGCTCGAACGCTGCCCAGCTCACGAGCGACTACAACGTGATCTTCGCCGAAGGCGGCGGCAGAATCGGCACCTGGGAGGGCCGCCCGTTCACCGACCTCGACCGCTGGGCGTACGCGCTCGGTCTCGACGTGCACAGCCGCGCGGCCGATCCGCTGTTCGTGAACCCGGCCGGCGCGGACGGCGTTCTCGGCTTCGACGCTGCGGACCACGGCCGTGACGACGACTTCTCGCTGCGCAGCGGCTCCCCGGCGATCGACGCCGGCGATCCGGCGTCGTACTTCGCCGCGGAGCCGGGCCCGAACGGTGCGCGCGCGAACGCGGGGCATCTCGGAAACACGCGCTTCGCGACGCCGAGCCCGGCAGAGGCCGTCCAGGTACTGACGCCGAACGGGCTCGAGAAGCTCGAGGTCGGCCAGAGCGTTCCCATCGAGTGGCAGACCGCCGGCATCGCAGCCGAGCGGACGATCGCGCTGATCGACGTCGGACCGGTCGCCCTCGCGCGGCGCGGGGACGACGGGCGCTGGTGGCTCTCCGAGCGCTACCGCGATCCGGCGAGCTACGGCTTCGAGAGCAGCTACGCCGCGGACGCCAGCTTCGACCTCTCGCGCATCGAGGGTCCTGCGCCGGCCGAGGTCTACCGCGGCTACCGGACGCCGCGCGTGGGCGAGGCGCCGCTTCGCTTCGTGCTGCCGGTTCCCGATGGGAGCTACCACGTGCGGCTCCACTTCGCGGGAAGCGGGTCGTACGCCGGAAGCCAGCGCGGAACGATTCGGCTGAACGGCGCGACGGTTGCAGACGGCCTCGACTCGTTCACCGAGGTGGGCGGCTATCAGGGCGCGGTCAAGGGCTGGGCGAAGCGCTACGACGCGACGGCGAGCGCGGGCTCGGGGCTCACGATCGAGCTCGCGACGGTCGGATCGTCCGACGGCCTGCAGCTCGCAGCGATCGAGGTGACGGCCGACGACGCCGTCGGGGCCGGAGCGACCACCGCCGATCTCGAGATCTCGACGGACGGCGGCCAGACCTTCTCGCTCCTCGCCAAGGACGCGCCGATGAACGGCTTCGGCTTCGGGCGGCTGCTCTGGACGGCCGGGCCGATGACGGACGGGAACCTCGCGCGCGTGCGCGTGACCGCGAACCGCGGCGCGCGACCGTCCGATCTCTCGGACTCCGGCTTCTCGATCGCGAGCCCCGGCAATGCCTACTACGTGAACGACGCCACGACCGCCGGTGACGAGTCCGCGACGGCCGTCGGTGACGACCGCAACGACGGAAAGTCGCCCGATCGTCCGGTGCTGAGCCTTGGCGCGCTGCTGCGCGGCTACGACCTCGACCCCGGCGACGTCGTCCACGTCGACACGGGGTCTCACGCGGTGCTCCGCGATCTCGGCGTCGAGACCGAGGACTCCGGCGTTCGATTCCAGGGCCCCGTCGAGGCAAGCCACCGCGCCGTTCTCTCGCGTGGCCTGCCGGGCACCGACTACCAGTCCACCGTCTTCGAGTACGTCGGCGCCGACGACGTCGTGATCGATCACCTCGCGCTCACGGGCGCGGCGCGGGGCATCGCACCGCGCGCCGCCGGCTACGCCACCAGCGACAGCGACCGCTGGACGATCTCGGCGAGCGAGGTCTTCGGAGTCGGCCTGCGCGGAATCGTGGTCGCGTCGAACGCGGACGGCTGGCGCATCGCAGACAGCCGCGTCCGCGACGTGGCCGGCGACGGCATCGAGAACCAGGCGCGCGGCACCGTGATCGAGGACAGCGAGGTGTTCTCCGTGACCGGAACGGGAATCACCACCTCACGCGAGGCGATCGTCCAGCGCAACGAGGTCTACGGCAACGCGACGGGCATCTACGCCGCTGCCGAGTACGCGTCAGGCACGCTCGAGGGTGCTCCGGCGCTCGTCCTCGACAACGTCGTCCGCGACAACACGTCGACGGGCATCCAGCTAAATGGCGGACGTGCCGAGCGTAACCGCGTCTTCGGACAGACGCGGACCAACGGAATCGGTCTGCGGGGCAATGGGTTCTTCGTCGACAACGATGTCTACGGCAACGCGACCGGAATCGACTTCGGCGGCGGCGTCGCCGAGGGCAACGCGATCTACGCGAACACCGTCCAGGGAATGAAGGTCTCCGGCGGCCTCACCGACTTTGCGAACGTGGTCCGCGACAACGCCCTCTACTCGAACCCGGTCGGGATCCGGTACCAGAACCCCTACGCAGCGACGTCGCTCGTGAACAACCGCATCTACGTGAACGCCGACGCAGGCGTCTGGATCTCGCAGGGCAGTCAGCTCCGCGTGATCAACGACACCATCTACCAGCCCGCGGGCGACGGCATCCGGATCGACGGCGGAAGCAATCACTTCCTCGCGAACAACGTCGTATGGGTCGACGCGGGGGCCGTTCTCTCCGTGACGTCGGCCGGGCAGAGCGGCTTCAAGAGCGACACCAACGTGCTGTATCGCGGCGCGGCGGCCGCCGCGGCGGCGGGCCGCTGGGGTGGGACGCCGCACGCCGACCTCGCCGCGTGGCGCGCTGCATCGGGCGCCGACGCTGCGAGCGACGCCGGTGATCCGCTGCTGCTCGACCTCGATGGCGCCGACAACGTGCTCGGCGAGAAGGGCGTTCTCGAAGGCGACGGCTTCGACGACAACCTCGCGCTGCGAAAGGGCTCGCCGGCGATCGACTTCGCGAACGGCTACGTGGGGCCGCTGACCGACGCCGAGGGCCTCGCGCGACAGGACGACCCCGCGACGCCGAACCGGGGCATCGGATTCGAGCGCTTCGTCGAGACCGACACGGGAGCGAGCAGCTTCGCTGCCGTGGGGCAGGGGCGCGGAAGCTTCAGCACCAACGTCACGCTGCCCTTCACCTTCCGGTTCTACGGCAAGGACTACACACAGGTGCGGGCCGACCCCGCGGGCTATCTCGAATTCGGCGGCGCTGGATACAACGACTACGAGAACTCGCTCGAGAAGCTGAAGCAGTTCGTCCGCATCGCTCCGCTGTGGGATCGCTTCGCCGCGCGCGGACCGGCCGAGCAGCTCTACGTCGACACCAGCGTGGCCGGTCAGGCGACGTTCCGCTGGCAGGGATCGATGCGCGATCCGGGCACCGACGCCTTCCTCTCGGCGGTCAACTTCTCGGTGACGCTCTTCGCCGACGGGACCTTCCGCTTCGACTACGGAGCCGGCAACCAGGGCATGACGCCCACCGTCGGCATCTCGGCCGGAAACGGCATCACCTTCGTCGTCTCGAAGTACGACGGACAGGCGTCGCTCGGCGGCGCGAGCTCGGTGCTCTGGTCGCCGACGCCCGGCCTCACCTACTTCGACGCCGGCGCGTACGAGTTCCAGGGCCGCTCGGACGACGCCGTCCCGCCGCGCGTTACCGGCGTGCTCGGTCTCCCGGCGGAAGGCGGGACGACGGCGCTGGCCTTCAGCTCGATCCAGGTGAGCTTCAGCGAGGCGCTGCAGGGCATCAGCGCCACCAGCCCGGCCAACTACATCCTGCTCGAGGCCGGGGCGGATCACGGCTTCGACACGATCGACGACGTTCGCATCCCGGTGGCTCCGGCGTACTCGTTCCCCGAGACGAACCTCGTGCTGAGCCTCCCGAACGGGGTGCTCGCGAACGGCAGCTATCGCCTCACGCTCTCGGGCAAGAACGCGATCCTCGATACGGCCGGCAACAAGCTCGATGGCAACGGCGACGGGGTCGAGGGCGACGACTACGTCCGACACTTCTCGATCGACCGCTCTTCGAACCGCGCGCCGACGGCGAACGCACAGGTGCGCAGCGTGGCCGAGGATGGGTCGATCCTCGTGACGCTCGGCGGCAGCGACCCCGACGGAGACACGCTCGTCTTCTCGCTCACCGGCTCGCCGGCGCACGGAACGCTCTCGGGCTTCGATGCGGTCGCCCACAGCGTCACCTACACGCCCGCGGCGAACTACAACGGGCCGGATTCCTTCGCGTTCCAGGTCGACGACGGGAAGGCGGGCACGGCGTCGGCGCAGGTGACGATCGACGTCGCCGCCGTGAACGACTCACCGTCGGCAGGCGATCAGTCGGTCGAGCTCGACCAGGACGCGCCCGTGCTGATCGTGCTCGCCGGGACGGATCTCGAGACGCCGCGTTCGGGGCTCGGCTTCCTGCTCGTCGATGCGCCGGACCACGGAACGCTCGTGCAAGGCGCGGGCGGAAACTGGACGTACTCGCCCGCCACCGGCTACTCCGGGCCGGACTCCTTCACGTACACCGTGCGCGACGGCGGCGATCCCGACGGGACCGTTGCCAACCGTGCGACGAGCGCTCCGGGAACGATCTCGCTCGGCGTGAAGGCTGCGCCGGGCGTTCCGCAGGCAACACCGCAGAGCGTC
>JADLGR010000069.1 GCA_020849175.1 Deltaproteobacteria bacterium
CTCGGCTTCGTCGAGGTCGCCCGTCTCCTCGCGGCCGAGCAGCGCAACCGAATGGAAAGCGAGCTGGAGCGCGGCCTCCTGCTCCGCGGCGACGGTCGCGAGCGTGTCGAGGTGCAGCGGCTTGTCGGAGAGCATCGCGCCGAAGGCGAAGCGGCGGCGTGCCCAGTCGCGCGCGAGCGCGATGCCGCGGCGAAGGCTCGCGGCCGAGCACACGGCGTTCCACGTCCGAGTCAGGTTCAGCATGGTCGAGATCTGCCGCACGCCGTCCGTGAGGCCCGCGAGCGGGATCGCCGGTGTTCCGTCGAGCGTGAGCTCTGCCGTCGGGAGCAGCTTCGTGCCGAGCTTCTCCTTGAGACGGTCGATCGTGATGCGCTGCAGACGGCCCTCGGCGTCGCGCGCATCGACGAAGAAGAGCGCGAGGCCCTTGCCGCCCGGCCCGTTCCCTTCGGGCCGTCCGAGCGTGAGTGCGACCTGTGCCGTGACGGCGGAGGTGAACCACTTCGTCCCGTACAGGCGCCAGACCCCGTTCTCGTTGCGGGCGACGGTTTCGCTCAGGCCGACGTCCGATCCGCCGATTCGCTCGGTCATCCACTGCCCCGACGTCCACACGGTGTCGGGATCGCGAGAGAGGAGGCGCGAGAGCACGCGCTCGCGAAGCGCTGCCGGCGCCAGCAGCTCGAGCGTGCGTGCGCAGCCGTCGGTCATCGCGAGCGGGCAGGTGTAGACCTGACTCGACCGATCGAAGAGATACACGAGCGCGAACTGGTGCACGCGCGAGAAGGCGCCGTGCCGGCGCTCGTAGCCGGTCGCGACGAGCCCCTCGCGCGCCGCGACTCGTGCGCACTCCTGCCACGCCGGATTGACGCGCACCTCGTCGATGCGGCGGCCCCATGCGTCGAACGGCGTGTGCACCGGCTCGTCGCGCCGGTGTGTCATCGCGAGCTCGTAGAGCGGCCCCGCGGCGAGCGCGCCCATGCGATCGAGCGAAGGCTCGATCTCGCGCAACACGTCGGCCGGGAGCACGCGGCCGAGCAGCGAGCGGAGGGTCCGGTCGTCGCGCCACTGGTTCTCGAGGCGAGGGGGATCCTGGTACATGTCCGAGACGGTGGGGGACGGCGGCGAGGGGAGCAAGGCCCCGGAGATCCACCCGTGGAGCCGGACGCCGGTGACGAGGCCGCCGTCGCTCAGCCCCCGGAGATGGGATCCTCGGCCTCGGCGCCGGGCGGCGTCGGGTCGTCGAGGTGGTCGAGGTAGCCGTCAGGAAGGGCGACCTTCTGCGTTCCAGCACGCTTTCCGCGCGGAACGCGCATCGCCGAGACGGGGAAGCGCGCATCGGGGTCGAAGCGCGCGACGCAGTCGCGAAGGTCGGCGAGCGTCTCGATGCGCGTCAGGTCCTCGCGAAGCCGCGCGCTTCCGGGAAAGCCCTTCGTGTACCAGGTCGCATGCCGTCGGAACGTGCGCATCGCGGGACGCTCGGAGAACCACTGCGCGAGCAGGCCGGCGTGCTCGAGCATGATCGCGCCCACCTGGCCGAGCCGCGGCGGCGCCGTCGGCTCACGTCCGGCGTAGACGTCGGCGAGGTCGCGGAAGAGCCAGGGCCTTCCGAGGCAGCCACGGCCGACGACGACGCCGTCGCATCCGGTTCCTCGCATCATTCGTAGCGCGTCGTGCGCTTCCCAGACGTCGCCGTTTCCGAGGACGGGGACGTGCGCAAGGTGCTGCTTCAGCTCGCCGATCGTCTCCCAGCGCGCCTCGCCGTCGTAGAGCTGCGCGGCGGTGCGTGCGTGGAGTGCGACCGCCGCGCATCCCTCCTCCTGCGCGATGCGGCCCGCTTCGAGGTGCGTTCGGAGCGTGTCGCTCACGCCGATGCGGAACTTGATCGTCACGGGAACGCTTCCGGCCTTTCCGACTGCGGCGCGCACGATGTTGCGCAGAAGGCTCGGCTTGAGCGGAATCGCGGCGCCGCCGCCCCGGCGCGTCACTTTGGGAACCGGGCAGCCGAAGTTCATGTCGAGGTGGTCGACACGTCCTTCGCCGACGAGAAATGCGACGGCTTCGCTCACGGTGTGCGGATCGACACCGTAGAGCTGGAGGCTGCGCGGGCTCTCGGAAGGATCGAAGCCCGCGAGGCGCAGCGTCTTCGCGTTGCCTTCGACGAGCGCACGCGCGGTGATCATCTCGCTCACGTAGAGGCCTGCGCCAAAGCGCCGGCACAGCGCGCGGAAGGGAGCACTGGTGACGCCGGCCATCGGAGCGAGGACGACGGGGGGCCAGACCGCGAGCGAGCCGATCGGTACGGGGTGGAACTCGCCCGGCCGTGCATTCGGTACGTCCGCGTTGACGGGACTTCGGTCGTACGTGCTCACGGGCCCTCGTGCGGTCTTCCGGCCGGGCTCGGCGGCACGACGCGCAGGGCGGGGCGCTCCGCCGCCGGTTCGTCGTCCGCCGGCGTCCGCGCCTCGTGTGCGCGCGCGCCCGACACCACCTCGAGCTGCGGCATCTCGCGTGCGCGGCGTCGCCGAGAGCCGATCACCCAGCGTGCGATCACGAACGCGGCGAGCAGCACGAGGCCGATCGGTCCTGCGAAGAGAACGATGAACTGGGCGACGCCGACCACGGCTCCTCCGACGTGCGGAGTCTACCGAAAGGGCCGTGCGCGGTCGCATCGCACGACGCACGGCGCGGGCCGGAAGGGCGCATCGGCGTTGGTTCGCTGCGCAGTCGGGTCCTGCGACTAGATCGCCGTCTCGAGCGCGCGCGCGAGCGCCTGTGCATCCCCGGCGTTCTCGTCGAAGCAGCGCGCGAGGAGGAGCGCGCGCGCGAGCTGCGCCATCGCGAGGTCGGTCAGGACCTCGTCGGCGGCGAGCGCGGCCGGAACGAATGCAGCGAGTGCGGGATGTCCGGAGGCCGGATCGGGCGCCCAGCCGCCGAGGGCGGGGAGCGACTCGGCGTGGAATCGCCGGCTGCGCGCCTGCGCGTTGAGTCGGGTGAGCAGCGCCTCGGGCCCTTCGCTCGCGAGCGGGTGCCGGAGCGCGAGGACGGGTAGAACGACGACACAGAGCACGCCGCTGCCGAGCGCCGGATGGGGCATCGGTCCGAGGAGCTGCACGAGGGCCGTCTCGCCTGCGAACGGCAGATCGACGTCGAGCCCGCGTTCGTCGGCCTTCGCCGCAAGGCCGCTCTCGCGCAGCGTGGCTGCGATGTCCTCGAAGATGCGCGCGTCGAGTGCAGGCGCCGTGCTGCGCGCCAGCACGTGGCGCGCGAACGCAACGAGCTCGGCCTGTGAGACCTCGCAGGCGCCGGCTGCCGGGTGCGCGCTCGTGGCCGGTGCGGCGCCCACGTCTGCGAGCGCGCTCGCCATCGCGCACGCCTCGGCCGCCTGCAGCGCGAGCAGCGGCGCGAGAATGCGCTGCGTCCAGCCGGCGTTCCTCTCGTGCGCGAGCAGCGAGGCCGCGAGGACGAGGCCACCCGACGCGTCGGTCGTGAGGGCGGAGAGGCTCGCATGGCGGTTCAAGAGATGGACTCGCGTGCGAGCCGCTGAGGTATCGGGGGGAGCGTGGCAGACGTCGGTCTCGACGACGATCCGCGAGACGTGAAGGCCTTCGAGAGGCAGCTCGGGCGTCACGCCGATGCGCTGGGCCTGCGCGCCGGGCCACCACACGAAGCCGCCCTCGTCGTGCGCAGCGTGGCCCTGATCGATGATCCCGCCGGTCCAGAGCGCGGCGAGCGCCCGGCCGCCGGGTCCGGCCGGCCAGTCGGTGGCCGCGCCGGCAGAGAGCTCGTTCGACAAGCCCATCGTCCTCCCGAGGGGGCGCAGCGTACCACCGGCCGCGGGGCTGGGACCTCCAAGGGCCGGGTCTCATCCGCCTTTGATTGACTCGCGAATCAGTTAGACTCGGCGCCTCTCACCCTCTTCCATCTCTCAAGGAGCATCTCGTGACGGACATCCGATACGACGGCCGCGTGGCCATCATCACCGGCGCCGGCGGCGGCCTCGGCAAGACCTACGCCCTCCTGCTCGGCAAGCGCGGCGCGAAGGTGGTCGTCAACGACCTCGGGGGCAAGTCCGACGGCACTGGCGCCGGCCACAGCATGGCGGACACGACGGTGCAGGAGATCAAGGCCGCCGGCGGCGAGGCCGTCGCGAACTACGACTCGGTCTCGACCGTCGACGGCGGCAAGAAGATCACGCAGTGCGCACTCGACAGCTTCGGGCGCGTCGACATCGTGATCAACAACGCCGGCGTCCTTCGCGACAAGACGTTCCTCAAGCTCACGCAAGAAGAGCTCGAGATCGTCCTCGACGTGCACTTGAAGGGCGCCTTCTACGTCACGCAGCCCGCTTTCGCCTCGATGAAGGAGAACAACTACGGTCGCATCGTGATGACGGCGTCGGCCGCGGGCATCTTCGGAAACTTCGGACAGACGAACTACGGCGCGGCGAAGATGGGCCTCGTCGGCCTCGCGCACGTGCTCGCGATCGAGGGCGCGAAGAACAACATCAAGTGCAACGTGATCGCGCCGATCGCAAAGACGCGGATGACCGAGCAGCTCCTCGGTCCGCTGGCCGATCAGGTGCTTCCCGAGCACGTGACGCCGCTCGTGGCGTACCTCGTCTCCGAGAAGTGCGAGCTCACGCACGAGGTCTTCTCGGTGGGCGGCGGGCGATTCGCGCGCATCTTCGTCGGCCTCACGCCGGGCTGGTACTCGGGCAAGGGCAACTTTGCCTCGCCCGAGGACATCCGCGACCACATCGACCAGATCCGCAACCCCGAGGGCTACATCATCCCCGCCAACATCGGCGAGGAGATGATGCAGCTCATGAAGGTCCTGAAGGGCTAGGGAGACGTCATGGCGATCGACCCCAAGAAGGCCCTCGGCGCCCAGATCGCGGGCGGCGAGGCGAGCTGGAACAAGGACCAGGTGATCCTCTATCACCTCGGCATCGGCGCGGGTGTTCCGCCGACCGATCCGCGCGAGCTCTCGTACACGTACGAGAAGAACCTCAGGGTGATGCCGAGCTTCGGCGTGATCCCGGTGTTCGGGTCGCTCGGCGGCATCGCCACCGTCCCCGGACTCGCCGGCGAGTTCAACTTCATGCTGCTGCTGCACGGTGAGCAGGACATCGAAGTTCGCAAGCCGATCCCGACCGAGGCGAAGGTGACGACCACCGGCCGCGTGGCCGGCCTGTACGACAAGGGCAAGGCCGCACTGTGCATCCTCGAGACCGAGACGAAGGATGCCTCGGGCGACGTGCTCTTCGTGAACCGCTTCTCGCTGTTCCTGCGCGGCGCGGGAGGCTTCGGGGGCGATGCGGGGCCGAAGGCCGGCAACGAGGCGCCGGACCGCGCGCCGGATCACGTCGTCGAGTCGCCGACGCTACCGCAGCAGGCGCTGCTCTACCGGCTCTCGGGCGACAAGAACCCCCTCCACGCCGATCCCGACTTCGCCAAGATGGGCGGCTTCGACAAGCCGATCCTGCACGGCCTGTGCTCGTACGGCGTCGTGTGCAAGGCGGCCGTCGACAACGCCCTCGGCGGTGACACCGCGAAGGTCGCGCGCTACCAGGCGCGCTTCGCGGGCGTCGTCTTCCCGGGCGAGACGATCGTGACCTCGCTCTGGAACGAAAGCGGCCAGATCCTCATCTCCGCGAAGACGAAGGAGCGAGGCACGCCGGTCATCACGAACGCGGCGATCACGCTGCGCTGACGCGGAGCATCGGCCGCGCACCCGCGCGGCGAGACGCAGGGCGCTCCAGGCGAGCGCTGTGCGCCCCTGCGAGTCGCAAGGGCGCACAGCGCTCGCGAAGGCGTCCCGGTCATGGCGTCGGCGGAGTCCACGCTTCGTAGAAGGGCTGAATCGCCGAGCCGACGAGGCCTGCGACGAAGAGTCGCCCGGCCGCGCC
>JADLGR010000070.1 GCA_020849175.1 Deltaproteobacteria bacterium
CTCTACACCGTCCCGGCGAGACGGAATTCCACTCGCTGCTCTCCGTCTCGTAGCAGGCTTCGCCGTCGGGAGACCGGCTCGCCCCGGGAAGAATTCCAACTGAGTCGGCCTACTCGTTGGTGGGGTTTGAAGTGGACCCCGATCTTCGGACCAGGGCATGAGGTGGGAAACTGAACCTGCTCCCCAACGAGAGAAGGAGCAGGTCGATGCGCAAGCAATGCAGGACCCGGTACCAGGCGTCGTTCAAGGCGAAAGTCGCGCTGGCAGCGGTCTCGGAGCAGCAGACGGTGCCCGAGCTCGCACGGCGCTTCGGGGTTCACCCGAACCAGATCTACAAGTGGAAGAAGGAGCTGATCGAGAACGCTGCGCGCGTGTTCGAGAGCGGACCGGAGCGCGCCGGCCAGGACGCTGTCTGCGACCCGGACCTCGATCGTGCGGTCGACCTCGTCGGGGAGACTCGGCCGGGTGGGTTCGATGAACTCGACGCGGCTCGCCGAACGGATACACAGCCTCTATATTCGGGAACGGACTTCGGAGTCCGAGTGCCCGAGCGATGGGATGGATTGCCGCCCGCTCTTGTGCTCACAGATCGGGTTTCCTCCGTAGCCCCGTCGGCATTTACTTGCGCGGTCGGCGGGAGGAGCCTTTCGGCCCGCCACCGGACTCAACGGATTGCCGCACCACGGGGGAGCCGACTCTTCTTGCACCGAGCCACGAGTCCATGCCGCCGCGCGAACTCGCGCATCTGCTCGACGCGCTGCCCGACGGCGTCGTCCTCCTCGACGCGGCCGGGGCGGTCGAGCAGATCAACGCCGAGGCGAGCCGCATCGTCGGACTCTCGCGAGAAGCCGCGGCAGGAAGGCCCGTCGAGCGGCTGCTCGGGCCCAAGCACGCGGTGGCGCGGCTCGCGCGCGAGGTGCTCGCGGGCGGCGGCACGAGCCTCGAGAGCGAGTGCCCCGTGCCCCAGCGCTTCGGGTCCGCGCTCGTGGTCGAGGTGGCGGCGGCGCCGCTGTTCGGTGTCGGCGGGCGGCCCGACGGCGCGGTGCTCGCGCTGCGCGACCGAACGCTGCAGCAGCAGCTCTCGCACGTGGTCTCCGAGCGCGAGCGGCTTGCCGCGTTCGGCCGTATCGCGGCGGGGATCGCGCACGAGGTGAAGAACCCGCTCGGCGGCATCCGCGGCGCCGGCGAGCTGCTCGCGCTGCGCGCCGCCGACGACAAGACGCGCGAGGCGGCCGCCCTCATCGTGCGAGAGGCCGATCGCATCGGTGCGCTCGTCGACGATCTCATGGTCTTCGCGCGTGGCGACGCGCTACGCCTCGCCCCGGTGAACCTGCACCGCATCCTCGACGACGCCCTCGATCTGCTCGCGCACGACCCGATCGGCGCGCGAAGCCGCGTCGAGCGGCGCTTCGATCCGTCGCTCCCCGAGGTGGAGGCCGATGCGGATCGTCTCATGCAGGTCTTTCTCAACCTCGCACGCAACGCACTGCAGGCGATGGAAGAAGGCGGGACGCTCACGATCGCGACGCGCATGACGCTCGGCCAGCGCCTCACGAGCGCGAGCGGCGAGCCCGTCGCGACGGTGCTCGTCGAGCTGCACGACACCGGTCCGGGCATCGCGGCCGACGTGTTGGACCGCCTCGGGACGCCCTTCTTCACGACGCGGCCGGGCGGAACCGGGCTCGGCCTCGCGCTCTCGCAGCACTGGATCGCCCGCCATCACGGAGCGCTCCGCGTCGAGAGCGTCCCCGGTGACGGAACGCGCGTTCGAGTCGCGCTGCCGTTGCGACAGACCGCGGGCCGAGGCGCGGCATGAGCGAGACCCCGCGCCCGCGTGCGCTCGTTGCCGACGACGAGCCGTCGATCCGCTTCGTCCTTCGCGAGGCGCTCGAGGCCGCGGGGCTCGACGTCGTCGACGTGGACAACGGCGACGCAGCGCTCGAGGCGCTCGGCGAGGGCGGGTTCGAGATCGCGTTCTTCGACGTCCGAATGCCCGGCGTCTCGGGCCTCGATCTCCTCGACCACGCGCGCGTGCTCGCGCGAGACACCGCCGTCGTGATCGTGACGGCGCAGAACACCCTCGAGAATGCCGTCGAGGCGATGAAGCGCGGCGCGCTCGATTACCTCGTGAAGCCCTTTCGCCTGGCGGAGATCACGGCGCTCACCGAGAAGGCGCGCCGTACGCGCGCGCTCGAGCGCGAGGTGCGCGCGCTTCGGCGCGAGGTCGCGCGGCGGACCACACCGGGCGAGGCGCTCGTCGGCAGGAGCCCCGTTCTGCTCGAGATCTTCAAGACCATCGGCAAGGTCGCACGCAGCGACGTACCGGTGCTCATCACGGGCGAGAGCGGAACGGGAAAGGAGCTGGTCGCACGCGCGATCCACGCCGCGAGCGGTCGCGCCGAGGGGCCCTTCGTCGCGCTCAACGCCGCGGCCATTCCGCGCGAGCTGCTCGAGAGCGAGCTCTTCGGCCACGAGCGCGGCGCCTTCACCGGCGCCGTCGAGGCCCGCGCGGGCCGCTTCCGCGAGGCCGATCGTGGAACGCTCTTCCTCGACGAGATCGGCGACATGCCGCTCGAGCTGCAGGCCAAGCTGCTGCGCGTGCTGCAGAGCGGTGAGGTGATGCCGGTCGGAGGTCGCCGGGTCGAGCGTGTCGACGTCCGTATCCTCGCCGCGACGCACCGCGACCTCGATGCCGAGGTTCGCACGGGCCGCTTCCGTGAAGACCTGCTCTATCGGCTGCGCGTAGTGCCGATCGTGCTGCCGCCGCTGCGCGAGCGGCCCGAGGACATCCCGGCGCTCGCCGAGCACTTCGTCGCGCGCTACGCCGAGGAGCCGGGGACCGGCCCGCGCTGGATCGCCGACGCGACGCTCCGCCGTCTCTCGGAGTACGGCTGGCCGGGAAACGTCCGCGAGCTCGAGAACGCCGTGAAGCGCGCGCTCGTCCTCGCGACCGGCGAGGTGCTCTCTCCCGACGACTTTGCCTTCCTGTCCGCTCCGGCACGGGCCGCACCGGAGGCCTCCGCGAGCCTCGACGCGCTGGTCGCCGCCGAGGTCGCGGCGGCGCTCGCTGCGCCGGGCGCACACGACCTCCATCCGCGCCTGCTCTCCCGCATCGAGCGACCGCTCATCGAGGCCGTGCTCGCGCACACGGGCGGCAACCAGCTCCGCGCGGCGGCGATCCTCGGAATCAATCGCAACACGCTGCGCAAGCGCATCGTCGAGCTCGGCCTCACGGTTCGGACGCGTGCGTGACGAAGACCCACGGAGCGAAGGACGAGCCGCGCGTACATGGCCTGCACGTCCTGGCGGACGACGATCCACGCTGGCCGCACGACGCGCTGGCGCAGGCCCGCGCCGCCTGCGTTGCCGGCGCGGCGGTGGTCCAGCTCCGAGCCAAGCACGCGACCGACCGCGAGACGCTGAGGATCGCCGGCGAGATCCGACGCATCACGCGCGCGCACGGCGTCCTGTTCTTCGTGAACGACCGCTTCGATCTCGCGCTGCTCTGCGAAGCCGACGGCGTCCACCTCGGACAGGAGGACCTGCCTCCGAAACGCCTCCCGGCGGCTGCACGCGAGCGTCTTCTCGTCGGACGCTCGACGCACACGCTCGCTCAGGCACGCGAGGCCCTCGGCGAGCCGTGCGACTACCTCGCCTTCGGGCCGATCTTCGGCACCACCTCGAAGGACTCGCCGTATGCTGCGCGCGGTCTCGCGCGGCTCGCCGAGGTGGCGGTCCTCGCGGCGCGGCGGCCGGTGGTGGCGATCGGAGGGATCGATGCGCAGAGGGCTAGACAGGTGGTACGCGCCGGAGCATGCGGCGTGGCGGTGATCTCGGCGGTGGCCGGCGCAGCGGCTCCCGAAGCGGCTGCGCGAGCGCTCGTCGTGGCAGTCGAGGGCGCCGGCGCTCCGGAGGCCCGCACGTGAGCGACCTCGGCCTGCGAGCGACGTCCGCCCTCGGACTCGGCGTGATGATCGCCGTGGCCTGGTCCTTCTCGAACGACCGCCGGCGCGTCCCGTGGAGGACCATCGCGACCGGCCTCGCGATCCAGCTCGCACTCGGCCTGCTGCTCCTCCGCACTACACCGGGCCGCCTGTTCTTCGTCGCCATGAACGACGCGGTCTCGATCTTCCTCGGCTACACGCAGGCCGGGGTCGATTTCGTATTTGGTGCGCTCGCGACGACGGGCTTCTCGTTCGTCGTGAACGTACTCCCGATCGTCGTGTTCATGGGGGCGATCTTCTCGATTCTGCATCACCTGCGCGTCGTCCAGCCGATCGTCGAGCTGCTTGGACGCGCTCTGGCCCGGAGCATGGGAACCTCCGGCGCCGAGAGCCTCTCCGCCGTCGCGAACATCTTCCTCGGCATGGTGGAGTCCCCGTTGCTGGTCAAGCCCTACCTCGCGCGCATGACGCAGTCCGAGCTGTTCTGCGTGATGACGGTGGGGATGGCATCGATCGCGGGCTCGGTGCTGATCGTCTACGTCCAGATGCTGGGCGGCGGCGACTGGGCCGGACACCTCGTGACCGCCAGCTTCCTCTCGGCCCCGGCCGGAATCCTGATCTCGAAGGTGATGGTTCCGGAACGCGAGACGCCCGAGACCCTCGGAACCTCGCACGTCGACGTGCCGCGAATCGGCTCGAATCTCATCGACGCGGCGGCCATCGGCGCCATCGATGGCATGCGTCTGTGCGCCTACATCGGCGCGATGCTGCTCGCCTTCGTCTCCGTGGTCGCGATGCTCAACGACGGACTGGCGCTGATCGGGCGCGGCGCAGGCATCGAGACGCTCACCATGCAGAAGCTGCTGGGCTGGGCCCTCTCGCCGCTCGCCCTCGCGATGGGCGTGTCGTGGCAGGACGCGGTTCCCGTGGGCTCGCTCCTCGGCGTGAAGACCGTGCTCAACGAGTTCATCGCCTACGATGCCCTCGGCACGCTGATCCGAGACGGAACGATCGCGCCGCGATCCGCCGTGATCGCTTCCTACGCACTCTGCGGTTTTGCGAACTTCGGGTCGCTCGCGATCTTGCTGGGCGGTCTCGGCGGCCTCGCGCCGTCTCGTCGCGGCGATCTCGCGCGGCTCGGCCTGCGCTCGATCGCGGGGGGCTCGCTGGCGAGCTTCATGACCGGCTGCGTCGCGGGCCTCCTGCTGTGATGGCGAGCGATCCGGTTCACCGCATCCACCTCGGCGACAACCTCGACGTACTGCGCGCGCTCCCCGACGCGAGCATCGATCTCGTCTACGCCGACCCTCCATTCAACACCGGAAAGCGTCAGGAGCGAACGCGCCTTCGGATGGCGCGAGCCGAGGACGGTGACCGAACTGGCTTTCAGGGCCGTCGCTACGCGACGCTGCGCGGTGCGACCCGCTCGTTCGACGACCGCTTCGACGACTATCTCGCCTTCTTGGAGCCGCGGCTCACCGAGATCCGGCGCGTTCTCGCGCCGCACGGCAGCCTCTATCTGCACCTCGACTTTCGCGAGTCGCACGGCGCGAAGCTGCTACTCGACCAGATCTTCGGTCGCACGCAGTTCCTGAACGAGATCGTCTGGGCATACGACTACGGCGGCCGCGCGCGCGACCGCTGGCCCGCGAAGCACGACACGATCCTGCTCTACGCACGCGAGGCTGGGCGCCACGTCTTCGACGCGAACGCCGTCGAGCGCATCCCGTACATGGCGCCGGGGCTCGTGACGCCCGAGAAGGCAGCGCGCGGAAAGCTCCCGACCGACGTCTGGTGGCACACGATCGTTCCCACCGCGGGACGCGAGCGAACGGGCTATCCGGCACAGAAGCCGCTCGGCATCCTGCGGCGCATCGTCGCGGCCTCGTCGGCGCCGGGTGCGCTCGTCCTCGATCCCTTCGCCGGCAGCGGCACGACGGGCGCGGCGTGCATCGAGCTCGGCCGGCGCTTCGTGCTGGCCGACGAGAGCCCCGAGGCGCTGCGCGTGATGGCGCGGCGCTTCGCGGGCGTTCCCGGCATCGCGTGGAGCGGCTTCGATCCAGTGGCCGAGGCCGGCGAGGCGAAGCCCTGACGTCCACTCCGGCTCCGGGAAACTCCCGACCCCGCCGCTGACGAAGCCCGACCCCGACCTCCCTGCTTCAGCGTGGCGTGCGGGGAGCCGATGAGGGGGCGATCGGAGCCGCGCCGCACGACCCGGCCCGCGGGGCGCCGCAGCGGCAGGCTCTCGGGGATGCGATGGCGAGCCTGTTCCGGAATCTTGTTTCGCGCGGGACCGACGCGGCGCAGGACGAGTGGCCCGACGACCTCGAAGCCGGCGGGCGCGTCGCCGACCACGACGACATTCGGCACGTCTTGCAGACCTGCTGCGACGCGAACGCCGAGGCGCTCGTCCTCTCGTTCGAGGACAAGAGCGTCTGCCCAGCGCGCTTCATCGCGCTCGGAGACGACGTGTTCCGGCTCTCGCTCGATGGCGACCTGCCGCCGCGGCTGCTCCCGCCGACCCAGTGCAGCGTCTCGCTTCGCTTCGGCCAGAGAAACCGCGTCTTCATCGCGACCGTACTCTCGGTGCGGCCGGGCGAGCTGTCGGGCGGTGCCCTCGAGCTGCTGCTGAAGATCCCCGGCGAGATCGCAGCCGGCGAAGCGCGCATGGCGTTTCGCGTTCCGATCCTCAAGCCGGACGATCTCGCGCTCGAGCTGCGCGTGAATGGCGCCGTCGTGTCGGGCGCGCGCCCGGTCAACGTCAGCCTGATCGGCATGCTGATCGAGGTGGCGGGTAGCGCCGCGATCGCGCCGGATGCCGAGGTCGAGGTCTCGCTGCGCCGCGGCGAGGTCGTGGCGCGGCTGCGCGCGGAGATCCGGCGCAACGACCAGGGCCGGCTCGCACTCTTCTTCCCCGAAGCGCTCGAGGACGGCAGCCTCGAGCCGCCCGAGGAGCTGCGCACGATCGCCCGCGAGCTCGAGCTGCTCTGGCTGCGCCAGCGCGCCCGCTGAGCGAAGCTCGCTACTGGCCCTCGAACTTCGGCGTGCGTCGCTCGAGGTAGGCGCGCAGCCCTTCGCTGAAATCCTTCGAGCGGAACAGCGGCAGGAGCTGCAGGAAGACGTGGTGGACGTTGGCCTCGAAGCTCTCCTCGAGGCCGAGCCGCATCATGCGCTTGGTGGCCTGCACCGCGAGCGGCGCATTCGCGGCGATCTCCCGTGCGAGGGCGTGCGTCTCCTCGTGCACCCGATCGTCGGCCACCACACGGCTCACGAGGCCGAGCGCAAGACACTCGTTCGCCCCGAGCGTTCGGCCCGTGAAGGCGATCTCGCACGCACGCGACCAGCCGACCAGGCGCGGCAGCAGCCACGTGCCGCCGCTCTCGGGAAGCACCCCGCGCTTCGTGAACGAAGCGGCGAGCTTCGCACTCGACGCCGCGATCCGAACGTCGCAGCCGAGCGCGAGATCCATCCCGTAGCCCGCGGCCGCGCCGTTGAGCGCACAGAGGGTCGGCTTGTCCACGCCGTGGAGCACGATCGGCGGCGCGCTGCGCAGATCGAAGCGCGCCGAGCCGAGCGACCCCTCGGACCCGATGTTCTTGCCGGCGGCGAGGTCCTTCAGATCGAGACCGGAGCAGAAGCCGCGCCCCGCGCCCGTCAGCACGATGACACGAACCTGCGGGTCACGGTCGCAC
This sequence comes from Deltaproteobacteria bacterium, assembly GCA_020849175.1. Lineage (GTDB taxonomy): Bacteria > Myxococcota_A > UBA9160 > UBA9160 > UBA9160 > MYXO. The sequence goes on from JADLGR010000070.1 coordinate 7,637, forward strand.
TGCACGAGCAGCTCCGAGAGCCGCTCGAGCATCGGCATCGAGATGGCGTTCAGCCGATCGGGACGATTGAGCGTCAGCGTCGCGACGCCTTCTTCGACCGAGAACAGCACTTCGTCCATGGCGGCTCCTCTCGCGTTGCCGGGTTCTCGCCGGCGAGCGGCGTCGCCGAGCGTAGCCGCAAGGCGCCCCTCGACGCCCGAGCCGGCGCATCGAACGCACGGCCAGGCCACCCTGTCTCGGCGAGTCGATCCTCATCGCGAAGGGTGGTCCGGCTCGGCCGTGCTACACCCGTGCGAGGAGACGTGGATGGATCCGTTTCGCGATCGTGTGGCGGTCGTCACCGGCGGTGGCAGCGGGATCGGCGCCGCAATGGCGCGTGCGTTCGCGGCCCGCGGCGCCAGGCTCGTGCTCGCCGATCTCGACGAAGAGGCGATGGCGCGCGTCGAGGGTGATCTGCGAGGCGAAGGCGCGGAAGCGATCTCGGTGCGCACCGACGTCACGAGACGCGCCGAGGTGGAGCGCCTCGCCGAGGAGACCATTCGCCGCTTCGGCGCCGTTCACCTGGTGTGCAACAACGCCGGCATCGTGACGTTCGGCGAGATGGCGAAGGCGCCGCACGAGGACTGGGAGTTCACGATGGGTGTGAACTTCTGGGGCGTCGTCCACGGCGTCGAGGCGTTCGTTCCGCGGCTGCTCGCGCAGGGACAGGGCGGACACGTGGTCAACACGGCCTCGATGGCGGGCCTCGTCGGCATGCGCTGGCTCGGAATCTACTGCGCGTCGAAGTTCGCCGTCACGGGCCTGACCGAGGCGCTGCACCGCGAGATCGAGCCACACGGCATCGGCGTCACGCTCCTTTGTCCGATGATCGTCGCGACGAACATCAACGAGAACTCGGTGAGGCTGCGCCCCGATCACCTGCGACCGAAGGGCGCGCCGACCGCTCCGCCCGCTGGAGGGCTGCAGGGCGGAACGGTGAGCGCCGACGAGGTGGCCGCGCGCGTGGTGCGCGCGATCGACGGCAAGAAGCTCTACGTCCTCACACACCCCGAGCAGCGTGAGCTGCTCCGCCGCCGCGCCGCGAAGCTCGACCAGGTCTTCGAAGAGTGGGACTAGGCCTCGGGCTGGATCAGCCTTCGGCGTCGGCGATCCCGGACTCGGCGCCGCGTGCGAGGCGGGTCGGTCCGTCCTCGTGCCGCTTGATGAGCTGCAGGTTGCGCATGTAGACGAACGCATTCGGTAGGTAGGCGAGGATGAAGACCGGATCGCGCTTGTGGACCGCGTAGATGAGGAGAATGGCCGAGCCGCCGATGCTGAGATACCAGAACGCCGTCGGCACGATGCTCTTGCCCGCCTTCTCCGATGCGAGCCACTGGATCATGAAGCGCGAGAAGAAGAGCGCGTTTCCGATCAAACCGAAGGCGATCCACGCCGTCGAGTCGTGCCAGTCCACGGGTCCCCCCTCCAATCGCCCTGGCCCTGCGATCCGTCGGTCGCTAGCCCGCTGCCGGCCCGTTTCTAACCGAGCGCGAGCGCAAGGACAACCCGGAGACGACTACCCCGCGGGGCGCGAGTGCGGCAAGGGGGCGGCGAGCCCCACTTTCTGCTCCGCGCACGGAGGGCTCGCGTGATAGGCTGACCTCTCGTTCAGGCCCAACGCCGCCCCGGGGGTCCTCATGCCGCTGCGCCGCCTTGCCGCCCTGTCGATCTTCGTTCTCGTCGCAGCGCCGCCTGCACTCGCCGAGGTCCCCTACCCCGCGTGCCAGGCGCCGGCCTGCACCGATCCAGCCGACTACGCCTCCTATCTCTTCCTCGCGCCGGGCGTCCTGCCCAACGACTTCGATCCCGGAAGCGGCGACGGCTGGAAGTTCTCCCCGGCGACGGGAATGAACGTCATCGGTGCGTGGCAGCGCAGCACGGGTCGTCCCGACGTCTTTGTCGCGGTTCTCGACAGCGGCATCGAGTGGGATCGGCGCACACTCGCGAAGACGACTGCACTGAACACCGGCGAGCTACCGCTGCCGCCGGGCTGCGCGGCGTACGACTGCAACGGTGACGGCGTCGTCAACGTCGGCGACTACCCGAACGTGCCCGACGCGAACGGCAACGGCTTCCGCGACGGGCAGGACATGATCCGCTTCTATGCCGATGGTGCCGACGACGACGGCAACGGCCATGTCGACGACATCGCAGGCTGGGATTTCTACCAGAACGACAACGATCCGTCCGACGACACGCGCTACGGGCACGGGACGGGCGAGGCGTCCGACCAGGTCGACGAAGCGAACGACGGCAGCGGCTTCCCGGGCGTCGCACCGAGCTCGATGTTCGTTCCGCTGCGCGTCGCCGACAGCTTCATCGGGGTCGACGTCGACTTCGCGCAGGCGGTCGTCTATGGCGTCGACCGCGGCGCCGCGGTGATCTCCGAGGCGCTCGGAACGATCACGGCGTCGCAGGTGTCACAGGCGGCGATCGACTACGCCTACCGCCGCGGCGTTCCGATCATCGCCAGCGCCGCCGACGAGCAGAGCCGGCACCACAACTACCCGGCGAACTTCGAGCACACGCTCTGGGTGAACTCGATTCGCAACGGCGACGGCACCTTCGTCGAGCAGAAGAACGACTACACGATCCAGAACGGCTGCACGAACCACGGCGGCCGCGCCTGGACGGCGATCTCGTCGACGAGCTGCTCGTCGGAGGCGACGGGTCGTTCGGGAGGCATCTCGCTGCTGCTCGTCTCGCACGGCCGCAATCTCATCGACCGTGGCCTGCTCGCGCCGTATCCGGGCAACGACGCAGCGCATCCATTCTCGGCCGAGGAGGTCAGGCAGCTCTTCCGCGCCTCGGCCGACGACGTCGATCACAGCGCGAATCCCGGACTCGCCATGAATCAGCTTCTGCAG
>JADLGR010000071.1 GCA_020849175.1 Deltaproteobacteria bacterium
AAATGGGAACGTGCGAGCGCGCCGCTGCGAGGCAGACCTCGGCAAGGAATGCCGCATCATCGGGTCGTGCATTTCGAATCATCCGCCACCCCTCCGAACGACATGACGAAGCCTCGGCGATGCCTTCTAGCCGACGCCGCGCAGCCGTGCATCCGGAGACCTGCGCGCGATCTCGAGCGAGCGTTCCGCGGGTGGCGCTCGGCGTCGATGCCGGGAGGCGGCGCCGCAGCGCTCAGTGCGCGCTCCCCGAGGCCGGAGTGCGTGTCACGTAGGACTCCTCGACCGCGATCTTGAGGAGCTGGCCCTGCGAAAGCGCTGCGTCGGCGAAGAGGTCGTTCGCGACTGCGAGGTCGAGCAGGCCCCAGGCGTTGCCGACGCGCGCGGAGAACGCTTCGAGGCTCTCTGCCTGCTGCGCGGTTGCGCTCCGCAGGCGTTTCACGCGGATGCTCCTTCGCTCCTCGGCCGTGAGCGGGCGGATGCCACGCGCGACGTCCGACAGGACTTCCCGCTGCTCCGCGATCACGACACCGGGGCCAACGCCTGTGACGCGGTAGATGGATCCGCCGACGGCAACCCACGTGACGTCGAGGACGAGCATGCCCTGTTCCGTTCGAATCTCGGCCTGTTCGTGCCAGGCGTTCGCGCCGACCGCGACCCCGCCCTTGCGCTGCACGTGCGCCTGCGGCGGCGTCTTGGCGAAGAACGCGTCGGCGGCGGCCCTCGGGTCGGTTCCAGGCCCCTGTCCTTCGAACAGGATCTCCGCGTCGCGCTCCGGCGAGATGGCGCCGACGGCCGTGTGCGAGTTCTGCACCTCCCAGCCGTCTGGAAACGAGACGGCGAGATCGAGGTCCGGGTGGAGGAAGAGCGTCCCCCGCAGCACGCCCTCGCTCGGATCCTCGCCGACGACGAGGCCATCGAGCTTTGCGAGAAACTGCGCGCGGTCGGGAGCGATCCCGGGGCTCGCCGCCCAGCGCAGCATCGACGCGTCGAGCGACGCCGCGGTGATGCGGTCGGGGTTCGAGGGGTGCGAATCGAGGAAGCTCGGCGCCCGAGGCGCTCCCGCGTACAGGCGCATCGCGCTCTCCAGGTCGCGCAGGAACTCGGCCATCCCCTGCGGGCTCCAGCCAGCCGCGGCCGCGATCTGCTCGCCGATGCGGTCGGCGTCGCTCTCCTCGTCGCGGCCGTAGCGCGCAAGCCAGGCGCGCGGACTCTCGCCGAGCTGCCCGCCCGCCATGTCGACGCCGGCCCCCGCGACCTGCACGAGCTTCGGAAGCGCAAAGACGGGGGAGCTCGCTGCCGCCTGCTGCATCGCCGCATGGCGCTCGGCGACGTGCGTGATCTCGTGGCCCATCACGTTCGCGAGCTCGTCCTCCGAGTTCACGAGGAGCAGGAGACCCCGTGTCACGAAGACGTAGCCTCCTGGAAGCGCAAACGCGTTGGGGACGTCCTCGTTCACGATCTGGAAGCGATACTGGAAGTCGCCCGGCGCGTTGTGCGCGAGCCGCTGCCCAACGGCGTCGACGTACGCAACCAGCGGCGGATCGTCGACGAGGCCGTACTCGGCGGCCGCCATCTGCGCCTGCTTCGCCCCGACGACGCGGTCGTCCTCCGGCGTGAGGAGAGGATCTCCGCCCGCAGCGTGCGACGGGCTCCGGGACGGCGCGGCGGCGTCGTCGCCCGGATCCGACATCAGCACCTCGCGCTGGCCATGCGCGTGATGCGGGGCCGGAGCGGAGCAGGCTGCTGCTGAGAGCGCCAGGGCGGCAAGACAGACGCGAGCGGCGTACTGCAACACGGCGGTCGTTCTCTACACGCCTGGCGCGATCGGGCACGACACGCCCGTGCCACCGTGGCCGCAGTAACCGGCCGGGTTCTTCGCGAGGTACTGCTGGTGGTAGTCCTCGGCGTAGTAGAAATCGGGCGCGTTCTCGATCTCGCTGGTGATCCGGCCGAGCCCTGCGGCGAGAAGTCGCTCCTGGTAGCGGTCTCGCGACGCGAGAGCCGCCTCGTACTGCGCCGGTGTGCAGGCGTAGATGCCCGAGCGATACTGCGTTCCGACGTCGCCCCCCTGCCGCATCCCCTGCGTGGGATCATGGCCTTCCCAGAAGAGCGCGAGGAGCGCCCCGTACGAGAGTCGCACGGGATCGAAGACGACCCTCACCACCTCGGCGTGCCCGGTCAGGCCCGTACAGACCTCCTCGTAGGTCGGGTTCGGCGTCACGCCTGCGGCATAGCCCACCGAGGTCGAGAAGACCCCCGGCGCCTGCCACATCCTGCGCTCGGCTCCCCAGAAGCAGCCCATCCCGAAGAGCGCGAGCTCGAGGCCCTCCGGGAACGGCGGCTCGAGCGGCGTCCCGAGGACGAAGTGCTTGCCGGGGACGGACATGCGCCGGCTGCGTCCCGGAAGGGCCTCCCGGGGCGCGAGCAGGCCTGCTCTGGGCTGAGATGCGGTCATACGCCGGCTCTCCATGTTTCGAGGGTAGGATGTCGCGGACTCCCGGCTCGTTTCCAGGGTCGGACTTCTTGGAAGGGGGGCCGATGCCCGGCAGTGCGAGGTGGACTGCGGCAGATCTGCCGGATCTGTCGGGCCGCGTCTTCGTGGTGACGGGCGGCAACAGCGGAATCGGACTCGAGACCGCCCGCGAGCTCGCGCGCAAGGGCGGCCACGTCGTGATCGGCTGCCGCGACGAGGCGCGCGCCGTGCATGCCATGGGTGAGATCCGCGCGAGCGCCCCGCACGCGGCGGTCGAGAGCCTGCCGCTCGACCTCGCCGATCTCGCGTCGGTGCGCACCTTCGCCGAGACGCTCGGCAAGCGACACGCGCGACTCGACGTACTCTGCAACAACGCAGGCGTGATGGCCCTTCCCTACCGCAAGACCACCGACGGCTTCGAGATGCAGATCGGAACGAACCATCTCGGACACTTCGCACTCACCGGCCTCCTCCTGCGCCTGCTTCTCGCGACGCCCGGCGCGCGCGTCGTCACGATCGCGAGTGGCGCGCATCGCTACGGCCGCATCTGCTTCGACGACCTGCAGAGCGAGCGACGCTACGGCAAGTGGCGCGCCTACGCGCAGAGCAAGCTCGCAAACCTGCTCTTCGGCTTCGAGCTTGCGAGGCGCATGGACGCTGCGCGTGCGGATCTCGTCTCGGTCGCCGCACACCCGGGCTATGCAGCGACGAACCTCCCCTCGGCAGGTCCCCGGATGAGCGGCTCGTGGCTCGGCGAGCGTGCCGTCGCGCTCGGCAACCGCCTGCTCGCGCAGTCGCCTGCGATGGGCGCGCTGCCGAGCCTCTACGCGATCGCAGCTCCCGACGTGCGCTCCGGCGAATACTACGGTCCCGACGGGCTTCGCGAGATGCGAGGCCACCCGCGGCGCGTCGCCGCGGCTCGCCGGGCGCGCGACCCCGAGACGGCCGAGCGGCTGTGGCAGATCTCGGAGGCGCTCACCGGCGTGCGATGGTGAGCGCCGGAGCGAAGGACGTCGCGGTCCGGGAGGCGCTGTTCGAGGCGCGGGGCCTCTCGAAGACGTACGTCGTTGGAGAGGTCGTGGTGAGCGCCCTCGCGGGGGTCGATCTCGACCTGTTTCGTGGCGAGCTCGTCGTCCTGCTCGGGCCGTCGGGGAGCGGGAAGTCGACCCTGCTCAACATCCTCGGTGGACTCGACGTACCGACGCACGGCAGGGTCCGCTTTCTACACCACGATCTCACCAACGCGGGCGAGGAGATCCTCACGCGCTTTCGTCGCGAGCACGTGGGATTCGTGTTCCAGTTCTACAACCTCATTCCGAGTCTCACCGCGCGGGAGAACGTCGCGCTCGTGACCGAGATCGCCGCGCGCTCGATGCCCCCCGACGAAGCCCTCGGCCTCGTCGGACTCGCCGACCGGCTCGATCACTTCCCCGCGCAGCTCTCCGGCGGAGAGCAGCAACGCGTCGCGATTGCTCGTGCCGTCGCGAAACGCCCGGACGTCCTGCTCTGCGACGAGCCGACCGGCGCCCTCGACTGCGAGACGGGAAAGCGCGTGCTCGAGGTGCTCTCGCGCGCCAACCAGGAGCTCGGAACGACGACGGCCGTCATCACGCACAATGCGGCGATCGCCGGGATGGCGGACCGCGTGATCCGAATGCGAAGCGGGAGCATCACGGGCATCCAGGTGAACGAGCAGCGCGTGCACCCGGCGGAGCTCGAATGGTGATGCGCCCGCTCGATCGCAAGCTGGTACGCGATCTGTTCCACCTGCGCGGCCAGGTCGTGGCCATCGCGCTGGTCGTCGCCTGCGGTGTGGCGACGGTGGTGACGACACGAACCGCGTACGAATCGCTCGTCAGCGCGCGCGCCGACTACTACGCGCGCTACCGCTTCGCAGACGTATTCGCGCACCTCGAGCGCGCACCGGATGTCCTGCGCGCTCGAATCGCCGAGATCCCGGGCGTCGCAGCCGTCGAGACGCGGGTCGTGGCCGACGTGACGCTCGACGTCCCGGGGCTGTCCGAGCCCGCTGCCGGCCGGCTCCTCTCGCTGCCCGACGGGGCCGACCCGCGGCTCAACGCCGTGCACCTTCGCGGCGGGCGTCCGCTCGATGCTTCACGACGTGACGAGGTGCTCGTCAGCGAGGCGTTCGCGCAGGCGAACCATCTGCGTGTCGGAGATGCGATCGGCGCCGTTCTCAACGGACGCTGGGAACGGCTTCGCATCGTCGGCATTGCGCTCTCTCCCGAGTACATCTACGAGATCCGGCCCGCCGACCTGTTTCCGGACCCGCGGCGCTTCGGCGTGCTGTGGATGAGCCGCGCAGCCCTCGGTCCGGCGTTCGATCTCGACGGCGCCTTCAACGACGTCTCGCTCGCGCTCGTTCCCGAAGCGAACCAGGAGGAGGTGATCGCGCGCGTCGATCGCCTCCTCGAACGCCACGGGGGTCTGGGCGCCTACGGCCGCGACGAACAGGTCTCGGCGCGATTCATCGAGGACGAGATCGCGCAGAATCGGGTCACCGGAACCGTACTGCCGGCGATCTTCCTCGGCGTCGCGGCCTTCCTGCTCCACATCGTGCTCTCGCGCCTCGTCTCGACGCAGCGCGAGCAGATCGCGGTGCTCAAGGCCTTCGGCTACCCGAAGCGGACTGTGGCCCTCCACTACTTGCTGCTCGCGATGACCGCAGTGGCGATCGGCGCGCTGCTCGGCATCGGCCTCGGGCTCTGGCTCGGTTCGCTCGTCAACGGCGTGTATCGCGAGTTCTACCGCTTCCCGCGCTTCCCGTACGAGCCCGGCGCCGCCGCCGTGGCGATCGCCGTCGGCGTGAGCGCGCTCGCGGCGGCGCTCGGCGCGCTCTCGGCCGTGCTGCGTGTGCTCGACTTGCCGCCGGCCGAGGCGATGCGTCCCGAGCCGCCCGCGCGCTTCCGCGCCGGCTGGATCGAGCGCGCCGGCCTGCTCCGGCGCCTCGCGACCCCCGGGCGAATGGTCGCGCGCAATCTCTCGCGACGGCCGGTTCGTGCCGGGCTGTCGGTCCTCGGTCTCGCCCTCGCCGTCGCGATTCTCATCCTCGCACGCTTCTTCTCCGATGCGATCCAGACCCTCTCCGACGTGCAGTTCCGATCGGCGCAGCGAGAGGACGTGGCGGTCTCGTTCCATCGACCACTCTCGTCGCACGCCCGTTTCGAGCTGGCCGCGCTGCCCGGAGTCCTGTCCTCCGAGACCTATCGCGCCGTGCCCGCGCGGATCCGGTTCGAGCATCACAGCCGGCGCGTGGCCGTGATGGGTCTCCACGCGCAACCCTCGCTGCGCCGCATCGTGGGCCGTGATGGCCGTCCGGTATCGCTCCCCGCCGACGGAGCAGTCCTCACCTCGCACCTCGCACGGCTGCTCCACGTCGAGCCGGGCGACGTCGTGACGCTCGAGGTGCTGGAGGGACGGCGGCCTGCCCTCACCGTTCGCGTCACCACACTCGCCGACGAGCTCCTCGGCCTCAACGTCTATCTCGAAGATCGTGCGCTCGCGCGCCTCCTCGAAGAAGAAGGAAGCGTCTCGGGAGCCTTCCTGCGCGTCGATGCTGCGGCGTCGGACGCTCTCCATCAGCGTCTCAAGCGCATGCCCGCGGTGGCAGGCGTCGGCAACCGCCTCGCCGCGCTGGCGAGCTTCGAAGCCACACTGGCTCGGAATCTCGGCGTCATGAATGGGATCCTCGTCGCGTTCTCCTGTGTGATCGCGGCCGCGATGGTCTACAACTCGGCGCGCATCGCGCTGTCGGAACGCAGCCGCGAGCTCGCGAGCCTGCGCGTGCTCGGATTCTCGCAGCGCGAGGTGACACAGATGCTGCTCGGGGAACAGGCGATGCTGCTCGTTCTCGCGCTTCCGCTCGGATTCTGGATCGGGCACGGGCTCGCGAAGCTCCTCGCCGACGCCTACGCCTGGGAGCTGTTCCGCATGCCGCTCGTCGTGACGCCTCGGACCTACGCCTACGCCTCGCTGATCGCCGTGCTCGCCGCGCTCGGCTCGGGCGCGCTCGTGCGTCACCGGCTGCGCGGCCTCGACCTCGTGGCGTCGCTCAAGAGCCGGGACTAGACCATGCCGCTGGTTCGATACGCGCTCCGGGCTCTCGTGCTGGTCGCTGCGGCGCTCGTCCTCGTCCTGGTCTTCCGGCGCCCGCCGCTGCCGGTCGAGACCGCCGCTGCCGATCGCGGCCCGCTCGTCGTCACGGTCGACGAGGAGGGCGAGACGCGGGTTCGCGACCGATTCGTCGTCGCCGCGCCGACGGCGGGTCGCGTGCTCCGGATCGCCCTCGATCCCGGCGACGCGCTCGCGGCCGGCGACGTGGTGGCCGAGATACACCCGGCCCCGCTCGATCGCCGCACGCGTGCCGCGGCGCAGGCCCGCGTCGAGGCCGCCGAGGCGAACCGTCAGACGGCGCATGCAAGCGTGGTCCGTGCGCGCGCCGCACTCACGCAGGCCGAGCGAGAGGCGCGCCGCATGGAGCGCCTGCACGGCGCCGGGACGGCCGCCGAAGAGCAGCTCGAGCGCGCGCGGCTGGAAGAGACGACCCGCGCTCAGGAGGTCGCTGCCGCGCGCTCCGCAGCAGATGCGACACTCCACGAGCTCGAGGCTGCGCGCGCGTCCCTGCTGGCGGCCGAGGGGAGCGAGAGCGCGAATCAGAAGACCTGCGATACCGGAGAGAGCTGCATCGAGATCCGCGCTCCGGTGTCCGGCCGGGTGCTGCGCGTTCCCGAGGAGAGCGAGCGGATCGTCATGGCCGGCGAGCCGCTGCTGGAGATCGGCGATCCCGCGTCGCTCGAGATCGTCGTCGACGTCCTGTCACCCGACGCGGTCCGGATCCGGCCTGGCGCGCGCATGCTCCTCGAGCGCTGGGGGGGCGGCGCACCGCTGGTTGCGCACGTCCGCCGCGTCGAGCCGTCCGGCTTCAAGAAGATCTCGACCCTCGGCGTCGAGGAGCAGCGCGTGAACGTGATTGCAGACCTCGACGCCGCACCCGACGGCCTCGGCGACGGCTTCCGTGTCGAGGCGCGCATCGTCGTCTTCGAGGCCGGCGACGTGGTCCGCGTGCCTGCGAGCGCACTCCTGCGCCGCGGCGAAGGCTTCGCGGTCTTCGTGGTCGACGCGGGGCGTGCGCGGCGCCGCAGCGTCGAGGTGGGCGAGCGCGGAAGCGGCTTCGCCGAGATCCGCTCGGGCCTCGCACCGGGCGAGCGCGTGATCGTTCACCCGAGCGACCAGGTCGACGACGGCGTTCGCGTCCGCGAGGAAGCGGAGAGCTGACGACGGGCCATGCGCCGAACGATCGGCGGGCAGTCTCGAGTCGTGACGCGCATTTTTCGTTGACGAACTCGTCCAGCCGGGCTTAGGGTGCACCCGGTGCCCCGGCTCACTCGCGCCTTGCTCGCGCTCGTGCTTGCGCTCCACGCGGCGCCGGCCACCGCCTTCGAGTTCTTCGAGGGCGCCCTTCAGGTTCACGGCTACACCGAAGCGCAGCTCCGCATGGTGTCCGACGGCTTTCGTGGCGACCGCTGGTTCTTCAGCCAGTGGGCGAACGTGGCCAGTCTCGAGATCGAATGGGACATCGCGAAGGATGGCTGGGGCCCGTTCGACGCGGTCTCCGCGTTCGCCCGCGGCGAGGTCCGCTTCGACTGCATCTGGAGCCAGGCCTGCGGACTCTCGCGGACGACGACGCTCTTCGGAGACCGTGGCAACCGCGCGCCGGCGAACCTCGCGAACGGGGTCACGAGCGGCTACACGGGCATCGTCCCCACCGGCGACTCGAAGCGCGTCCAGAATCCGAACGGGAACCTCGTCCGCTTCTACGAAGCCCCGCCGCTCGACGGCCTCACGAAGCTCGGCGCGAGCAATCTCGAGGGCACCTTCCGGCCCGTTCTCGACGCCCTCATCACGACGAAGCAGCTCGGCGGCTCGCTCGGGCCGATCGTGCTGCCCGAGGGCCCGTGGCCGCCCTCGGTGAAGATCCGGCCGATCGGCGCGCTCTCGGGCGTTCGCAACGTCACCAGCCCGCGCCCGCCGCAGCCGACGCTTCCGTTTCGTCCGCCGGTGCCGAACGCCGATCTCGGCGAAGGCCAGGCCCACGGCCTCTACGCGCCGTCACAGGCGCTGCTGCGCGAGATGGACGGGTACGACGGCTTCGACCAGAACTTCACGCAGAACCAGCTCCAGTGGAACCACGGTGCGAGTCAGGGCCAGACCCGCGAGCTGAAGGAGCTGTACGTCGACCTCGAGCTGCTCGAAGGCGCGCTGTTCCTTCGCCTCGGCAAGCAGAACATCGTCTGGGGCAAGACGGAGCTGTTTCGCACGACCGACCAGTTCAATCCGCAGGATCTCGCGCTCTCGACGCTGCCGAGCCTCGAGGAGTCTCGCATCCCCCTCTGGGCGCTTCGCGCGATCTACTCGCTCTACGAGGTCGGGCCCCTCGAGGACTTCCGCATCGAGCTGGCGGCGAACCTCGACGGCTACCAGCCGCTCGACTTCGGCAAGTGCGGGGAGCCCTACACCATCTTCCTCGTCTGCGCGAAGAGCTTCGGCCTGTTCGGACACGGCCTCGTCGGCACCGGCATCGCCGGCGAGCAGCGGCCCCAGAACTGGTGGGAGAGCGCGTCGGGACTCGAGTTCGGCGCACGTGTCGAGTTCCGCTGGGAACGCTTCAGCTTCGCGATCACCGACTTCTGGGGCTACAGCGACGCGCCGACGGCGGACACCTTCAACGCCTACGAGCGCAAGGTGAATCCACGAACCGGTGCACCGCTCGACGTCGACGGCAACCCGCTCACGCCGGCCACGGCGCTGACGCTGCACCCCGCGAACCGCCAGCTCTTCGATGTCTTCTGCTCGGCGACGATTGGCATTGCGGGAACGGTGATCCCGGCGGTCGCCGAGAACTGCATTCTCGACCTTCTGAACTCACCGGCGCAGATCGCGCTCGGCCTGACGCCGGCCGCTGCGCTCGGCTCGGTCTTCGCCGGAGCGCCGCTGCAGGGGAACTTCATCCTCCGGGTGCTCGCCGATCCCACGCTGACGAAGTACCCGCCGGGCACGAGCTTCAGCCTCGTGACGCTCAACGCAGACCCCGGTGACGGCCCGGGAGGCGGGCCACTTCCGATCTTCAGCCTGAGCCGCGTCCTCACGGCGGAGCAGGAAGCGCTGCTCGGCTGCGGGCAGCTCTACGGCACGAACTGCGACGAACAGGGTGTCGACGCCTTCAATGCCGAGGCGAGCGCGGTGCTGCAGGCCTTCCCGCAGTTCGAGCCCGGCGGACCCGTCGCGACGCGCTTCGTCGACGGCCAGCTCGTCCAGCTCCCGGGATCGCGAGGGCCCGGCGATCCCGGCTACGACCCGCGGATCGACGGCTGCACGGGAACGACAGACGCGCAGGGAAATGCGATCCCCGCCTGCCTGCTCTCGAACGGCGGAGCCGGCGCCTTCACGCTCCGAAGCCCCCTCACCGGACAGCGCTACGCGAACGAGCTCGGCGGCTTCTCCTGGAACTTCATGATGATGCTCTACACGCTCGGAACGATTCGCGAAGCGCAGAGCGAGTGCTCGAGTGCGCCCTTCGTGCAGAACCGCGTGCCGACGTTCGCCGAGCTGGTGCGCTGTCAGTTCGTCCAGGGAATCTTCGCCGTCGCCGGAACGCAGCGACCCGAGATCCAGGCCGGCGGCAACGGCCGCTACGGCCGCCGTGACTTCCTGTGGAGCAGCGGCGCGGAGCTCCAGCTCTTCTATCAGAAGCGCAACGTCCTCGGCTTCGCGACCGACTTCGCCGAAGACGTGACCAAGACCAACTGGAGCCTCGAGTTCACCTGGTTCGCGAACGACGCGTTCGCCAATACCACCACCCCGCGCGGCCATTCGAACATGGATTCGCTCAATCTGACGATCTCGGTCGATCGCCCGACGTTCGTTCGCTTTCTCAACTCGAGCCGAACCATCTTCTACAACATGCAGTGGTTCGTGCGGTATCTGCCGGAGTACGAAGGCCTCGGCACCTTCACGACGAACGGTCCCTTCAGCTTCCTCGGCACCTTCTCGGTCTTCACCGGCTACTTCCAGGACCGGCTGCTGCCGGGCCTGACCGCGATCTACGACGTGCAGTCGCAGTCCGGCGGCATTCTCGGGCAGGTGACGTACCGCTTCTCGGAGGTGTTCTCCGCGACGTTCGGTGTCGCGAACTTCTTCGGCACCCCTGCAAATGGCCGCATTCCGATTCGACAGGTGCTCCTCGGAAACAACGGCGGCGACTTCATGCTGAAGACGCGGTTCGATGGCGTCTCGGCGATCGCCGAACGCGACGAGGTCTACCTGACGCTCCGCTACACGTTCTGAGCGCGCCGCGCAGGGACGACGCCGCGAGCGCAGAGGGCGGGCAGCGCTTTTCCCTCGCCATCTTCACCGAAATCGGGCACGATCGGAGTCGGGGGGGGCGTCGGCCGACACCGGGAGCCTCATGCACCTGCTCGCATGCTGCCGCACCTCCGCTCGCGCACGCCGCGCCGTGATCACCGGCCTGTGTACCGTGCTCCTGCCGCTCGCCTGCGCGCGCCCCGCACCGCCGCCGGTCGCAGCCCGCGCCGAGCGTGTCGTGCTCGGATTCGGCTGGCCCGCGGGCTTCACGGCGCGCGTTTCGGGCGTCGAAGCAAGCCGGTTCGTGGCCGACGCCGCTCGCGACGAGTCGCGTACGCAGATGAGCTACCGCCTTCGTCTCGAGCCGGCGCAGGACGGCGCACGCGTGCGCTACGACGACGTCGCGCTGCCGGATCCGCGGACCGACGGGCTCGTGCGGCTCGGCGCCGTGGCGGGGCTCGAGCGCCTCGGCCTGGCGCTCCAGCCGAGCTTTCTGGTCTCGACCGACGGGCGCTTCGCCGGCGCTCCGGACCTCGACACCGTGGCCACGGCCGTCAACCGAGAGCTCGACGCGCTGCGGGCACAGCCGAGCGGCCTTCCCGGTGATGCCCCGCCGCTGCCGGCGCGATTCTCGGCCGAGCTGTTCCGCCGGCACGCGCCGGCCGACTGGATGCCGATGGTCGAGCTGTGGGCAGGGCGCGAGATCGAGCTCGGCGCCCGGTACACGGTCGAGCTCGTGACGCGCCTGT
>JADLGR010000072.1 GCA_020849175.1 Deltaproteobacteria bacterium
CGACCGAGGCGGCTTCGGCCATCCGGGACCGGGGCGAGACCACGTTCGAGGTGATGGCGTGTCTCGCGCGCCACGGCGCCCTGCTCGAGATGGGAGACCTGGCGGCGGCCGACGTCGAGCTCGCGCGGCTAGAGAAGGGCGTGGAGCGCCTTCACTCGCCGCACTGGCGCAACGTCGTCCCCTTCCTGCAGGCCGGGCGCGCCATGCTCGACGGGCGCTTCGAGGAGGCCGTTCCGCTCGGCGAGGCGGCCTTCGGATCTCCCGAGCTCTACGACACGCCGGATCTCAACTACAGCGCCCCCGGCCGGGTTGCGATTCCCTACGAGCAGGACCGGGGAGAGGAGTTGCTCGCGCAGGCCGATCTTCTGGCGGTAGCCTTCCCCGGCTCTCCCGTTCCCCGCGCGATGCGCGTCATCGGTCTGGCCGAGGCAGGACGGGCGGACGAGGAGTGCGCCGAGCTCGAGGCGCTGGTGCAAGAGGGGCTCGCCGTGCTCCCGGGGACGCCCGAGTGGATGCTCTCGCTCGGCATCCTGAGCGAAGCCTGCGCGGATCTCGGCCACGTCGAGATCGCCCGCAGGGTGTACGCGCTCCTCGAGCCGCGCGAGCAGGACTGGATCGTGCTCGGAAGCGGCCGCTACGTCTTCGGTCCTGTCGCCCTGCATCTCGGGAAGCTGGCGCTCACGTTCGGAGATCTCGACGCCGCGGAGCGGCACCTCGAGGCGGCGCTCGAACGGATCGACCGCATGCGATCGCGGCCCTGGCGGGCGCACGCGCTCGCGGCCCTCGCACTCGTCGCGGAACGGCGGACAACGGCGGCGGCGAGGCAGCGCGCGAAGACCCTCGTGCGGGAGGCGACCGCAATCGCAGAGGATCTCGGGCAGGCGCGCGTGCTGCGTGAGCTCGCGCGAGTGGGGCGGGCCGCGCGCGCGTAGCGCGGCGGCCGGTCCCATCGGCTCCGAACGGCCTGCGGCGATTCGCTCGCCGGGTCCGGGCGGCTAAGGCAAGCGTCAGGCAATCGTCAGGGCTCGATCTGCCACCACGGACCATCCTCGTCCGCGGGAAGAGGGAGCGTTGTGCATCCGCAGGAGCCGACATCGACCATCTCGAAGCGCGCGCCGCGAAAGCGAGCCCGGCGCAAGTCCGGGGCGGTGGCGCAGCCTTCGCCTGCGCCCGATTCGCAGGTCGCAGCGCCGTCCGGCCCCGCCACCGCCCCGCCCGCCTCCGAGGCGGCCCCGCAGCGGGACTCGTCGGGTCCCGTCGAGTGGCTCGCGAGGGCGATCTCGCGCGTGCTCGACTCGCTCTGACCCTTCTCGACCCGCTCTGCGGATCGTCTGGCAGACGGATGGCTCGCACCGCCGAGCGGACGGCGTTTCCCGACGTGGCGCCGCAGCTCAGGGCTCGACCACCACCTTGATCGATCCGCTCGCGCGGTCGGCTGCGACGGCAAACGCCTGTCGCGCCTCGGCGAGCGGAAAGCGGTGCGTCACGAGCGTCGCCGCGATCTCGGGCCGGCGTGCGAGAAGCGCGGCCGCCTCCTCGGTCTCGCGCCGTCCCTCGTGCCGGCCGTAGGTGGACGATCCGGCGACGACGATCTCCTTCGCGATCGCCGGCATGGCAGGAAGCGGGACCACGCCGTGGAAGACGCCGACGAGGACGATCCGGCCCCCGGGCCGGACGATCTCGCAGCAGCGGGCGAGACCTGTGTCGGTCCCGGTCGCCTCGATGACGACGTCGGCGCCCTGCGCCGCGCCCACGCGGGCGCCGAGCCGCTCGGCCGCACGCTGCTGGTGCGCATGCCGCACGTCGATCGCTACCTCGTGGCCGCCCGCGACGATCGCGGCGACGGCCGCGAGGCCGATGCTCCCCCCGCCCACGACCGCGATCTTCTGGCCGCTCTCGATCTCGCCGCGCCTCACCGCGTGGATCGCCACCGCCATCGGCTCGACGAGGCACGCCTGCGACACCGGAAGCGCTTCCGGTAGTGGGACCAGCGCGAATTCGGGAACGCGCACGGCGTCGGCCATTCCGCCATCGCTGAAGAAGCCCATGAGCTGCATGCCGCCGACACAGCGCTGCGTCGCTCCGGCTCCGCACTCCGCACAGCAGCCGCAGAAGAGCGTCGGCTCGATCGCGTAGGGAACGCCGTCGACGCGCCCCGCGAACTCGTGTCCGAGCACGAAGGGCAGCGCGCCAAATCGCGCGAGGTGCAGGTCGGTGCCGCAGATCGAGGCTGCCGCCACCTCGAGGAGCACGCCCGCGCCGGGCGGCTCGCCCTGCTCCGTCACCGCGATGCCATCTGCAGTCGATCGGACCACCCGCGTCACTGCGCACCTCCACCGGCCGGCGCCGGGGGCACGAGGCCCTCCTCGCGAAGCCAGTGCGCCGTGATCGCCATCCCCTCGTCGAGCCCGATCCGCGGCCGGTAGCCGAGCTTTCGGATCTTCTCGATCGAATACGTGGCGCTCCGCGTGAGGTAGCGGATCCAGGCCGCGGGCTGCCCCTTCGCGATCAGCTCGTCCGCACAGACCGCGGGGATCGACAGACCCAGCAGCCGCTCGAAGTGGCCGAAGAACGCGCGCGTCGGCGTTCGCACACCGTCGGTCACGTTGAACGCCTCGCCCGAGCGTCCGGCGTCGAGGACGATCCGAATCCCGTCGACGAGGTTGTCGACGTAGACGTGGTTGTGCAGCGCGGACTCGCAGGCGACGTTCGCCCAGAGCCCCGCCTTCATGAGCGTCACGGGCGTCCTCACCCACGGCTGGCTGCCGGGGCCGTACACGTCGCCCGGCCGAATCACGGTGACGTCGAACGCGCCGGGCGCGTGGTGACCCATCACGGCCTGCTCCGACTCGATCTTGGTCTGGCAGTACGGGTTGTTCGCGCCGTCGAGCGGGCCCTCCTCGGCGACGCCGTCGGGGAAGTCGAAGCCGTAGACCATCACCGAGCTGAGATGCACCAGCGCCGACGCTCCGCCGCGGCGTGCCGCCGCCGCCACGCGGTCCGCTCCCGCGACGTTGACGGCGCGGAAGCCGTCCCAGTCGTCCTCGATCCCCATCCGCGCTGCCGTGTGCACGACGAGGTCCGCGCCGTCGCAGGCGCGGGCGAGATCGTCCCCCTTGCGCATGTCGCCGACGAGCAGCTCACCGCCGAGGGCCCGGTACGCGCCGGCCGCAGCGTCCGCGAGGTCGAGGCCGCGGACGCGGTAGCCCGCTTCCGCGAGGCCGCGGGCGAGGCGACGGCCGATGAAGCCGCCGCCGCCGGTGATCAGCGCAGTCCGAGATGCCACGTCTCGTCTCCTCTCGCGGGCGCTCGCGGGTCGGCGAGCGCCGCTACTTCCAGCCGCGAGGATTCGCGAAGAAGTCGCGCTCCCACGCCTCGATCGCCCCGCGAAGCCGCGCGGCCTCGTCCGGGTGGGACTCGACCACGTTGTACGCCTCGCCCGGATCGGCGGCCAGATCGAAGAGCAGCGGCATGCGCGGGTGGTCGGCGATGCCCGTCCTTGGATCGACGTAGCGCTTCTCCTCCCACCCGCGCCCCCCCACCGTGCTCACCTTGTCGAGCGGAAGCGGCCACATGTACTGATTCACCCAGCGATACAGCTTGAAGCGGCCGCCACGCGCGCCGTCGATCACGTTGGCGTTGAAGAAGAAGAGTGCATCGTGCGCACTCTCGTCGCTTCGCCCGTCGAGCAGAGCACCGATGTCCCGGCCGTCGATCGTGCGATCGTTCGGGAGTCCGAGGCCGGCGCGCGCGAGCACGGTGGGAAAGAGGTCGAGCGCCGATGCAGGCGCTCCGATCGTCGTTCCCGCCGGTACATGGCCGGGCCAGCGAACGATCGCCGGAACTCGCTGCCCGCCTTCGAAGGGCTCGCCCTTGTGCCCGCGCAGCGGTGCGTTGCTGCCGGAGAACCACGCGCCGTTGTCGCTCGTGAACAGGACGAGCGTGTCCTCGCGCAGCCCCCGTTCGTCGAGGGCACGGACGATCTCGCCGACGCTCCAGTCGAGCTCTTCGACCGAGTCGCCGTACGGGCCGGCCACCGAGCGCCCCGCGAACTGCGGTGACGGGACCAGCGGGAGGTGGACGTTCTTGTGCGCAACGTAGAGAAAGAAGGGGGCGTCGCGGTGCGCGTCGACGAAGCCGATCGCCTCGCGCGTGAGCGTGGCCGTCACGTCCGCCTGCCGTAGGCCGAGGTTTCCCTCGACCATCGTCTCGCCTTCCCAGTACGAATACGGGTGCTCGCCGTTCGAGTGCGGAAAGCCGACGAAGAAGTCGAAGCCGTGGCGCAGCGGGTGGTACGCGGGGTTCTCGCGAAAGTTTCCGAGGTGCCACTTGCCGGCCATTCCCGTCGCATAGCCGGCGAGCTTCAGCGCCTCGGGGATCGTCACCTCCGAGGCGGGCAGGTGATCGACGGTCGGCTCGAGACCGATCTCGACGCCGTCGAGCACTCCAAGCCGGGACATCCACTCGAGAAAGGGGTTCGAGAGCCTCGACCACCACGTCGTGGGATGGATCGGATGGTTGATGCCGCTTCGGATCGGATAGCGGCCCGTGAGAAGCCCCGCACGCGACGCCGAGCACGAGGAGTCGGCGGCGTAAAAGTCGGTAAAGCGCGCGCCCTGCTTCGCGAGCGCGTCGAGATTCGGCGTTCGGATGATCCGGTTTCCGTACGCGCCGAGATCGCCGTAGCCGAGGTCGTCGGCCAGGATGACGACGACGTTCGGCGGGCGAGCGGGCGGCGTCGCGCTGCGCTTCACGACGTCAGCGACGGGGAGCACATCGCGCGCGGGGTCGTCGTAGACGGACCGGTCGAGGACGCCGTAGCCCTCGTGAGGCCCCGGCCGGTCGCATGCGGCCAGGGCGAGCCCGAGGA
>JADLGR010000073.1 GCA_020849175.1 Deltaproteobacteria bacterium
AGGGGCGCAGCCGCGAGGAGCCAGACGGGAGAGCCGTTGAAGCCGTGGTCCATCTGCAGCCGGCGCCACTCGCTCGCCGAGAGACGTTCGCGAAACCACGCCACGTCGCGCGTGAACTCCTGCCAGCGATCGCTCGAGAAGTGCGATTTGCAGCGCTCGGGGTCGGCGGCGGTACGCGAGCCGCGCTCGATCAGGTTCGTCTCGAGATTGCGGACACGCCGCGCCTCGAGGTCGCCGCCGAACCCGACCTCGGCGTCGGCCACCACCGTGCAGGCGTACAGACGCGTGTAGCCGAGCTCCGCGAAGTACCGCGCGCCGAGGAAATAGTGGTACGCGTCGTGTGGATGGATCCATGCCGGGAGGCTCGCGAAGCTCCACCAGCCGAGACCGCCGGCGATGCCGAGTGTCAGTAGCACGGCGTCGCGCGTCCTTCGCAGCGCGTCGGCTCGGCCCGCGCGGCGGAGCATCCACCCCGCGAGCAGCAGCGCCGCGGTCGCGAGGGCGATCGCGACCTTCGCGAGGCTCACCGCCCCGGGAGCGAGCCAGCCACCGGGCTCCACGCTGCGTCCCCTGCGCCGGCTACTCGGTGGCGGCGTCGAGCACGCGCACGCCCTGCGCGGCCTCGAGATCGATCTCGAAGGTCTGCATGACGCGCGCCACCGTCATGTAGAACCCGATCGCGAGAACGAGCTCGACGAGCTCCTGAGGCGAGAGGAGCCGCGCCAGAGCGTCGTGCGTTGCGCGCGAGGCGCCTACGTCGCGCAGCACCTCGTCCGTGAACCGGAGGACGAGCCGCTCGACTTCGTCGAAGCAGGGCGCCGTGACGTCTCCTCGCTCGAGCGCCTCGATCTGCGCCTCGCTCGCGCCCGTGTGCCGCGCGATGGGAACGTGCTGCACCCATTCGTATGGCGCACCCGAGAGCCGTGCGACGCGCAGGATCGCGAGCTCGCGCAGCAGGGCCGAGAGCTTCTGCTTCCCGAGGACCTGGCTGCCGAGCCGGATCCACGCGCGGAAGCAAGTCTCCGCATGCGCCATCAGCTTGAACACGTTGAGGTGTGCCGGGAGGAGGTCGAAGACCTCCTTCACGGCGGGCGGTGCGGTCTCGGGGTCGACGTAGGGGATGCGGGCCATGATTCCTCCTGCGATGCGACGAGACGGCGCAGACGCGCGGGGCGATGCGGCCCGCACCGCACCTCAGGCCATGTACAGGCCGCCGTTCACGTCGAGCGAGACGCCGTTCACGTACGACGCGTCGTCGGAGAGCAGCCAGAGCAGGGCGGCGGCCTGCTCTTCGGCGCTCGAAAGACGCTGGATCGGCATGAAGAACTGGTACGCCGCGAGTCCTTTCGCGCGAGCGGCCGCCGTCTCGGGCGAAGCCGCCGCGAGAGTCGCGGCGGCGCGGATCATCGGAGTGTCGACGCCGCCGGGACAGATCGCATTCACGCGCACGCCGCGCCGGCCGTAGTCGAAAGCCAGATGCCGCGTCATGCCGAGGAGCGCCGCCTTGCTCGTGGTGTAGGCGAGATTTGCGTTCGCGCTCTTCGAGCGTCCCGCGAGGGACGAGACGTTCACGACGGCGCCCGCCCCGCGCGCGGCCATGCCCGGCAGCAGCGCGCGACACCAGTAGAAGCTTCCGTTCACGTTGACGTCGAGCACCTGCTGCCAGCGTTCGTCCGGGAGGTTCTCGATGCCGTCCTGTCCCGCGACGTCGCCGATCCCCGCAACGTTGGCGAGCGCGAAGACGGGGCCGAGGTCCGTTTCGATCCTTTCGGCGGCTGCACGGACGTCGGCGCTGCGCGCGATGTCGCAGGCGACGTCGAGCGCGCGCGCTCCCGCGGCGCGGAGCGCTGCTGCGGTCTGTGCGGCTCCAGCCGCGTTGCGATCGACGCACGCGACCGCGGCTCCCTCACGGGAGAGGCGAAGTGCAGCCGCGCGGCCGATCCCACTCGCCGCTCCGGTCACGACGGCGACGCGATCCGCGAACCGGCCGGGACACGTGCGAGCCGCGGCCGTGTCCGCGGGCAACGGCTACCCGCCCACCGTCCAGGTGTCGCCGGACGTGAGCAGCGCGCGCAGATCGCCGCGCCCACGCTGCTGCAGCGCCTCGTCGATCTGGTCCTGCAGCAGATCCTCGTAGGTCGGGCGGCCGACGGCGCGAAACACACCGATCGGCATCGGGAACTTGGGGCGCGCCAGCGCCGCGAGGACGTAGGAGTAGGCGACCGAGTCGGTGCGCTCGTCGTGGACGGTGACTCCCGCTTCGACTGGATCGACGCCCGGCGGGAGCGGAATGAGTCGCGGGCGCCCGTGCTCGGATCGGATCCCCTGCCGGTTCTCGTCGTCACCGAAGACGAGCGGCTGACCCTGCCGCAGCACCAGCGATGCGCTGTCGCGCGTCTTCTTGTCCTCGACCTCGGCCCATTCACCGTCGTTGAACACGGGACAGTTCTGCAGAATCTCGACGAATGCCGTTCCCTTGTGTGCGTGCGCGCGGTGCAGCGTTTCCTGCATGTGCTTCGCGTCGACGTCCACGGTGCGGGCGACGAAGGTCGCTCCAGCGCCGAGTGCGAAGCGGACCGGATCGACGGGGTGGTCGATCGTCCCCTGCGGCGACGACTTGCTCTTCATTCCAAGCCGCGAGGTCGGAGAGTACTGCCCCTTCGTGAGGCCGTAGACGCGATTGTTGAAGAGCAGGATCTGGAGGTCGAGGTTGCGGCGGATGGTGTGGAGCAGGTGGTTGCCCCCGATCGAGAGCCCGTCGCCGTCGCCGGTCACCACCCAGACCGAGAGGTCGGGCCGGGCGATCTTGATGCCCGTCGCGAATGCGGGCGCACGGCCGTGGATGGTGTGGAAGCCGTAGGTGTTCATGTAATAAGGGAAGCGGCTCGAGCAGCCGATCCCGGACACGAACACCACCTTCTCGCGCGGGACGCCGAGCTCGGGCATCACCTTCTGGACGTTCGAGAGGATCGAGTAGTCACCGCAGCCGGGACACCAGCGCACGTCTTGATCCGACGTGAAGTCCCGCTTCGAGAGCCCAGCCGCCGGCTTCTGTGCCGTCATCACGCCTCCCCGCTCAGCAGGGCGTCGATGCGTGCCCCGATCTCGCGGACCTTGAAGGGTTGCCCGGCGACCTTCGAGAGGCTGTGCGCGTCGACGAGGTACGTCGCGCGCAGAAGCATCGCGAGCTGGCCGCCATTGAGCTCGGGGACGAGCACGCGCCGGAAGCGACCCAGCACGTCGCCGAGGTTCGCGGGCAGAGGGCTCAGCCAGCGAAGGTGCAGCGCGGAGACCGTGTGCCCGCGCCCCTGCGCCTCTTCGACGGCCGAGAGGATCGCGCCCTGCGTGCTGCCCCAGCCCACGACGAGCAGGTCGCCGCGGTCCGGGCCGGTCGGCTCGGCGGGCGGCACGTCCTGCGCGACGCGCGCAACCTTTTCGACCCGAAGCTCTTGCATGCGCGCGTGGTTCGCCGGGCTGTACGAGATCCCGCCCGTCACGTCCTCCTTCTCGAGGCCGCCGATGCGGTGCTCGAGACCGGGCGTTCCCGGTGCGACCCAGTCGCGCGCGAGGGTTTCTGGATTGCGCGCGTAGGGCTCGAACCCGCTCGGATCCTTGCGGAGCGCGACCGGCGTTCGCGGCAACGAATCGGCGTCGGGGATCCTCCACGGCTCCGAGCTGTTGGCGAGATACGCGTCGGAGAGCACCACCACCGGCGTCATGTACTTGACCGCGATGCGGAAGGCGTCGAGCACTGCATGGAAGCAGTCACCCGGCGTGCTGGCAGCGATCACCGGGAGCGGGCTGTCGGAGTTGCGGCCGAACATCGCGAGCAGCAGATCCCCCTGCTCGACCTTGGTCGGCATCCCCGTCGACGGCCCTGCACGCTGGACGTCGATGATGACGAGGGGGAGCTCGGTCATGATCGCGAGGTTGAGCGCCTCTTGCTTGAGCACCATGCCCGGACCGCTCGTCGTGCACAGCGCGAGCTGGCCGGCGTAGGCGGCGCCGATCGCCGCTGCGGCCGCGGCGATCTCGTCCTCGGCCTGGAAGGTCTTGACGCCGAAGTGCCTGAAGCGCGTCAGCTCGTGGAGGACGTCGCTGGCGGGCGTGATCGGATAGGCGCCGAGAAACACCGGGCGTCCCATCTGTACGCCCGCCGCGACGATGCCCCACGCGAGCGCCTGGTTGCCGGTGATGTTCCGGTACCGACCGGGCTCGATCTTGGCGCTCGGCACGACGTAGGAGACGGGGAAGAGCTCGGTCGTCTCGCCGAAGTGGTAGCCCGCAAGGAGCACCCGCCGGTTCGCCTCTTGTGTCTCCCCCTTGAAGTTGCTCTTGATCCACTGGACCGTCGCGTCGAGGGGACGCCCGTAGAGCCAGTACATGAGCCCGAGCGCGAAGAAATTTCGCGAGCGGTCGGCTTCACGCTGGCTGAAGGTGAGGTCCTTGACGGCCTCACGGTTGAGCCTCGTCATCGGGATCTCGACCAGCGTGAACTGCTCGCGCAGCCGGGGCAGAGGGTCCTCGTCGTAGTGGGCCAGCTTGAGGTTGCGGTCGGTGAAGGCGTCGCTGTTGATGATCAAGAGGCCCTGCGGGCGAAGATCCGCGATGTTCGCCTTGAGCGCTGCCGGATTCATGGCGACCAGCACGTCCGGCGCATCCGCCGGCGTGCGGATGTCGCGTGATGCGAAGTGGATCTGGAAGCCGGAGACGCCCGCGATCGATCCGGCCGGTGCTCGGATCTCGGCCGGATAGTCGGGGAAGGTCGAGAGGTCGTTTCCCGCGAGCGCGGTCGCCTCGGTGAACTTCGTTCCGGTGAGCTGCATTCCGTCGCCGCTGTCGCCGGCGAAGCGGATGGCGACGTTGGCGATCTCTTCGATCCGTTTGCTCGACAAGGATGATTTCTCCGGAAGGGCGCTGCGCGCCCGATTCTATCCCTCCCCCCGGCGGGCGAAAGTCCCTCACGGGTGGACGGCCGACCGGCGGCGCGAGAATCGAAGCCTTTCGCGCCCGGCCGGTTGGAGCGGCCGCTGCGCTCGCACGAAGCTCAAGCGCACGTGCAAGTCCGCCGATGCATGGGCATGTTCTTCGCGCGCAGCCATCCGCCCGCCGCCGGCGACGAACGCCTGAGGAGCCTGTGGCTCGCGGTCAACACGCCCGAGCTCGCTGCCGACGAGCTTCCGGCCGGACCCGCCCGGGCGGCGATCGGTGTCCACGAAGAGGCCGATGGGGCGTTCGCGCTCTGCGTCCTCGTACGCTCGCTCGGCGACGGAGCTCTCGGTTGCTGGTCCTGGGACGGCGTGATCGAGCCCGACGCGCTGCAAAGGGCTGTCGATGCTGCGCTCTCCTTCGCGGAGGGGATGGGATTTCTCTTCGACGATGACGCGCTCGCAAGTGCAGATCTCGAGCAGCGCCGTCGCGCGCTCGATCTGTGGTGGGAGCTGTCGGGATGGAACGCGAGTGCGGCCGAGGTCCGAGAGAGCCCGGCCGCTGCGGCCAACACCGCGGTGCCGCAGACGCTCGCGCCGGTCCCCTTCATCCCGGTCCGGGAGAGGTCGGAAGGCCTTCCGCTCGCAGGGGCCCCCGAGGCCCTCCCGCTCACGAAGTTCAGGCGCCGGCTCGGCGCTCCCCCTTCCGAGCCGCCCGCCGAGAGGTCCGAGCCGTCGGCGCTCGGACGCCTTCGCCTCGTGAAACGAGCCCGGGCGGAAGCGAAGGGAGACCGGCCCCCCTTCTGGCTCCGGCTCCTCGGCTCCTTCTGACGCGGGAGCCGCTCATCTGGAGGGGATTCGATGAAGCGTACGGCTGCCCATGCCATTGCTCTCGCTCTCGTCGCGTCGCTCGCGGGCTTGCTCGGCTGCGCCCACGATCCGAGGCCGGACGAGGACCGGATCGCGAGAGTCAGCAGCCACTACGATCTCGGCGTCGACTACCTGAAGGGCGGCAACACGGCCATGGCCCTTCGGGAGCTGCAGGCGGCGCTGGCTCTCGACGAGCGGCAGCCGCGGGTCCACCACGCGATCGCCGAGGCCTACCGCCTGACCGGGCGATTCTCCGACGCCGAGAGGCATCTGCGCCGGTCGCTCGAGCTCAACCCCGCGTTCCAGGGCGCGCGCCTCAGCCTCTCGGCGCTCTACGTCCAGATGGAGCGCTACGAGGAAGCGGTTCGCGAGAGCGCGAGCCTCGCCGAGGACCCCACCTTCCCGGCGCCCTGGCGCGCGCTCACCAACGCCGGCTGGGCTCAGATCCAGCTCGGCCGCACCGAGGAGGCGCGCGCGACGCTCACGCGGGCGCTCGCAATGCGATCCGACTACTGGCCAGCGCTCCTCGATCTCGGCATCCTCGCGTCGCAGACGGGGCGTCGCGCCGAGGCGATCGAAGTCTTCTCGAGAGTGCTCGCCGCGAAGCCGGGGCCGTCGGCCGAAGCGGAGACGAACTACCGCATGGCGGAGATCTACGTCTCGATGGGCGATCGCGATCGTGCGCTCGCACATCTGGCAACGGTGATCGAGCGACAGGGCACCAGCGAGTGGGGAAGGCGCTCGCAGGAGTATCGGAAGCTCTTGCAGTGACCGCACCGGGAAGCACGGCAGACTCCTACGCGTTCTGCGCAGACGAAGCGGTCGCGCCGTCGTCTGCCGCGGCTGGCTTCTCGATCGGCGCCTACCTGTCGGCGCAGCGGCGGCTTCGCGGCCTGAGCCTCGAAGACCTCGAGTCCGTGACACGCATTCCGCGTCGCTCGCTCGCACGGCTCGAGGCCGGCGCATTCGATCGCCAGCACGACGCGTTCGTTCGCGGCTTCGTGCGAACGGTCGCCGTCGCGATCGGACTCGACCCCGTCGATACGATGGTGCGGCTCCTCGCGAGCGAGGCGGCGCTGCGCGGTCGAACGGGTGCTGCGCCGGCTCGCGTGGCCGCGCTGGGCATCACAGGCCTCGCGCTGGTCGCGCTCGTGGCGGCGGCCACGCTCGCGGTCGCCGGCCGAATCGACTTGTCACGAGCGGCGCTGCTCGTTGCGCGGCCTGCACAGGCGCCGGTCCTTCGCCATGACTACGTCGTCGAGTTCGCCGAGAAGGTCCGCGAGGCGCCGCCAGGAACCTTCGCTCGCCCGCGCGCGGTCGCGTCGCCACCCGAGATGTTCATCGCTCCTGCGCCGCCCGAGATCGCTCTCGACGCCATTTTGCCCCGCCATGGCGTCGACTGGCCATCCCCAGCCGCCGTCTCGTCACCGCTCCGGTAGCCTTCCCGTGTGCGCACGCTGCACACCGAGGCGCTCGTGCTCCGCGTGGTGGAGTTCGGCGAGTCCGATCTCATCCTCCACCTCCTGACGCCCGAGACATCGCGTCTGACCGCGATTGCGCGGCACGCCCGTCGCAGTCGGAAGCGCTTCGCCGGCACACTCGACCTCTTCAACCGTCTCCGGATCACGGCCGTTCGTCGTAGCGGAAGCGCGATGGCGCGCCTCGAGCAGGCCACGCTCGTCGAGTCGCTCGCGGAGCTGCGCCGGGACACCGCACGCTTCGCGCTCGGTTGCTACCTGCTCGAGCTGCTCGGCCGCCTCGCACCGGAAGGCGGGGCACGCGCCGACTCCCGGCGTCTGTTCGCGTTCACGCTCTCGGCGCTCCGGGCGCTCGATGCTCGAAGCCCCGACGCACGGCTGCGCGTGCTGCTCGAGCTGCGGGCCCTCGACGCGCTCGGGCTGCGGCCGGAGCTCGAGGCCTGCGTGCGCTGCGGCGGCGCTCTCGAAGGGAGCGAGGAGGTGCCCTTTCTCGTCGCGGAAGGCGGCCCTCTGTGCACGTCGTGCGCGGCTGCCGGCGAAGACGCGCTCGGCATCCACCTCGGCACCCTGCGGGCGCTCGCGGTCGGGCTGCGATTCGCGCCCGAGCAGCTGGGCCGCGTTGCCCTCTCGGGGCCCGCCCTGCGTGAGGCCCGTCTCCTCCTGTCGAGGTTTGCTCGATTTCACGTTGGGCTCGAGCTGCAAAGTGAGCGATTCCTCAATGAAATCATCTCGTCGGCGGACCTCCCCGCGGGTTGACACCCGAGCCCGGCAAGGGGAATACTCGCGCCCCGCGACTTGCTCGCCCCGCCAGAGGAGCCATGACCGTCTCACCCGTCGCCGAGCCCGCTTACCCCTGGCGCATGGACGACCTGGTCTCGCTGTGCGCGCGGCGCGGAATCATCTTCCCGTCGAGCGAGATCTACGGCGGGATCAACGGCTTCTGGGACTACGGCCCGCTCGGAGTCGAGCTCAAGAACAACCTGAAGGCGCTCTGGTGGCAGCGCGTGGTTCGCGAGCGCGACGACGTCGAAGGCATCGACACGGCCATCATCTGCCATCCCCGCACCTGGGAGGCGTCGGGCCACGTCGAGCACTTCAGCGATCCGATGGTCGACTGCCGCGCCTGCAAGAAGCGCTTCCGTGCCGATCAGCTCGACGACGCCGGCAAGTGCTCGGCGCGAGAGGGCTCTTCCGAGCACGACTTCACGCCGGCGCGCAACTTCAACCTCATGCTCAAGACGTTCATCGGCGCGTCGGAGGACGCCGCTGCCGTGGCGTATCTGCGCGCCGAGACGTGTCAGGCGATCTTCAACGACATGAAGCGCGTGCGCGAGACGTCGCGCCAGAAGATCCCGTTCGGCATCGCGCAGATCGGCAAGGCGTTTCGCAACGAGATCAATCCACGCAATTTCACCTTTCGTTCGCGTGAGTTCGAGCAGGCCGAGCTCGAGTTCTTCGTGCATCCCGCACAGCGCGAACGGTGGTTCGAGCACTGGCTCGAGCAGCGTCTCGCGTTCCACCGCGAGCTCGGCTTCGGCGATTCGAGGTTGCGCGTGCGGCCGCACGAGGGCGGCGAGCTCGCCCACTACGCGAAGGCCGCGGCCGACATCGAGTTCCTGTTCCCGTTCGGCTGGCAGGAGATCGAGGGGGTTCACGACCGGGGCGACTGGGATCTGCGCCGTCACGGCGAGTTCTCGGGCAAGGACCTGGCGTACACCGACGAAGAAACGAAGGAGCGCTTCGTTCCGATGGTGATCGAGACGTCCGTCGGCGTCGACCGCACGTGCCTCGCGCTGCTCGCGAACGGCTACGGCGAGGAGAAGCTCGCCGACGGCGAGACTCGGACGGTGCTGCGTCTGGCTCCTTCCGTTGCGCCGATCAAGGCGGCCGTCCTCCCGCTCTCGAAGAAGCTCGGCGAGCCGGCGCGGCGTCTCGAGCGCGACCTGCGGCGTCACTTCGCCACGTTCTACGACGAGTCGGGCAACATCGGCCGCCGCTACCGCCGCCAGGACGAGGTAGGAACGCCGTTCTGTGTCACCGTTGATTTCGAGTCGGAGACGGACGGGAAGGTCACGATTCGCGATCGAGATCCGATGACGCAGGAGCGGATCGCGATCGAATCGGTGCTCTCCTACCTGCGGGAGCGCCTGGAGGCCGCACATTGACGGGCAAGACCACGAAGAGGAAGGCGCCGCCGCGCGCGGCGGCGACGGCGGCGCGCACGAAGAAGCGGGTCTTCTCGTTCGGCGACGGGAAGGCCGACGGGCGTGCGGACATGAAGGCGCTGCTCGGCGGCAAGGGCGCGAACCTCGCCGAGATGACGCGGCTCGGCGTTCCGGTGCCCCCCGGGTTCACGATCTCGACCGAGGTGTGCAGCGCGTTCAACGCGGCCGGCCAGAAGCTCTCGGCGCCGGTCGAGGCCGAGGTGCTTCGCGCGATGGGGCGCGTCGAGAAGATCATGAAGCGGCGCTTCGGCGACCCGGAGAACCCGCTGCTCGTCTCCGTGCGGTCGGGCGCGCGCGCCTCGATGCCCGGAATGATGGACACGGTCTTGAACCTCGGCCTCTCGGATCGCAGCGTCGAAGGGGTCGCTGCTCGCTTCGGCCCGCGCTTCGCCCATGACAGCTACCGGCGCTTCATCTCGATGTACGCAGACGTGGTACTCGGCGTCGAGATGGAGAGCTTCAAGAATCGGCTCGAAGCGCTGAAGGACGAGCGGAACGTCGACCTCGACACGGATCTCGACGCCGATGATCTCCGGGGGCTCGTTCACGAGTATCTCGAGGTGGTCGAGGAGCACACCGGAAAGCCCTTTCCGCAGGATCCGCACGACCAGCTCTGGGGCGCCGTCGCGGCGGTGTTCCGCTCGTGGGAGAACGACCGCGCGGTCACGTACCGGAAGCTCAATGGGATCCCGAGCTCGTGGGGCACCGCCGTCAACGTGCAGGCGATGGTCTTCGGCAACCGGGGCGACGACTGCGCCACGGGCGTCGCGTTCACGCGGAACCCGTCGACGGGAGAGCGTGTCTTCTACGGCGAGTATCTCAAGAACGCGCAGGGTGAGGACGTGGTCGCGGGCATCCGGACGCCGCAGCCCATCAACAAGGCGAACCGACGGGCAGACCAGGCGCATCTTCCGACCCTCGAAGAGGAGATGCCCGCGGCCTATCGCGACCTCGTTCGCATCTACCAGAAGCTCGAGCGGCACTACCGCGACATGCAGGACATCGAGTTCACGATCGAGCACGGAACGCTGTGGATGCTCCAGACCCGGACCGGAAAGCGCACCGTGCGAGCGGCGGTGAAGATCGCCGTCGACATGGCGCACGAGCGACTGATCACGAAGGACGAGGCGATCTTGCGCGTCGATCCGCGCGCCCTCGATCAGCTCCTGCACCCGACCTTCGATCCGAAGGCCCGCCGCGACGTGCTGGCCCGCGGGCTTCCTGCGTCGCCGGGCGCGGCGACCGGCAACGTCGTTCTCTTTGCCGACGAGGCCGAGGCGCGTGCCAAAGCGGGCGAGAAGGTGATCCTGGTTCGTGCCGAGACCTCACCGGAGGACATCCACGGCATGCACGCCGCCGAGGGCATCCTGACCGGACGCGGCGGGCTCACGTCTCACGCGGCCGTGGTGGCGCGCGGCATGGGCAAGTGCTGTGTCGCGGGGTGCGGCGCGCTCCGCATCGATGCCGACCGGGGAGAGATCCATTTCGAGGGCCGGACGGTCAGAGTCGGCGAGCCGATCTCCCTCGACGGTTCGACCGGCGAGGTGATGAGCGGCCGTGTTCCGACGGTGACGCCCGAGCTCGGCGGCGAGTTCGCCGAGCTGATGCAGTGGGCCGACGCGCGCCGAGTGCTGCGTGTTCGAACCAATGCCGACACCCCGAACGACGCGAAGATCGCGCGCCAGTTCGGTGCTGAAGGCATCGGGCTCTGCCGGACCGAGCACATGTTCTTCGAGCCGAGTCGGATCCTCGCGGTGCGTGAGATGATCCTCGCCAGCGATGCGGTGCAGCGGCGCCGAGCACTCGACAAGCTGCTTCCGATGCAGCGCGGTGACTTCGTGGGGATCTTCCGGGCGATGGAGGGGTTGCCGGTCACGATCCGCCTGCTCGACCCGCCTCTCCACGAGTTTCTCCCGCACGAGGACGAGGGGATCCGCGAGGTCGCAGCGGCGCTCGGCAGCGACGTCGCGCGCGTTCGCGCGAAGATCGACTCACTCCGCGAGTTCAACCCCATGCTCGGCCATCGCGGCTGCCGTCTCGGCATCACCTTCCCGGAGATCTATCGCATGCAGGTGCGCGCCATCGCAGAGGCGGCCCGTGAGGTCTCCGAATCGGGTGTGAAGGTTCGGCCCGAGATCATGATCCCGCTGGTCGCGCACGTGAAGGAGCTCGAGCGGCTGCGGCGCGCAGCGGAGGAGGAGATCGAGGGAGTTCTCTCCTCCAGGCACGGCAGCCGCGTGCGACCATCGATCGGCACCATGATCGAGCTGCCGCGTGCGGCGCTCACGGCGGACGGCATCGCCGCTCACGCCGACTTCTTCTCGTTCGGGACCAACGACCTGACGCAGATGACGTACGGTCTCTCGCGTGACGACGCGAGCCGCTTCCTCGACGTCTACATCGACACCGGGATCCTCGAAGACGATCCCTTCGTCTCGATCGACGAAGAAGGCATCGGCGCGCTGATTCGAACCGGCGTCGAGCTCGGAAGGCGGACGCGCCGCGAGCTCAAGGTCGGGATCTGCGGAGAGCACGGTGGCGACCCCAAGAGCGTGAAGTTCTGCGCGCGGCTCGGTCTCGACTACGTCTCGTGCTCGCCGTACCGCGTTCCCGTCGCACGGCTCGCGGCGGCGCAGGCCGCGATCGAGTCGAAGGCGACCCGCGGCCGGCGGGCCTCGTCGTGATGCGGCGCGTGCGGCTGGGGCGCGCAGGGGCCGTCGCGCTCGTGCTCTCGCTGTCGGGGTGCAGCTCGTTCTCTGCGCCGCGCTGGCTGTGGCCGTTTGGCGACGAAGAGCCCGCGCCGGCGCCGGCTGCCACGACGCCCGCTCCTCGCGCCGCGGCGCTGGCGCCGTCGGACGCGGCCGTGCTCGGATTCCAGGATCGGGCGGACGCGTTCTATCAGCGACTCGCACAACGCCGGTTCAATACGCTCGCGACCTACAACGATCCGACGCTGCGCTCCTATTTCAAGACGCAGGAGGGCTACTCCGACTACTACGCGCGCCTCGCCGAAGATCTGACCGCGGCTCACTTCGAGAAGAACCGCCCGCTCGCCGCCGAGCTTCAGGAGTTCAGCATGGAGGCGCCGGATCGTGCACGCGTGCGGTTTCGGCTCGAAGGCAAGAGCAGCCTCCCGCTGCGTTTCTGGAGTGTCTCGATCGAACGTGAGGACGTCTGGGAGCAGAGCGGTGGACAATGGTGGATCGTCCCCGGAAAGCTGTGAGCGCCT
The DNA here is from genome assembly GCA_020849175.1 of Deltaproteobacteria bacterium. Taxonomy (GTDB): domain Bacteria; phylum Myxococcota_A; class UBA9160; order UBA9160; family UBA9160; genus MYXO. The sequence continues at coordinate 12,731 of JADLGR010000073.1, forward strand.
CCGACCCGTCGAAGGGCCAGCCGCGCGCGCGGCGCGTTCGCGCGCGGATCGAGGCGGCGTACGAAGATCCGCTCCGTCAGGTGTTTCTCCCGACTCTCGACCTCTCCGAGTCCGGGGTCTTCCTCCTATCGACGGAGTCGCCGGTGATCGGCTCGCAGGCGCAAGTCGTGCTCGAGCTCCCGGGACACGACGCACTGTTGCGTCTTCGGGGAACGGTGATCCGCGTGCAAACCGAGCCCGTCGTCGGCTTCGCGATCCGATTCGAGAGCGATGCGTCGAGCGCGCCCGCGCTCACCGCAGTGCGCGAGTTCGTCGCGCGCGAGAAGCATCCCGGGTGAACGCGAGTCCACAAGAAGGGAAGGACGCTTCTACTCGTTGCCGGCCCGGAAGGGGCGGCACGCTCGCCCCACACCGTCGGAAAGTCGCGTAGAATCGGGTTGCTCAGACTCGATCTGCGCAGGTCGTGCCCGGTGGCACGCGCCTTGCTGTTTCTTGCCAACGGGTGGACAGCACCCACACTCTTGAAGAGCCCAGCTTCGACGGAGGATCGCGAAGGCCAGACCGGGAAGGACCGGGAAACACCGGACGAGAGCGGAAGGCAGGGCGCACCTCACCCTGCGCTGCGCACAGGGTCGCGTGAGAACGCGATGCAGCGTGGAGAGGAGGCGGCGGCCGAAGGCACCGCGTCGAATCACCGCACCCCCACCCCCCGTTGTGGTCGAGCGGTTCTCTGCGAAGCCATCGCAGGAGCCCCCCCGTGCACACTCACGACACGCCCTGGTCGACGGACCAGGAGCTCGTCGAGCGGATCTTGAAGGGCGACCGTCAGGCCTTCGACCTGCTCTACGAGACGTACTTCCAGCGCGTTCACCGCTTTGCGCTGCGCCGCCTCCGCGACGCTGGCGAGGCAGAGGACGTGACGCAGGAAGTGTTCATGACCGTGCTGAAGGCCCTCCCCTCGTTCCAGGGGACGTCGAGTCTGCTCGTCTGGATCTTCGGGATCACCCGGAACAAGGTCAACCGCCGCTTCCGCGGCCCCCGGGCACGGCTCGCGCCGCTGGGCGACGACGCCTGCTCGGAGGTGCCCGCGGAGCAGGCGTCGGCCGAGGAGGCCGTCGAGGCGCGCCGGATGCTCGATCGCTGCGAGGCGGTGATCGAGGGCCGTCTGACCCCGCTCCAGCGGCGGATCTTCCATCTGAAACACCTGCGCCGGCAGTCGGTTCGGGCCATCGCCACCGCCCTCGGCAAGTCCGAGGATGCGATCAAGGCGAACCTCTACCGGATGCGGCGAGCCCTCTCCGAGGGCGTTCCGGGCCTCGACAGCGTCGTTGGATCCTAGGGACTTCTGACGCGAGTGAGGCCTTTTGCTCCGGAGCCGGGCAGAAGGCGCAGAACGCGGGCAACCCTTGCCACATCGCGGGCTTGGCGGCCACCTAATGGGTTGAGAGCGGGCGCTCTCCCCTTGGGAAGGGTGGCGGCACGAGGAGTCTCGCGTTGGCGCGGAGCCCTGTCCGGCACACTGCCGAACGACCCCCCCTCCGATCAGGGGTGCAGACGCTGACGGACGCCGAGCTGGTGCTCGGCATCCGCGACGGCGACGAGGGGCATTTCAACGAGCTCTATGCGCGCTACTTCCAGCGCGTCTACAACTTCACCTTCGTGCGGGTCCGCAATCACGCGGACACCGAGGAGATCGTCCAGGAGACGTTCACGGCCGTCTTCCGGTCGGTGGAGGCCTTCCGCGGGCAGTCGAGTCTGCTCTCCTGGATCTACGGGATCGCCAAGAACACGGTGAACAACCACCTGCGGCGGCTCCGAACGCGTGATGGCTGGATGGAGAACGCGGAGCCGGAGCTCTTGCGCCCGGTGCCGAGCCTCTCGTCCTGTACGCCGGAGGAGCACCTGAGCTTGCGACGCTACGCAGACGCGATCAGCGAACGCCTGGGCGCCGCGTCGGACTGGCAGGCGGAGGTGTTCGTGCTGCGGCACGTCGAGAACCTGTCGATCCCGGAGATTTCGCGCCGAACGGCGCGGTCGAGTGACGCGATCCGGTCCTGCCTCTACCGGATGAAGCGGCTGTTCGTGGAGGCGAGCCAGGGTGGTTTCGTGACGGTAGGCCCGTGAGTCGGGCTGGGGGGTGATGTGGTCGAGAAGCGCATTCTCCAGAGAACGGGAGAATCGGCCGCAGACATCGCAGCAGAGACGGAGCCGGGTTTCGCTGAAATCGCAGGGGAAATGGACGTGGCAGAGGGTGCGGCATACACGATCGAGGAGCTCCGCGAATTCCTCGCGGCCGATTCGGCTGAGGATCTCGCCGATCCGGAGTTCAAGGAGCGTCTCCGAGAGAAGCTGTGGGAGATGGTGCAGCGTCGCGCCGGGAGG
>JADLGR010000074.1 GCA_020849175.1 Deltaproteobacteria bacterium
CGGCCCTCATCCAGGAGCCCGAGCGCCCGATGGCGCCGGCTCTCCAGAAGCTCGGCCGAGCCAGGCAGTCGCACAATGAGCACCTCCCTGGAGGTGCATCATTCCATTATTTATGCAGGAGTCAATAACCGCGGAATGAGCAAGGTGCTCGCGAAGAGGAAGAGGCCAAACCCGGAGGAAGGCTCACATCGAATGGACCAAAGATGGGGAGCAGGTCAGCTCGCTTGGTCGCTTCCAAGGAGAGCGGGATCGGCGCGTAGCAGGACATCCTCGACCGCTATGGTCGCGCTGATGCGGCAGGATCGACGATCGCCTCTGCTCGCAGAGCCGGTTCGGTCGGAGGTGACGTGAGCCAGTCACTCGTACGGGCTTCAGTGAGCGGGCAGGGTGCCGCGGCGCGCTGGCTAGGGCGAAGCCGATGACCTCCGCCGACGGCCTCTTCGCTGCGCAGGCGCTTGTGCGCGACGCGAGTCGCGTGGTCGTGCTGACGGGGGCTGGCATCTCGACGGAGTCCGGCATTCCCGACTTCCGCGGACCGGAGGGCGTGTGGACGAAGAATCCCGATGCGGAGAAGATGGCGACGCTCTCGCACTACGTGTCGGATCCCGAGGTGCGAAGACGCGCGTGGCGAGCGCGGCTCGAGTCGGCGGCGTGGCAGGCGAGCCCAAACGCAGGGCATCGTGCATTGGTTGAGCTCGAGCGCCGCGGCAAGCTGGCGGCGCTCATCACGCAGAACGTCGACGGGCTGCACCAGCGAGCGGGTTCGTCTCCGGGGATCGTCGTCGAGATCCATGGCACGATCCACGAGGTCGCTTGCCTCGACTGCGGCGAGCGGGCGCCGATGGAGCGTGCGCTCGAGCGGGTGCGGGCCGGCGAGGAAGACCCGCCGTGCCGGAGCTGTGGCGGCATACTGAAGTCGGCGACGATCTCCTTCGGACAGAATCTCGTGGACGAGGACCTGCGGCGCGCGCAGCGAGCGGCACTCTCGTGCGACTTGCTGCTCGCGATCGGATCGACGCTCTCGGTGTATCCGATCGCGGGCGTGGTGCCGCTCGCGCGTGACGCGGGTGCGCGCATCGTGATCGTAAACGCCGAGCCCACCGCGATGGACGACATCGCGGACGCGATTCTGCGTGGCCCGATCGGCGAGCTGCTGCCGCTGCTCGTCGCGGAGGAGGGTGAATAGGCGATGCATCCCGAACGGGAGTTCTGGCGTGCGGAGGAATTTGCGGGCGGACGCTAGCGTCGGCGAACGTGACGCACGTCTCCAGCGCGCTCGCGCGGCGGCGTACGGCGCGAAGGCGGTCTTCGCCCGACTCTTCGCGGCGCGCAGATGCGGGTGTCGCCTTTGCCCGCGAGGCGTGGCGTGAGGGCTACTCTGGGTCCATGTCCACTCTCGGCCGCGGGCTCGTCGTCGCCGGTTTGGTGCTCGTTGCGGTAGGCCTGCTGCTCACGCTCGGTCCGTCGATTCCGCTGTTCGGGCGACTTCCCGGCGATCTTCGAATCGAACGACCTGGGCTGCGAATCTACGTGCCGATCACGAGCTGCATCCTCGTGAGTGCCGCCGTCTCGGCCGCATTCTGGGTCTTCTCGAAGCTCCGGTAACGCGATGGTCGTTCGATGCAGGACTGACACAGGTCTGCGTCTGGACACGCAGGCCGCATTGGACCAATCTGCTAGGTGTTGTTCGCCGCGGCGAGAAATGCGGGGCGTTCGCCGCCGCCGTGGACGAGGAGCGCCGCGCCGGTGACGTAGGCGGCGAGCGGCGAGGCGAGGAACAGGCAGGCGTTCGCGACGTCGAGAGGTTCGCCGAGGCGTCCGAGCGGGACCGTCGCGGCGACGCGCGCGACCCCGGCTTCGTCTCCGTAGTGGAGGCCCGTCTGCTCGGTGCGGAGAAGCCCGGCGACGATGGCGTTGACGCGGACCTTCGGCGCCCACTCGATCGCGAGCGACTGCGTGAGCGAGAGCAGGCCCGCCTTCGCGGCGCCGTAGGCGGCTGTTCCCGGCGAGGGGCGAACACCCGAGACGCTTGCGATGTTGACGATGCAGCCGCCGCCGGCCTGCGCCTGCATGACCGCGTTCGCCTTCTGCGAGAAGACGAGGGGAGCGAGGAGGTTGAGGCGAAGGATCGACTCCGAGAAGCGCGGCGAGGCCGTCGCGGCCTCGGCTGGAGGCGATCCGCCGGCGTTGTTGACGAGCAGGTCGAGCCGGCCGAAGCGGTCGGTTGCGGCTGCGATGACGGGATCGATCTGGTCGGGAATGCGGACGTCGGCGGCGACGAAGATCGCCGAGCGCTCCGGCGTCGCGGGAAGCAGCTCCGGCTCGACACGCCCGCAGATCACGACTTCGGCGCCGGCGTCGAGCAGGCGCTGCGAGATTCCGCGGCCGATGCCCCGGGACCCGCCGGTCACGATCGCAACGCGACCCCGCATCTCGAGCGCGTCGCTCACCGGGCTAGAGCCCCATGTGCTGCGCGATTCGCTCGCGGTGCCACGACGGGCTTCCGAGGAAGTGCTCGCCGGTCTTCGCGCGCTTTAGGTGCAGATGCACGTCGTACTCCCAGGTAAATCCCACCCCGCCGTGGATCTGGAGACAGTCTCCCGCACAGCGGAAGTACGCCTCCGAACAGTACGCCTTCGCGAGGGAGGCGGCGGATGTGAGGCCCGGAGCGTCCTCGGCGGCAACGCAGGCGGCGTAGTAGCTGGCGGAGCGCGCCGACTCGACGAGCAGGAGGAGATCGGCGCAGGTGTGCTGGATCGCCTGAAACGAGCCGATCGGGCGGCCGAACTGCACGCGGGTCTTGGCATACGCGACTGCGAGATCAAGGCAGCGCTGCGCGCCGCCCGTCTGCTCGGCGGCGAGGCCGATCGTGGCGAGATCGAGGATCTTCGCGAGCGCAGTCGGGTCGCCCGACATGCGCGCATGTGACGGAAGCCGAACCTCATGCAGCTCGATCTCGGCGAAGCGGCGTGTCGCGTCGAGCGTGGGGACGATGCGGCGCACGAGGCCGTGTGCGTCGGCAGGGACGAGAAAGAGCGCGGGCTCGCTCGCCCCGCTGTCGAGCGCCGAGACGACGAGAGCACTGGCCGTCGCGCCGTCGAGGACCCAGCGCTTGCGGCCGCTCAGGACGTACCCTCCGTCAGACGCGCGGGCGGTCGTGGCGGGTGGTCCGGATCGCGAATCGCGAGCCCTCTCCTGAAAGGCGAGCGTTGCAGTCGCGCGTCCTTCGGCGAGCGCGGGAAGCCACTCTGCGCGCTGCTCCTCACTGCCCGCGACGAGGATCGCGGTCGTTCCGAGACACAGCGTCGAGAACAGGGGCGCGCAGAGCAGCGACTCCCCGGTGAGCTCGAGCAACGCAGCCACCTCGACCCAACCGAGCCCCAGCCCTCCATACGCCTCGGGGACGAGAACCGCCGGCCAGCCGAGCTCGCCGGCGATCCGCTTCCAGAGATCGACGTCGAAGCCGCGCTCGGTCTGCATCGTCCGGCGAACGCTCTCGGGCGTGCCGTGCGCGGCGAGAAAGCTGCGCGCGGTCTCGCGAAGCTGCTCCTGCTCCTCGGTGAAAGCGAAGTGCACGGTCCTAGCCTCGGCGCCGCATCAGGTGCCGTAGACCTTCTGCGGGGGCGTGGCTTTCGCGAGCAGCCCGTGGACCGCGGCGCCGACTTCGTCGGGCTCCCAGCGTGTTGCGCGCTCGACGAACGGTCCGGTCCGCCAGCCGTCGGCGAGACTGATGCGGCCTCCCGCGATCTCGAAGACGCAGCCGGTGACGCCGCGCGACGCAGCGCTTCCCAGCCAGACTACGAGCGGCGACACGTTCGCGGGATCCATCGCATCGAAGCCCTGCTCGGGCTTCTTCATCATGTCCACGAAGACGGTCTCGGTCATCCGCGTACGAGCGGACGGCGCGATGGCGTTGGCCGTGACGCCGTAGCGCCCGAGCTCTGCCGCCTGTACGAGCGTGAGCGCCGCGATGCCGCCCTTCGCTGCGGAATATGCGCTCTGCCCGACACTCCCCTGAAGGCCCGCGCCCGAGCTGGTGTTGACGATGCGCGCATCGACGGGCCGCCCGGCCTTGACCTCGTCGCGCCAGTGCGCTGCGGCGTGACGTGCAAGGCAGAAGTGGCCCTTCAGGTGGACACGCATCACGGCGTCCCACTCGTCTTCGCTCGCGTTCGCGAACATTCGGTCGCGCACGAAGCCGGCGTTGTTCACGACGACGTCGAGCCGGCCGAAGGCGGTCAGCGCGGCCTTCACCAAGGCGGCCGTCTGCTCCCAGTCGGTGATGTCGGCCGTGCTGGCAATCGCCTCTCCACCCGCGTTCCGGATCTCCGCCGCGACGGCTGCGGCGGGCCCCTCGGAGGGGTCGCGGCCGTCGAGTGAGACGCCGAGGTCGTTCACGATCACCTTCGCACCCTCGCGCGCGAAAGCGAGCGCGTGGGTGCGACCGAGCCCGCGCCCGGATCCAGTGACGATGACGACACGTCCTTCACAGATGCCCGGCACGTCGCTCCTCCTCAGGAAAGTCGCTCGATGATCGTGACGTTCGCCTGTCCGCCGCCCTCGCACATGGTCTGCAGGCCGAAGCGGCCGCCCGTGCGCTCGAGCTCGTGCAGGAGCGTCGTCATGAGGCGCGCGCCCGTCGCACCGAGCGGGTGGCCGAGCGCGATGGCGCCCCCGTTCGGGTTCACGACGGCCGGATCCGATCCGGTCTCCTTCAGCCACGCCATCACGACGGGAGCAAACGCCTCGTTGATCTCGACCGCGGAGATGTCGCTCATGCGCATCCCGGTCGCCTCGAGCGCGTGCTGCGTCGCGGGAATCGGGGCGGTCAGCATCCAGATCGGATCGGCACCGCGACAGGAGAGATGGTGGATTCGAGCGCGCGGCCGAAGGCCGTGCGTCTGGAGCGCGGCCTCCGACACGACGAGGAGCGCTGCCGCACCATCGGAGATCTGGCTCGCGACGGCGGCGGTGAGACGGCCGCCGTCCGTGAGCGTCTTGAGCCCCGCCATCTTCTCCAGCGTGGTGTCGCGGCGCGGGCCTTCGTCGCGGGAGACGTCGCCGAGCGGTGCGATCTCCCTCTCGAAGCGTCCCTCATCGATGGCGCGGAGCGCACGCCGATGGCTCTCGAGGGCGAAGCGCTCCATCTCTTCACGCGTGCAGTCCCACTTCTCGGCGATCATCTCGGCCGAGCGGAACTGCGAGACCTCCTGCGTTCCATAGCGTGCGACCCAGCCCTTCGAGCCGGTGAAGGGATCGGCGAAGCCGAGCGGCTGGCCGGCGAGCATGGCGGACGAGATCGGAATCGAGCTCATGTTCTGAACGCCGCCGGCCACGACGACATCGCTCGTTCCGCTCATCACAGCCTGTGCGGCGAAGTGAATCGCCTGCTGCGACGAGCCGCACTGGCGGTCGACGGTGACACCGGGGACGTGGTCGGGAAGGCCGGCTGCGAGCCAGCAGGTGCGAGCAACGTCACCCGCCTGCGGGCCGATCGTGTCGACGCAGCCGAAGACGACGTCTTCGACCGCGCCGGGGTCGATTCCGGTCCGCGCGATCAGTGCGGCGATGGCGTGCGCCCCGAGGTCGGCGGGGTGGATGCGCGCGAGGCCGCCGCCCCTTCGCCCAACGGGCGTTCGAACCGCATCGACGATGTACGCATCCTGCATCTACGCTTCTCCTGCAAAGGTTTCGCCCGGGCCGACGCGGGCGCCGTCTGCGAGCACGGCGTTCGCGACGCGGGCTCGGTGATGGCCCTCGCCGCCCGCGTCGAGATCGAGGCTCCACGCACGGCGCAGCCAGAGGTGGAGGTCCTGCTCCCACGTGTAGCCGATCGCGCCGTGCACCTGCAGCGCGACACGCGCGGCGAGCCGCGCGGCGGCGGTCGCTGCGAGCTTCGCGTGCGATACGTGCGTCGACCTCGCTGCAAGGCCACGCGCGACGGACCAAGCCGCTCTGTGGACCGCCGGCCGGGCGTATTCGAGGCGTACGCTCACGCCGGCGAGCATGTGCTTGACGGCCTGAAACGAGCCGATCGGCACGTCGAACTGCCGGCGCTCTCGTGCGTAGGCGCACGTCATGTCGACGAGGCGATCGGCGACGCCGATCGCCTGCGCGGCGGCGGCGAGGGCTGCGCGGTCGAAGGCGGTCGCGAGCGCGCGGCGGGCGTCCTCCCCCGCAGCGACGCGCGTGGCGGAAGAGGCAGTGAAGGAGACAGTGAAGATGCGGCGCGCGGGGTCGCTCGCGGGCTCGCGCACGAGCTGTACGGCATCGGGCGCGAGCGCGTGGACCTCGTCCGCGTGCGGGAGCAGGAGCAGGGTGGCGTCGCCGGCATCGCTGACGAAGCGAAGGCCGGGAAGCCCCACGGCGATGCGGGCCTCGCCCGAAGCCACCCGCGGCAGCCAGCGCTCGCGAAGCGCGGGCGCCGGGATCTCCGCCAGCAGCGGCGCACCGATGGCGGCCGTCGAGACGATGGGACCGCACAGCGCGGCGCGACCGGCCTCTTCGAGCAGCAGCGCGAGATCGATCTCGTCGCGGCCGAGGCCGTCGTGCGCCTCGGGGACGAGGAGGCCCGGGACGCCGAGGGCCGAGAGCTTCGTCCAGAGCGCGGCGTCGTGGCCCGTCTCGGACTCCCACAGCGCGCGGATCGTGGCCGGCGGACACTCCTTCGCGAGAAAGTCACGCAGCGTGCTCTGGAACAGGAGCTGATCTTCGGTGAACCCGAATCGCATCGTCAACTCCGAGGCAGGCCGAGGATTCGCTCGGCGATCACGTTGCGCTGGATCTCGTTCGTCCCGGCGTAGATCGGCCCGGAGAGCGAGAAGAGCCATCCGTCGAGCCAGTCGTCCGTACCGGTCGCGGACGGCGCTTCAGCCAGCAGGTCGGCGCGGTCGCCGAGGATTCGCAGGGCGGTCTCGTGCATGCGTAGATCGAGCTCCGACCAGAAGATCTTGTTGAGGCTCGCCTCGGCACCGATCTTTCCGCCTCCGAGAAGTCGCGAGACGGTGCGGTAGGTCTCGAGCGCATAGGCCTCGGCGTCCATCCAGCACGCGACCACCTCGTCGCGCAGTGCCGGATCACACGTGGCCTCGTTCTCTCGGTAGAGGCCGACCAGTCGGGCAGCCGTGTGCTGGAAGCGGGCGGGGCTTCGCAGCATGAGACCCCGTTCGAAGCCCGCCGTCGCCATCGCGACGTTCCATCCCTTGCCCTCGTCGCCGAGGCGGTTCGCGACCGGAACCGAGACGTCGTCGAAGAAGATCTCGGCGAAGCCCGTCTCTCCATCGAGCTGTGCGATCGGCCGAACGGTCACGCCCTTCGCGTCGAGGGGAACGAGCACGAACGTGAGACCGCGGTGGCGCTCGGATGCCGGATCGGTGCGGAACATGCCGAAGGTCCAGTGGGCGAATGCGCCGCGAGACGCCCACGTCTTCTGACCGTTGATCACGTAGCGGTCGCCATCACGAATCGCAGTCGCCTGGATCGCAGCCATGTCGCTGCCGGCGTTGGGCTCGCTCCAGCCCTGACACCACACCTCGTCGCTCGACGCGATCTTCGGCAGAAAGCGGGCCCTCTGCTCGGGCGTCCCGTACTCCATGATCGTCGGACCGAGGAGGAACAGGCCGTTCTGGTTGACGCGCTTCGGTGCGCCGGCGCGGTAGTACTCCTCCTCGAACACGAGCCACTCGAGCAGGTTCGCGCCGCGACCGCCGTACTCGCGAGGCCACGAGACCATGGCCCAGCCGCCGGCGTTGAGCTTCCGCTCCCACGCTCGGTGCGCCTCGAACCCCTCGCGAGTATCGAAGGAAGGAAGAGGGGCGTGCGGCACGTTCGCGCTGAGCCACGTTCGCGCTTCGGCCCGAAAACGCTGCTGCGCGTCGGTGTAGGAGAGATCCATTGCCTAGCTCTTCTTCTCGTCGGCGAAGCGTGCGTCCCGCTTCTCGACGAAAGCGTCGCGCGCTTCTTGCGAATCGGGTGACGTGTAGAGCTCGAAGGTGAATCCTTGCTCGAAGCGATAGCTCTGCTTCACGTCGAGGAGCTCGATGCCGTTGAGCGACTCCTTGGCGAGCCGAACCGCGCGCGGGCTCTTGGACGCGATCTTCGCGGCGAGCTCGCGCGCCGCCGGGAGCAGGGCGTCGCGCGGGACCACGCGCTCGAGCGCGCCCATGCGATGGGCCTCGGCCGCATCGATGGGCTCGCCGGTGTAGAGCATGCGCCGCGTCTTCTGCATCCCGAACATCCGCAGCAGGTGCGTGGCGGCTCCGAGCGCGCCGCGGTCGATCTCGGGAAGGCCAAAGCGGGCATCGTCGGAAGCGAGAACGAGGTCGCTCGCGCCTGCGAGCCCGATGCCGCCTCCGAGGACGAAGCCGTGAACCGCCGCGATCACCGGGACCGGGCAGTCGTAGACCGCGGCGAACGCGTCATAGCAGCCGCGGTTCACGTCCGTGATACGGCGCGAATC
>JADLGR010000075.1 GCA_020849175.1 Deltaproteobacteria bacterium
CGCGAAGGCCGGGGCGGCGCTGCCGGCAAGCGCCAGCGCGAGCGCCGTGGCCGCGACCCTGCGAAGCGTGCGCTTCGAGGACGTCGATCGAAGGCCAGGATGCATGATTCCTCCGGTTCGTGGCGGCGTCCGATCTCACCGGTCACCGCACGCCCCGTTGAACCACGCTCCTCGATCGAGGTTGCGCTGCTGGCTCGGCCGCGCGCCTCGCCGACGCCTGCCGGCCGAGCGCCCTGGGGCGAGCAGCGCCCGCGCCCCCGGTCCGCGCTCGAGGAGCGCTTCGATCGCCGGTCGGCTCGCCACGGCTCCGTGTAGAGCCGTGACGCGTGCGAGCTGCGCTCCACCCGCACACTCCGAGGCGCGCAGCACCTCGCCGCTGACACCGAACGAACGCAGCAGGAAGCGAAGCATCGCGAGGTCGAGATCGACGAGCCGCTCGAAGTCGCCAAAGAGAAGCCGCGCGATGTCGCAGCGATAGTGCTCGAAGTAGGCCGTCTCGGCGAAGGCGTTCTCGATCGCCCGCATGGCACGGGCGGCCCATTCGCGCGTCGGGGCGAGGGTGATCTCGCGTGTGGGCGTGCCGGGCAGCGCGCTTCGCACCGGTAGCGTGATCCACGTCTGCCCCGCGGTCGAAGGAAGACACGCGCAGTGAAGGCCTGCCCCGGGCTCAAACGGGAGATCATCCCGGAGGGCGAGCCGGCCGCAGCCCGCGGCGACGGTGAGCGTGCCAAGGCTCGGCCAGAAGGCCGGCAGCGCGCACGCGACGGCTCGTCCGTGAGCGGGCCTGCGCATCGGCGAACCCTCCCTCCCGGCTCATCGGCACATCCGGATTTCCCTTGAGGGCCACCGCACCCGCGTCCGGTGGACACCGGGGACCGCTCACTTCACGGCCGCCGGCTCCGGGACGAAGCCCTGTGCGAAGACCGACCGGCTAGACCTCGAGCCCGACCGCGCGCATCAGCGCGAGCGCATTGCTGCGCGCGACCACGCCGGGGCGTAGCCGGTAGTCGAAGCGCATGCGGCCGTCCACGAGCTGGTCTTCGAAGTGGACGTTCGCGGCGCGCGGAGCGAGGTCGTCGGCGATTTGGGCGAGCGCGAGATCGTGCGTGGTCACGAGACCGACCGCGCCGCGATCGACGAGGCTTCGCACGATGGCTTCGGCGCCGATGCGACGGTCGTGCGAGTTGGTTCCGTTCAGGATCTCGTCGAGCAGGAACAGCAGCGGGCGTTCGCCTCGCGCACGGGCCACGATCTCACCGATCCGGGTGATCTCGGCGTAGAACTTCGACGCGCCGGATTGCAGCGAGTCGAGGATGCGCAGCGAGGAGCCGATCGTGAGCGGCGAGACGGCCAGACGTCGCGCGCGAACGGGCGCCCCGGCCAACGCGAGCACGGCGTTGGTTCCGATCGTTCGCAGCCACGTACTCTTACCCGACATGTTGGAGCCGCTCACGACGAGAAGACGAAGCTCTGCGCCGAGGCGAAGATCGTTGCGGACGCAGTCGGCTTCCGGGAGCAGCGGGTGACCGAGGCCCTCGGCTTCGTAGCGCGGTCCCTCGGTGGTGAGGATCTCGGGGAACGGATCGCCCGGATGCTCGAAGGCGTGGCTCGCGAGCGCGCACAGCGCCTCGATCTCGCCGACGGCGGCCAGCCAGCGAGGCACCCCCGGGCCCGACCGCTCGCGCCATGCGGCGATCGAGAGCGCGAGCTGCGTGCTCCAGAGCAGGAGCGCTGCGATCGGCGCGAAGAGCTGGTTGCGCCGCGCGTCGAGCAGCTCGAGCAAACGACGCAGCCGCGCGACACGCCGCGACGGCGGCTCGCCCTCGACGTCGAGCGAGCGGCGGAGCGCAGCCAGGCGCGGCGACGTGAAGGTCTCTCGCTCGATTCGCTCGAGCATCTGTGCGAGGAGCGCGAGATCGCGGATCGGCCGCTCGGCCGCGCGAATCACCGGCGCGAGCCGCGACCGGAGCCGGACCGCGAGCGCACCTTCGAGTGCGAGAACCACGAGAAGGGGTACCGCACCCGTTCCGAGCGCGTACCACGACGCGGCGGCGGCGAGCAGGCACGCCGGCAGCGCCGCCGCCACGGCGCGCGCCGCGCCCGACACGGGCGCCGCCGGTGCGGCGGCCCATTCGCGCAGTGCGTCCGCATCGACGCCCGCGCGCACCTCGCTGCCGAGCCGTGCGAGGTCCTCGCGCAGATCGAGCCTCGGCCGCAGCTCGGTGACGGCGGCCTGCCGCGCGAGGATCTCGGCGGCCGGCGCTGGCGCGAGGAGCCATGCCGCGAGCGTGTCCTCTCCCATTCGCGTTCGTGCCGTCGAGAGCAGCTCGAAGAGCGAGCCGCGACCAAACAGATCGAGATCGGCGGCGTAGAGGTGCGCCGAATCGAGGAAGCGATCCCCCGCTTCGCCGCCACCGGCCCAGCGGTCTTCGAGCCGCGCGAGGCCGCGGTCGTAGAACGCCGCAGCGCGCTCGACGGTCGCACGCGCCCGAATCGTCCGATCGTGCAGGGCGACGAGCAGGACGAAGACCCCGATCGGCACGAGAAGCCAGGCTGCCGTGATCGCGCGAGGTCCCCACACGAGCCAGAGTGCGAGTGCGCCGACTGCAAAGACCGCGAGGCGAAGATTCGAGAGCGCGCGCTCACGGCGCTGCAATACCGCGGCCGATTCGCGGCGAAGTGCGAGCCGTTCGGTGTAGACAGCGTGCGGTGACGTGCCGCCGGCGGCGGCGTCGGGCGAGCTCACGGCAGGCCGAGCAAGCGCGCACCCCGGCCGGCGCAGAAGGCGGCGCGGTATGCGGCGGCGACGAAGCTCCGCGCGTGCGCAACGGCCCCGGCGAGCGAGGCACCCGCCGCAAGGCCGGCTGCCGTCGCTGCGGCGAGCGCGCAGCCCGTGCCGTGGACGGCGGGCCCGTCGATCCGCTCGCCGGGGAGCCACGTGAGCGAGACGGAGCCATCGCATCGCTCGGCGAGCAGGTCGTCGGGGGGGCCGTCGCGGTGGCCGCCTTTCACGAGCGCAGCACGTGCGCCGAGGTCCTCGATCAGCGCACGCGCCGCCGCTTCGACGCCCGCAGCGCTCGAAACATCGCACTGCGTCAGGAGTCCGGCTTCCGGCAGGTTCGGCGTCACGAGCGACGCGAGCGGCAGAAGCCGAGCCAGCGTCGGCCACGCGCGGCGCTCGAGCAGGTTCGTCCCGTCACTGGCCGCGAGCACGGGATCGACCACGAGTGCGGGAGCCGGCTCTCTTCGCATCAGCTCGGAGAGCCCGAGCTCGACCATGCGCGCCACGTCGTCGGTCGCGAGCATCCCGAGCTTCACGGCGTGCGGCGTGACGTCGCGAGCGAGCGTACGAAGCTGCTCGAGCACGACGTTGGGGAAGACCGGAAGGACGCGGTGGACCTTCGCCGTGTCTTGGACCGTGAGAGCCGTCACGACGGCCGCGCCGTGAACTCCGAGCGAGCGGAAGACCTGGAGGTCCTGTTGCAGGCCAGCCCCTCCGGTCGGATCCGATCCCGCGATCGTGAGCGCGATTCGCACGCGTGTGATGGTAAGATCGCGTGTCGCGCAGCGCACCGGGACGAACGGAGGATCGCGCGCTGGCCGCGAACGAGATCGACCGGGACGGCATGACGCCGGTGAAGGGAGCGGGATGCGATCGATGTGGAGGCGCGCTGGCTGCGGTTTTCTCGTGGCGCTGGTCCTCGGCGGTGCGGGCGCGCCCCGGGCCGCAGGCGACGAGAAGGGGAAGGGTCCGGACACGTGGTTCGCCGAGACCGTTCAGCACGGCGACGCGGGCCTTCGCATCATGAACATCTGGTCGAAGGGGCGAAAGCTCCGGGCCGAGACGATCGTCGGCGGGACGGTTCTGCTCACGCTGGTCAACGGAGACACGTACTACAACCTCATTCCGTCGGCCGGGACCGGTGTCGCGATCCAGCGTTCGCCGAAGGCGATCGCAGACGACCAGAAAGGTGGTCGTCCGTTCGGCCGCGACGTCGAGAGGCTCCTTGCCCGCGGCGCCGAGAAGGCGGGGAGCGAACGCCTCATGGGCCGGGAGGTGACGGTCTACCGCCTCAACACCGGGGGCACGCGCGAGGAGGTCTGGGCGACCGAGGATGGCGAGAAGCTGCCGATCAAGGTCGTCTTCACCGACCGCGAGAAGGGGCAGTCGGCCGAGACGATGCTCAACTGGTCGCGGGGCCTCACGCTCGCCGACGCCTTCTTCGAGCCCGACCCGCGCCTCGCGGTCGAGAAGATGACCTACGACGAGTTTCTCGCCCGCGTGAAGGAAGGCAAGGTCGCGAGCTTCCCGCCGCTCTTCGTCGAGCTGCTCGGTGGCCGCTCGCAGTAGCTCAGCTCACCCACTCGATGTTCGCGTCGGCAACGGCCGGAGCCTCGCTCGCGAGCACGGCGAGCTTGCGTGCGATGCGGCCCGCGATCTCGCGAAGAGCGCGAGCCGCGTCGGAGTCCGGGACGGATGCGACGATCGGCTCGCCGGCGTCGTTCCCCACGGAGACGCGCGGATCGATCGGAACCTGCCCGAGGAACTCGACGCCGAGCTCCTTCGCCGTTCGTTCACCGCCTCCCTCTCCGAAGATGGGGTACTTGCGATCGGGTAGATCGGGGGGCGTGAAGTACGACAGGTTCTCGATGATCCCGAGCACTGGAACATTCACCTTCTCGAACATCTTGAGACCCTTGCGGGCGTCGATCAGCGACAGATCGTTCGCCGTCGTGACGATCACGGCGCCCGAGAGCGGCGCCATCTGCGTGAGCGTGAGCGCTGCGTCCCCGGTTCCCGGCGGAAGATCGATCACGAGGTAGTCGAGCGGACCCCACTCGACGTCCTTGAGGAACTGCGAGATGAGACCGTGCACCATCGGTCCGCGCCAGATGACGGGTGAGTCGTCGCTCACGAAGAAGCCCATCGACATGATCTTCATGCCGTAGGCCTCGTTTGGGAGGATGCGGCGCTCGATGGTTCGCGGGCGCGCCGACACGCCCAGCATGAGCTGCAGCGATGGGCCGTAGACGTCGGCGTCGAGGATGGCGACGCTCGCGCCGGTGTCACGCAGTGCGATGGCGAGGTTGACCGCGACCGTGCTCTTGCCGACGCCGCCCTTGCCCGACGCGACTGCGATCGTGTTGCGGACGCCGGGAAGGATCGCACCCTGCGGCGTCGCCGGCGCGACCGCGCGGCCTCGCGTGTTCGCCGTCATCGTGACCTCGACGCCCTCGACACCGGGAAGCGCTGCGACGCGCTCGCGCGCGGCCCTCTCGAACTCGCCCTTGACCGGGCAGGCCGGCGTCGTCAGCTCGATCGTGAACGACACCCGCCCGGAATCGATTCGCAGGTTCTTCACGAAACCGAGATCGACGATCGATTTGCCGAAATCGGGGTCGACGATCGGACGCAGCGCGCCGAGGACGTCTGCCTCGGTGATGCGGGGGGGCATGGCCGTCTCCACTGGGTGAAGACGCAGCATAGCGCACGCGACGCGATCGTCGCGCGCACGCACCGATCGCCTTCGCGTCGTGCGATGACGACGCCAACGCGGAACGCGAGTCGCGTGCTAGTCGAGCACGTACGGCAGCGCGGCGCCCCAGCACAGGAGCGCGACGCTTGGCCGGCCGAGCAGTGCCATCTGGTCGCCGAAGTAGAGCCACGACTTCGCGCGAGCGAGATCGGTCGCGTTGGCGCCGGCCGCCGTCTTGCGCGCCAGGCCGAGCCGACCCGCGCGCGAGACGGCCGCGCCGAGCTCGGCACGAAGATCCTGAAGCAGCGGTGCGTTCTCGGCCGGTGACGCCATGCCGCGATCGATGTACGGCAGGATCGCGGCCGTCACCTTGACGTTCATGTGCGAGAGCGCGAAGAGCGCCCACTCGATCGCTGCGGGCGCCGACGAGCTGCGCAGGCTCGCCGGACCGCTCGCGATGCGATCCGCGAGGGCGCCGCGCAACGCTTCGAGCGACCAGACGAGGCCCTGCTTCGGATCGCCGGCCGTCGCGGTCGGGAGCACACCCGACGCGAGGTTTCCGCTGTTGCGACGATCGCGCCCGAAGCCCTGCCACGGGATGGCAGCATCCGTCGAAGGAGCGGGCGTGTCCCAGACGTAGACGTTGCCCTCGCGCGTCGCGACGACCACCTCGATCTTGCCGTCGCCGTCGACGTCGCCAGCGGTCGGCGACGGGATCAGCCAGCCGTGCGTGAACTTCGGCCAGCCCGCCGGCGTCGCGCCGTCGGCCCGGTACGCGCGCAGGAGATACCCGCCGCTTCCCTGTAGGATCTCGGCGCGGCCGTCGCCGTCGACGTCGGCGAGGCCCGGGCTCGTGAGGAACTGCATGTCGTCCATCACGCGCGGGAAGGCCGGCAGCACGGCGCCCGTTCGCGGATCCCATGCAGTGACCTGATGGTCGCCGAAGCCCTGTCGGCCGGGCGCCGCCACGTCGATCAGAACGCGGATCCCGCCCGTCGGCGCGACGTACTCGGGCTTCCCGTCGCCGTCGAGGTCGCCGAACGCCCCCGACCCGAGTGAGCCGAAGAACGGCGCGTCGGCCGAGCCGGCCGTCGCGGGAACGTTCGGGAAGCTCGCCGGGAAATCGGCGGCGAGCGCGTTCGGCGCTCCGGCCGTGCGGCCGAGCTTCGGATTGCCGTCGGCGTCGAAGAGCATCACCGGGCCGATCGCGCCGAAGATCGCGACGGTGAGCTTTCCGCTGCCGTCGATGTCGGCGAGCGCTGGCGCGCCGGGAGTTCCGGCCGCCACCGTCGGCAGCAGACCACCGACGATCATCGGCACACGAACCGGCCAGCCCGGCCGGAAGGGTCCACCGGCGTGGAGGTTCCCGTCGTGATGCACGGTGTACAGCCGCGCACCGGTGTCCAGCTTGAAGTCACCGATGTCGAGGCCGTTGTTCGCGAGCGAGGTCAGAATCGTGAGGAGCTGCGATGCGGCGTAGAAGCCGTTCGCCTCGCCGCTGTACTCCTCGTTGGTCCCGACGACGATCTCCGGAAGGCCATCGCCATCGAGATCGCCGACCGCCGGAGACGAGAGCACCTTCGTGAGACGCTCGCGCGCCTTCGAGCCCGCTTTCGGTGTGGCCTTGCCCGAGACCGGATCGATGTCGAGCTTCGAACGGTCGCCAAGACGCACCGGGAAGCCCGGGACCGCCGTTCCGTCCGCACGCCACGCATAGAGATGGCCGTCCCAGCCGCCGTGCAGGATCTCGAGGTCGGGATTGCCGCCCGGACCGTCGAGGTTCGCGAGCGTCGGCGCGCTCACGATCGCGCGGTCGGCATCGTTGTACTCGTCGTGGTTCTGCGGCAGCGAGAAGGCGGGGTTCGTCTCGACGGGAAAGCCCGGCCGCCGACGCCCGTGGTCGTCGAAGACGTAGAGCCTGCCCTCGCTCGAAGCCACCACGATCTCGACGTGCCCGTCTGCGTCGATGTCGTCCGCCGCCGTCGGTGCAACGATCGGCTCGTGCGGCACCGGAACTTCACCCGTCGCGTACGCCGGAGACGGATGGACGGGGATGGCGTCGGTCATCACCGGAAAGCCGGCGAGCTCCGCTCCGGTAGCGCCTCGCAGCACGTGTACGCGGCCGTCGCTCGTTCCGTAGACGATCTCGAGCACACCGTCTCGGTCGACGTCGGCGAGGGCCGGGGAGCCTTCGCCCGATGCGCCGACGAACTTCGGCGCGAAGCGCAGCGTCGGATCCGAGTGGATCGCCACCGTGCGGCGGTCCTCTCCGACTCGATTCTGTGTATCGACCACACGCAGGCGCAGCGTCACGGTGTGCGCGTCGGGGTCGCTGATCGGCTGTGCGGGGTCGAAGCCGCACGTCGCTGCCGTCGCCGCCGGATTCCAGGTCGCGAGCGTCGCCCGTGAGAGCGGAGCGACGGAGAAGCCGCTCCCGATCTGCGTGAAGACGGTCGGCTGGACGCCGCAGCCCGC
>JADLGR010000076.1 GCA_020849175.1 Deltaproteobacteria bacterium
CGCGAAGCTCCTCAGCGGCGCGGTGGTGGCGCTCGCGTCGGTGCAGGCCGAGAAGCTCCTCACGCGCGAGAAGCGCTGACCGGCCGGCGAAGGCTCGTCCCGGGCCTCGCGCGGCGCGGCCCTGTTGGCCAGGCCAGAGCTGACCAGGGCAGCCCCTTGGGGTGGCCTGCCAGGTCGATCGCCGATGCACAGCGGTTGTCTGGAGTCACGAAGACCATTATTGTGACTACATGGACGTCGCCGTACGGGAGCTCAAGGCGAAGCTCTCCGCGTACCTGCGGAGGGCCGCCGCGGGAGAGCTGATCACCGTCACCGACCGCGGAACGCCGGTGGCGGTGCTCGGACCCGTGATCGGCCGTGTCGACCTCGCGGCAGCGGCAGAGGCGGGCTGGCTCACGCCTGCGCGCGCTTCCGGCCTGACACCGATCCGCCGCCACCCGCCCCTGCGCTCCGTGCTCGAGGTCCTCGAGGAGGACCGCGCCGAGTGACGCTCTACGCCGATACGAGCGCTCTGCTCAAGCGGTACGTGGACGAGCCCGACTCGGATCGGGCGATCGAGCTCTTGGTCGGTGACCCTATCCTCGTCACGGGCCGGCATACGATCGTCGAGGTGCGTCGCAGCCTCGCGCGGCTCCTCACCCCTGCGCATGCGACGTCGGCGCGGGCAGCGTTCGCCTCGGACCTGGCATCGCTGTCGATCGTCGAGCTCGACGCCGACACGTGCGAGCTCGCGGCGACGATCGCCGAGCAGACCGGCGTTCGGACTCTCGACGCACTGCATCTGGGCGCGGCCGCACGCCTTGGTAGGACGCTGACGTTCCTCACGTTCGATGCGCGTCAGAGCCAGGCCGCGCGGGCCCTCGGTTTCTCGGTCGCCGGCGTGTGAACCACGTCCGCGGACCCGGTCGTCACGCGCTCTCGACGGACGGCGCGCCGGTGGTCCAGTCGTGAGTCGCCGGGTCCGACCGACGTCCCGATGCGGGGTCGCGCCGGCCGATACGCACGGGCTGCCGGTCTCCTTCCGATCGGCTTCCGCCCGCCGGCCGGACTCCACGCCGTCGGCGCGGTCTACACTCGACGCCGCTCCCGGCCGAGGAGTTGGGACGGCCTGGGCCTCGCGCCTCCCGGGCGGTCCTCGTAGGATTGGCGCCCCACCGCTCCGTCGCGGCCGGGCTCGGGAGGAGAGTCGTTCGATGAGCAAGCGTGCCCTCGTGACGGGCGTGACCGGTCAGGACGGCGCCTACCTGTGCCGCCTGCTCCTGGAGCGGGGATACGAGACGTACGGGGCGTTTCGGCGCAGCGCCTCCCTCAACCTCTGGCGACTCGAGGAGCTCGGTGTCGCGAAAGACGTTCGCCTCGTTCCGCTCGATCTCATCGAGTTCACGAACATCCTGCGCACCGTCGAACAGGTCGGACCGGACGAGTTCTACAACCTCGCCGCTCAGAGCTTCGTCGGCCTCTCCTTCGAGCAGCCGATCTACACGGCGGACATCGATGGCCTGAGCCCGCTGCGGATCCTCGAGTGTCTGCGCGCTGCCAAGCCCGACTGCCGCTTCTATCAAGCGTCGACGTCCGAGATGTTCGGCAAGGTGCAGACAGTCCCGCAGACGGAGACGACTCCTTTCTATCCGCGCTCGCCGTACGGCGTGGCGAAGCTCCACGGCCACTGGATCACGGTCAACTACCGGGAGTCGTACGGTCTCTACGCGTGCTCGGGGATCCTGTTCAACCACGAGTCTCCGCTGCGTGGTATCGAGTTCGTGACGCGCAAGATCACGTCGAGCCTCGCACGCATCAAGTACGGCCTGCAGGACGTGCTCGAGCTCGGCAACATGGACGCGGAGCGAGACTGGGGCTTTGCCGGTGATTACGTCGATGCGATGCACCGCATGCTGCAGCAGCCGCAGGCCGACGACTTCGTGATCGCGACGGGACAGATGCGACCCGTCCACGAGTTCGTCGAGCGCGCCGTCGAGATCTGCGGATGGCAGCCCGTCTGGGAAGGAGAGGGAGAGGCCCGCCGCTGCCTCGACCGCACGTCGGGCCGCGTCCTCGTGCGCGTGAATCCGGCCTTCTATCGCCCGGCCGAGGTCGAGCAGCTCCTCGGAGACGCCACGAAGGCGCGAAACGTTCTCGGCTGGAAGCCTCGCGTCTCGTTCGGAGAGCTGGTGGAGATGATGGTGCGGACCGACCTCGACCGCCTGGCCGCGGGAAAGCCGCTGCTCTGAGTGCCCGGGCGTGACACGGCCGCTGCGGGAGCCTCCTCCCGGCCTGCCGGGACGAACGCTCGTTCTCGGCGCCGGCGGGTTCCTCGGCAGCCGGGCTGCGCTGTGGCTGGCACGAACGCGCTCGACGCTTCGCCTCTTCGACCTCTCCGTCGACTCGATCCCCGACGAGGTGCGAGAAACACCCGGTGTCGAGGTCGTCCACGGGAACCTGCTCGACGCAACGCTCGTGGCCAGCGCGCTCGAGGACGTCGACACCGTGCTGCACTTCGTCTCGGCGACGGTCCCCGCGACGTCCGTGACACAGGTCGATGTCGAGCTGCGTGCGAACGTCCAGCCGACGGTGTGCCTGCTCGAAGCGATGCGCACCGTCGGAACGCCGCTCGTCGTCTTCCCGTCGTCGGGCGGGACGGTCTACGGCGACGAGGCGCCGGAGCGCGGCTTCTCGGAGTCGTCACCGCTGCGGCCCGCGGGAGCGTACGGCCTCGGCAAGCTCCTGATCGAGCAGATCCTCTCGTTCTACGCGCAGTCGGGCGGCCCGCACGGCCTCGTCCTTCGCATCGCGAACGCGTATGGCCCGAGCGTTCACCGCCACAGTCGCCAGGGCGTCATCAATGCGTTTCTCGACCGTGTTCGTTCGGGTGAGCCACTGCGCATCTGGGGAGACGGAAGCGCCGTGCGCGACTTCGTCCACGTCGAGGACGTCGTCTCTGCGATCTCTGCGCTGGTGCGATGCGGGGCACGCGACGAGATCTTCAACATCGGAAGTGGCGGCGGTCGCAGTCTCCGCGAGCTCGTCGACGTGATCCGGCGCGTCACCGGGCATCGGCCCGCGATCGAACGAGTCGAGGGTGAGTGGGCCGGCGTGCGGCGCAGCGTGCTCGACGTCTCGAAGCTTCGTTCGCGTACCGGCTGGGAGCCTCGCATCGGCCTCGACGAGGGCATCGCCCATCTCTGGGAGACCGTGAGCGCTCACGACGTGCCGTAGCCGCGCGGCGATCCGTTCCCGCCCGCAGGCCTCGGGCGGCCGGCGCCGGCCGGCCTCGGTGACCCACCGCTTCAGTGCATCAGCCAGTAGCTCTCGGTCGAGTAGTCGAGATCCTGGCGGCGTTCGCCGATCGGCTTCGCGGGATTGCCGCCTACGATGGTGTAGGGCGGGACGCTCTTGCTGACGACCGCACCGGCGGCGACGATGCAGCCTCGCCCGAGCGTGACGCCGGAGGTGATGATCGCGCCGGCACCGATGAAGACGTAGTCCTCGATCACGACCGGCGCGATCGTGGCGGTGAAGTTGGGATCGTGCGGGTCGTGGCTGCCGAGCAG
>JADLGR010000077.1 GCA_020849175.1 Deltaproteobacteria bacterium
CGCGATCGACGAGATCGCGTGGCGCGTCGGTTACGAGGACCCGGCGTTCTTCCGCCGGTTGTTCAAGCGCACGACGGCGCTCTCACCCGGCGCATACCGCAAGCGCTTCCGCATCCCCGATTTCGCGAGACCGTGACGCCGCGGCTCGCGCCCGCGCGAAACGCGAGCTCGCGTGGCACGTGTCAGATCGTGAAGTACTTGGCGTTCGGGTGGTGGACGACGAGCGCGCTCGTCGACTGCTCGGGCCAGAGCTGGAAGTCGTCGGACATCGTGATGCCGATCTTCTCGGCGCCGAGCAGCGAGAGCAGGATCTCCTGGTCCTCGAGTCGCGGGCATGCCGGGTAGCCGAACGAGAAGCGCGAGCCGCGGTAGCCTTGCTTGAAGAGCTCGCGGAACTCGCGCGCGTCGTCGCCCGAGATGCCGAGCTCGCCCCGGATCTGCTTGTGGATGAACTCGGCGAGCCCCTCGGCGGCTTCGACCGACAGGCCGTGCAGGTGGAGGTAGTCCTGGTAGCGATCGGCGGCGAACCACTCGCGCGCGACGTCGCTCGCGCGTTGGCCGACGGTGACGACCTGCAACGCGACGACGTCGGGCGTGCCGTCGCGGCGGAAGAAGTCGGTGATGCAGAGGTTCTTCTTGCCGTTCTGGCGCGGGAACGTGAAGCGCGCTGCGGTCTTGCCCTCGTCCTTCGGATCGAGCAGCACCAGCGTGTCGCCCTCGGGCACGCACTTCCAGTAACCGTACGCGGCCTTCGGCTCGAGGATCTTCTCCTTCGCGCACTGACGACCGAGCTCGAAGAAGATCGGGCGCACGTGCTCCTCGACGAACTTCTTGTGCTCGGCGACGTCCTTGCCCTTGCGGCGATAGCCCCATTGGAACTGGAAGAGCGTCGTCTCGTTGATGTACGGGAACACCGACTGCAGGTTGATCGACTCGACCAGACGAGCGCCGAGGAACGGAGCCGTCGGGTACGTGATGTCGCGCGGCAGCTCGCGCGCGGAGAGCGCGGGAGCCTCGACCTCGGGCGCCGGCCGGTCGCCGGTCAGCGCGGGCGCGGCCTTCGCGATCGCCTCGGCGGTTCCAGCGGCGGCGCCGGCCGCTCCCGTCGATGCTGCGGCGACCGCGGCGGGGACCTTCGCGTGCTCGGGCTCCTCGGTCGACGTCGTGAAGACCCGCGGCGCGGGCTTCGGCGCGCCCGTGACGATCTTCTCGATCACGTCGAGGCCTTCGAATGCGTCCTTTGCGTAGTAGAGCGGCCCGGCATAGATGCGGCGCAGGTCGTCCTCGACGTACTTCCGCGTCAGTGCCGCGCCGCCGAGGATCACCGGCGTCGCGATCTTGCGGCGGTTCATCTCCTCGAGGTTCTCCTTCATGATCACGGTGCTCTTGACGAGCAAGCCGCTCATGCCGATCGCGTCGGGCGCGTGCTCGTGCGCGACGTCGAGGATGTGTTGGATCGGCTGCTTGATGCCGAGGTTGAAGACGGTGTACCCGTTGTTGGTCAGGATGATGTCGACGAGGTTCTTCCCGATGTCGTGCACGTCGCCGCGCACGGTCGCGAGCACCAGCTTGCCGCGCGTCTGGCCGTCGAGCTTCTCCATGAACGGCTCGAGGTAACGCACGGCGGCCTTCATCGTCTCGGCGGACTGCAGCACGAACGGCAACTGCATCTCGCCGCGACCGAAGAGATCGCCGACGGTCGCCATGCCCGCGAGCAAGTCGACGTTGATGATCTCCAGCGGCTTCTTGGTCTTCATCGCGAGCGCGAGGTCCTCCTCGAGACCCTTGCGTTCGCCTTCGACGATGCGCCAGCTCAGGCGCTCGGTCAGGTTCTCGGGGAGCTTGCGTTCCTTCTTCGCGGCGAGGCTCGCGCCTTCGAAGTGCTTCAGGAACTCCTGCAGCGGGTCGTAGCCGGGCTTACGGCGATCGAAGATCAGGTCTTCGGCGAGCTCGCGTGCCTTCGGGTCGATGTGGTGCAACGGCTCGATGCGCGCCGAGTGCAGGATCGCGGCGGTCAGTCCCGCGGCCTGGGCGTGGTGGAGGAACACCGAGTTCAGGACGTGACGCGCGGCCGGATTGAGGCCGAAAGAGATGTTGGAGACGCCGAGCAGCAATCCGACGCCCGGCAGCTCTTCGTGCACGCGCCGAATGCCCTCGAGCGTCTCCAGCCCGAGGCGGCGATCGTCTTCGTTGCCGGTGCAGATCGTGAACGTCAGCACGTCGAAGAGCAGGTCTTCCGGCCGCAGCCCGTGGTCCTTCACGCAGACGTCGTAGAGGCGCTTGGCGATGCGCACCTTGTCGTCCGCGGTCTTCGCCATGCCCGCTTCGTCGATCGTCAGGCAGATCACCGCCGCGCCGAACTCCTTCGCGAGCGGCAGCACGCGCTCACAGCGCTCGAGTCCGTCCTCGAGGTTGACCGAGTTGATGATGCAGCGGCCGCCGCAGAGCTTGAGTGCCGCTTCGAGCACGTTCGCCTCGGTCGAGTCGATCATCAGCGGCACCGGCACTTCCGTGCGGTAGCGCAGGATCGCCTTGGTCATGTCCGCGACCTCGTCGCGGCCGACGTACGCGCAGCAGAGGTCGAGCACGTGGCTGCCGTCGCGCACTTGCTCGCGGCCCATGTCGACCATCGCGTCGACGTTGCCCGCCAGCAGGTGCTCGCGGAACGCTTTCGAGCCGTTCGCGTTCGAACGCTCGCCGACGAACAGAACCGAGTTGTCCTGCACCAGCGGAACGACGCCGTAGAGGCTAGTCACTTGCGCGATCGGCAGGACCTTGCGTTCCTTCGGCTTGCGGACGCCGATGCGTCGCGCGACCGCCGCGATGTGCTCGGGCGTCGTGCCGCAGCAGCCGCCGACCATCGCGACGCCGTCCTCCTCGACGAAGCGCACTAGCCAGTCGGCGAGCTCCTCGGGCGTCAACGGATAGAACGGCTTGCCGTCGACGACCTGCGGCAGACCGGCGTTCGGATAGACGCAGACCGGGCGCGGCGAGCTCTGCCCGAGCAAGCGCACGTGCTCGCCCATCTCGCGCGGACCGGTCGCGCAGTTGATGCCCATCACGTCGATCTCGTACGGCTCGAGCAGCGCGATCGCCGCGGCCATCTCGGTGCCGACGAGCATCGTGCCCGTGATCTCCATCGTCACGCTGACGACGATCGGCACGTCGCGCTTCGCTTCCTTGCGCGCGGTGATCGCGGCGTTGACGACCGCCTTGACGTGCAGCGGATCCTGGCAGGTCTCGATGATGATGCCGTCGACGCCGCCTTCGATCAGACCGTGCGCCTGCTCGAGGTACGAGCGCTTGAGCGTGTCGTAGTCGATGTGGCCGAGCGTCGCGAGCTTGGTGCCCGGGCCCATCGAACCGAGCGCGAAACGGGGCCGATCGGGCGTCGAGTACTTCGCGCACGCGGCGCGCGCGAGCGAGGCGGCGATGCGGTTGATCTCGCGGGTGCGTTCCTCGAGCCCGAACTCGGCGAGCACGTGCGACATGCCGCCGAACGTGTTGGTCTCGACGGCGTCGGCGCCGGCGGCGAGGTAGCGCTCGTGGATCGCCTGGATCACGTCGGGCCGCGAGACGTTGATGATCTCGACGCAGTTCTCGAGCCCGAGGTAGTCCTTCTCGAGGTCGAGGTGCGCGGCGTGGATCTGGGTGCCCATCGCGCCGTCGAGGATCAGGACTCGTTCCTTCAGCGCATCACGGAAGTTGGTGTAGCTCATGGTGGGGGATTCAGGCGTTGCGAGTCGCGGTGGCGACCAGCGTCATGAAGTGCGGCGGTTCGGGATCGCGCGCCGCGCGTTGGATGGAAACGGCTTGGAAGCCGGCGTCGGCGAGGAGCTTGGCGAGCTCCTGCTCGGTGAAACCCAGGTGCACGTGCTCGAGCTTCTCGCGCACCCAATCCTCGTTGTGGGCGAGCAGGTCGATCACCAGCAGCCGCCCGCCGCGGACGAGCACGCGCTTCGCCTCGCGCAGCGCGCGCAACGGCTCGGTCGCGTGGTGGAGCGCTTGGCTGAGGACGACGACGTCGTGCGAGCGATCCTCGAGCGGCAGCTTCTCGATGTCGGCCTCGACGGTGACGATGTTCTCGAAGCCCTTGGCCTTCGCTCGCTGTCGGAGCTGGTCGAGCATCTGCGCGGAGATGTCGACCGCGGTGACGCGCTCCGCGATCTCCGCGAGCATCAGCGTCAGCAAGCCGTCGCCGATCCCGAGATCCGCGTAGCGCGCGCGCGGCGCGAGCTGCAGCAGCGAACGCGCGAGGCCTTCCCACGTGCGGCCGGGGAGCAGTTGCTCGCCGAAGCTCGCGGCGACGCGATCGAAGTACGCGCGCTTGCGGGCGACGCGCGCTTCGCGAACCACCGCGAGGCCGGCGAGGTCGGCGGCGAACTCCGGGCTCGCCTTCGCGCCGTCGAGCACGGTCTTCAGGAGCTGTGAGCCCGGCCCGGGCGCGATCGAATAGAAGGTGTGCCGGCCGGCGCGGCGGTCGAGCACCAGCCCGACTTCCCGGAGCAGGTTCAGGTGCGTCGACACCCGGCTCTGCCCCATGTTGAGGATCTCCATCAGGTCGCTGCCGGTCAGCTCCTCCTCGGTCAGCAGGTGGAGGATGCGCAGGCGCGATTCGTCGGCGAGCGACTTCAGGATGCGCGCGGCTCCGGACGGACCGATCATGGAATCAAGATACCCTGATCGGTGCTTTCGCGGGGGCGCCTGAGGCGATAAATCTACCGTGAAGGGGAGTGTCTCCGCCCGCGGAGCGCGTTCGCGCGCCGCGCGACCGCGCCGCGAGGACCGTCCGAGCGCGTGGCACAGCCATGCGAGGCAGTTCCATCGACCCCCCGGGAAACCCCTGCTCCGGACCGCCGCCTCGCGCTCGTCCTCCTGGGCGGGCTCAAACCGACCCAGACGCCGCCCGAGCGGCCGCCTCGAGGTCGCGGCGTCCGCGCCACGCGACGCACGCGCGTATCAGCGCGTGGCGGTCGATCGGCTTGCTCAGGAAGTCGTCGCAACCCGACTGCAGGCACCGCTCGCGATCGCCGGCCATCGTGTGGGCGGTCAGCGCGATCACCGGCAGCGTGCAGCCCTTCTCCCGCAGGCGATGCGTCGCGTCGTAGCCGTCGAGCTCCGGCATCTGCATGTCCATCAGGACGAGGTCGAACCTCGCGCGA
>JADLGR010000078.1 GCA_020849175.1 Deltaproteobacteria bacterium
CGGAGACCGCGAGTGTTCCCGAGAAGATCCTCGCGGTGGCGCAGAAGATGTACGGGGCGGAGCGCGTCGTGCTCACGAAGGCGGCCGAGCGCGATGTCGCCGAAGTCGAGCGTCTCGGCTTCGCACGCCTTCCGGTCTGCATCGCCAAGACGCCCAACTCGCTCTCCGACGATCCGCACGTGACGGGTCGTCCGAGCCACTTCGACGTACACGTTCGCGCGATCCAGCCGGCCGCGGGCGCCGGCTTTCTGGTGGTGCTGACGGGCGAGATCCTGCGCATGCCGGGTCTTCCCCGGCGCCCGCTCGCCGAGAAGATCGACGTCGAGAACGGCGAGATCGTCGGTCTGCAATAGCTCCCGCGCGCCGCGCTGCCGGGGCTGCTACGCCTCCAGAACGACCTTCAGCACGTTGTCCTGGTGTCCGGCGAAGATCTCGTAGCCGCGAACGCCCTGCGAGAGCGGCAGACGGTGGGTGATGATGCTCGCCGGATCGATGCGCCCGCGCTCGATCAGCGGCAGCAGGCGCGGGATGTGAACCTGAGGGTTCACGAGGCCGGTTCGCAGTGCGATGTTCTTCATGAAGAAGAGGATCCAGGGGAGCTGGACCATCGGCTCGGCGACGACGCCGATGACGGCGACGCGGCCTCCGGCGCGCGTCACGAGCGCGGACTGCGTGATGAGATCGCCGCGTCCGACGGCCTCGATCGTTGCGTCGGCGCCGAGCCCGCCAGTGCAGCCGAGAACGAACTCTACGAGGTTCGTCTTCGTCGGGTTCACCACGTCGCAGCCGCTCTTGCGCGCGCGCTCCAGACGCTGCTCGTCGGGGTCGACGGCGATGACGCGTGCGGCGCCGCAGAGCCGGGCGCACATCTGCGCGAACGTGCCGACGGGCCCGCAGCCGAAGACGACGACCGTGTCCCCCGGCGAAACTTCGGCGAGGTCTGCCCCCATGTAGCCCGTCGGGAGGATGTCCGTCAGGAAGAGGGCCTGCTCGTCGGAGATCGAGTCGGGGATCTTGAAGAGGTTCGCATCGGCGAACGGCACGCGTGCGGCTTCCGCCTGTCCGCCCTGGAGCCCGTGGCCGAAGCCGAAGATGTTCCCGGCGCCTGGTCCCTGCGTCATCACGAGGCAGCCGCTGAAGACGCCGCGGCGGCAGGCCGTGCACGTGCCACAGCCCGCCGTGCACGAGGCGAGCACGCGGTCGCCCTTGCGCACGCTGCGCACGCCGGGGCCGACCTCGTCGACCACGCCGAGGAACTCGTGACCCACGGTGAAGCCGGGGCGTGTGTTCGGGCTCTCCGGGAGACCGCCGTGCCAGAGGTGGAGATCCGAACCGCAGATCGCGGCGCGTGAAACGCGAACGATCGCATCGGTCTCGGCCCCCAGCGTCGGGTCGGCGGTGTCGCTGAATCGGAAGTCGTGCTTGCCGTGGTACAGGATCGCCTTCATCGGATCTGCCTCCCTCGTGACCTCGTGGTGGCCCTGGCTTCGAGTGCGCCGGCGCGGGAGCGGCGCGCCGGAGCGTACCGCGTCGCCGGCCCGGCGCAGCGCGCCGGCTCCTTCGTGATAGATTGCCTGCGTCCACGGTCTTCGTGAGGCAGAGTCCATGAGCCCTTCGGAGCGCCGACACCAGACGGTGCGCATGATGGATGGTGTGCGACGGCTCGTCCGTGCACTCGGCGCGTCGAACCGCGAGACCGAGCGGACGGTCGGCATCAACTCCTCGGAGCTCTTCGTCCTCGCCGCGATCGAGGCTTC
The DNA here is from genome assembly GCA_020849175.1 of Deltaproteobacteria bacterium. Classification (GTDB taxonomy): domain Bacteria; phylum Myxococcota_A; class UBA9160; order UBA9160; family UBA9160; genus MYXO. Next base: position 1,758 of record JADLGR010000078.1, read on the forward strand.
TCCTGGGCTCTCGATGGGTGAGCTCGCGGAGCACACGGCCTCGCAGTCGAGCATGGTGTCGGAGATCGTGGGCCGTCTCGTCGACGACGGCCTCGCCGTTCGTCGAACGTCGCGCCACGACGCGCGCTGCGCCGAGATCGATCTCACCGCGCGCGGCCGATCGCTCTTGCATGCGGCTCCGAAGACCGTGCAGAAGGCCCTCGTCGACGGCTTCGAGCGCCTGCCCGCTGCGCAGCGCCGCGCGCTCATCGAGGGACTCGAGGCGTGGCTCGCGTCGGCTCATCTCGCGTCGGTGCCCGCGACGATGCTCTTCGAAGAAAGACCGCGCAAGGCGGCGACGCGACTTCGGCTTCCGTGGGGGCGTAGCCGATCCTGACGCTTCGCGGCGAGCCCCTGCCTCGCCCCGTGGCCAGTCGTCCGAGGAGGTCTGCGTGTCGCTGCTTCGTTTTCTCGGCCTCGGCAGCTCCTTCGAGCGGACGGTGGATCGCGGCGACACCGAGACCGTTCGGCGCATCGCTGCACGGCTCGATGCGCTGCCGCCCGATCGCGCACGCTTTCTCGCGGCCTTCGCATACGTGCTCGCCCGCGTGGCATCCGCCGACCTTCGCGTCGACGAGGCCGAGACGGTCGCGATGCAGGAGGCGGTGAGGCTCGAGGGCGGCCTGTCCGACGCAGCGGCGGCGCTCGTCGTCGAGATCGCGAAGTCGCAGGCGCGGCTGCTCGGCGGAACGGAGAACTACGTCGTCACGCGCGAGTTTCTGAAGATCTCGAGCCGCGAGCAGCGCGCGGGGTTGCTGCACTGTCTGTTCTCCGTCGGATCCGCGGACGGGACGATCTGCGCCAGCGAAAGCGCCGAGATCCTCGCCATCGCCGAGGAGCTGGGCTTCACGCGCGCAGAGGCCAACGGGCTGCGCGCTCGTCACCGCGAACGGCTCTCGGAGCTGCGCGGACTCCCCGTGAAGAGCGAGAACGCGCAGTAGCGAGCGAGGCTACTTGCAGCTTCCGACGGAGCCGGTGGCGCACACCCGACCGTCGCTCCACGTGGCACCGTCGAGGTCCGCCGAGTCGAAGCGCGCTCCCGTGAGGTCGGCTCCCTTCAGATTCGCTCCCCGCAGGTTCGCGTCGACGAAGTTGACGCCCTTCAGATTCGCGCCCTCGAGCTGCGCTCCCTCGAGGTCGTTGGCGAACAGATGCGCGCGCTCGAGGTTGGCCCCGCGAAGATCGGCGCTGCTGAGGTTGCCGACCTGCAGATCGACTCGCTGCAGATTCGCCTTCGCGAGATTGGCGCCGCGCAGGACGGCCGCGTGCAGCGACGCATCGGAGAGGTTCACGCCCGCGAGATCGGCGTTCTCGAGCTTCGCATAGGCGCAGTTGGTTTCGGGCTCGATCCGGCAGCCGTTGACGACACGCGGATCGGCGTGCGCGGCTACCGCAGCGAGGAGTCCCGCCGCGAGCGCGACGGTTGCGAGACGCAGTGTGGTCATGGGCGTTCCCTCCGAGCGCGAGTGTAGGAGAGCGCGGGGCGTGCCGGCGCTCGGGCTCGCCGCGCGCAAGGAGCGCAAGCGGTCGCCGTGCGGCTTCACCGGGCAGGGGCGATGCACGAAGGCTGGCCTGGCGGGATCGGTTGGCGGCGGCACGTGCGCTGGCTACCGTGCGCCGGCGTGCGGCGGCCGCGTGTGACACGCGGCCACGGCGCGAGGCAGGGAGCCTCGCGGCAGCACCGTCCGGGGACAGCGCGGCGCACGGGGTGCCCGCACTCAAATCTCTGGAAACTGCTTTTGCAGCGAAGAGTTGGAAGAACCTGTGACTCCAGGTCACGGGACTCGGGGGCTGGCGCGCCCCTTGCACGGGCGACGAATGCCGAATGCCGACCGCTGAGTGCGTCGGCGCCATGGAGGGCCTCGATCATGACCCGTCCGTTTCTCTCTCGCTCCCCGCTTCGGGCCGCGAGCCTGCGCTGCGTGGCGCTCGCCGTCGCGGCGGGATTCTTCCTCGCTCCGCTCCCGGCGCGCTCTGCGGAGACGCTGCAGGACGTGATGAAGCGCCGCGAGCTGTCGCAGGAGGACATTCTCGCCGCAGCCAAGACCTACGTGCCCACGGGCAAGCGCGACGAGTTCATCGCGTTCTCGTCGGGCGGCCAGAGCGGCCAGGTCATCGTCTACGGCATCCCGTCGATGCGCATCCTCAAGTACATCGCCGTCTTCACTCCCGAGCCGTGGCAGGCCTACGGCTTCGACGACGAGTCGAAGGCGGTGCTGGCGCAGGGTCGCATCAACGGCAAGGACATCACCTGGGGCGACACGCACCACCCGGCGCTCTCCGAGACCAACGGCGACTACGACGGCCAGTTCCTGTTCATCAACGACAAGTCGAACCCGCGCCTCGCCGTGATCGACTTGAAGGACTTCGAGACCAAGCAGATCGTCGTCAACCCGATCTTCCAGAGCGAGCACGGCGGCGCGTTCGTGAGCGAGAACACCGAGTACGTGATCGAGTCCGCGCAGTACCCGGCGCCGCTCGGGGGCGGCTTCGTGCCGCTCGAGGAGTTCAACGACAAGTACCGCGGCGGCGTCACCTACTGGAAGTTCAACCGCGAGAAAGGCAAGCTCGAGCAGGAGAACTCGTTCGCGATCGAGCTCCCGCCGTACAGCCAGGATCTCTCGGACTTCGGCAAGCTCGCGAGCAGCGGCTGGTCGTTCACGAACTCGTTCTGCACCGAGCGCTACGTCGGCGGCATCGAGCGCGGCCGGCCGCCGTTCGAGGCGGGCTGCTCGGCCAAGGACACCGACTACCTGCACGTCATCAACTGGAAGAAGGCCGAGGCGCTGGTGAAGGCCGGTAAGGCCAAGAAGATCAACAACTTCCCCGTGCTTCCGATGGACGTCGCCGCGGCCGAGGGCGTGGTCTTCCTGGTCCCCGAGCCGAAGAGCCCGCACGGCGTCGACGTCACGCCCGACGGCAAGTTCATCACCGTGTCGGGCAAGCTCGACACGCACGTCTCGGTCTACAGCTTCGAGAAGCTCCAGCAGGCGATCGCGGCCAAGAAGTTCGTCGAGAAGGATCCCTACGGGATTCCGATCATCGACATGAAGGACGTGCTGCACACGCAGGTGAGCCTCGGCCTTGGACCGCTGCACACGCAGTACGACTCGCGACAGGGGATCGCCTACACGTCGCTGTACGTCGATTCGATGGTCGCCAAGTGGGACTACGCCAACGGCAAGCTGCTCGATCGGATTCCGATCCACTACAACATCGGCCACATCATGGCGATGCACGGCGACACCGTGAAGCCGCGCGGCAAGTACGTGGTCGCGCTCAACAAGCTGGCCATCGATCGCTTCAACCCGGTGGGCCCGCTGCACCCGCAGAACCACCAGCTCATCGACATCTCGAACGACAAGATGCAGCTCATCTACGACATGCCGCTGCCGCTCGGGGAGCCACACTACGTGGTGGCGATCGAGGCCTCGCTGCTCAAGCCGACCGTTCGCTACCCGGTCGGCACGAACAGCCGCACCGACGAGATCTCGCCCTACAAGACCAAGGCGGGCGAGGAGAAGATCGTCAAGAGCGGCAACAAGGTCGAGGTGTTCGGGACGCTGATCCGCTCGCACATCACGCCCGAGATCATCGAGGTGGACGAGGGCAACGACGTCACGATTCACCTCACGAACCTCGAGCGCGCGGAGGACCAGACCCACGGCTTCACCATCAGCAAGTACAACGTGAACGGCTCGTGGGAGCCCGGGAAGACCGCGAGCGTCAGCTTCAAGGCCGACAAGGCGGGCGTGTTCCCGTACTACTGCGCGGAGTTCTGCTCGGCGCTCCATCTCGAGATGGAGGGCTACCTGCTCGTGAAGCCGAAGGGCTACAAGCCCACGGCGGCGGCGGCGGCCAAGGAAGCGGGCACGCAGTACACGAAGGCCGACTACGAGAAGCAGGTCGGGGTCATCAAGGACACGCAGAAGACGATCGAGGACGTGGTGGCCTACCTGAAGGCGAACGGCTACGAGAAGTTCCCGACCGTGAAGGCGCAGGTCGAGGACGCGCTCGAGCAGTGCGGGCGGGCGGACGGTCCGAAGGCCAAGAGCGAGGAGTTCGCGGCCAAGCAGGACTGGACCAACGCCATGCTGTGGGCGAACCAGGTGTGGCAGTTCCAGGTGAAGTGCGCGGACGTGGGGCTGCGCGCCAAGGACGAGCTGAACGGTAAGCTCGGCAAGCAGCCGCACGACCAGTAGAAGCGCGGAATCGGAAGAGGCCGGGTGGGGCGAGCGCCCCACCCGGCCCTTTCCTTGTGGCCCGATGACGAGCCCCGTCGGGGAATGGGGCGGAATCGAGAGGAGAAGAGCATGAGTCGTGCCCGACGGACCGGTTGGATCGTCGTGGTGGCTGCTGGCGCGGCATTCGTCGCGTGGCAGGCGCAGGCGCAGCAGGCGGCGCCTGCGAAGGCTCCGGCGCCGGCCGCGGCCGCCGGAGCGAAGGCCGCGGCCGGGGCGAAGCCCGCCGCGGGCCTCGACGGCGCAGCGCTGTACAAGGAGAAGACCTGCGTGGCCTGCCACGGCAAGGATGCGAAGACGCCGCTCCTGCCCGAATATCCGAAGCTCGCGGGCCAGAACGAGGCCTACCTGGTGCGGCAGATCCAGGACATCAAGAGCGGCGCGCGCAACCACGGGAACACGGCCGCGATGCAGGGCGTGCTGCACCTCGTGAACGACGACGAGATCAAGGCGATCTCCGCGTACCTGGCCGGCCTCAAGTAGCTTCGCGGAGTCGACGGAAGGAGAGAGGGATCGTCATGCGAAACGGTGGGAATCGTCAGATGGGGCGGCTCGCGGCCGCGGTGTTGTGCGGCTCGATCGCGCTCGCCGCTCCGGCGTGGGCGCAGGACGTCGCACCCAAGGCCAAGGGCATCGAGTCCGAGGGCTATCAGTGGAACAAGATGGAAGGCGAGAAGGTCGAGGCCCTCGACCTCAAGGGCGACCCGAAGCGCGGCGAGGAGGCCTACGAGGTCTGCTCGGCGTGCCATCTGCCGAGTGGAGCGGGGCGGCCCGACGGCACCTTTCCGCAGCTCGCGGGCCAGCACAAGTCGGTGCTCATCAAGCAGATCGCCGACATCCGCGCCGGGCGTCGGGACAACCCGATCATGTATCCCTTCGCGAAGACGCTCACCGACCCGCAGGAGCTCGCCGACGTGGCAGCGTACCTCGAGACGCTGCCGATCCCGCCGAACAACGGCAAGGGACCGGGCGGCGCTCATCTCAAGGAAGGCAAGGAGCTCTACGATCGGGATTGCGTGAAGTGCCACGGCGCGAACGGAGAGGGGAGCGAGAAGGATTTCTACCCCGTCCTCGCGGGGCAGCACTATCAGTACCTGCTCCGCCAGATTCGTGAGATCGCGCACGGCAAGCGCCGCAATGCGAATCCGGACATGGTGAAGGTCGTGAAGGGCTACACCGACGAGCAGCTCCAGGCCGTCACGGACTACATGTCCAACATCAGCTGGCCGAAGCGCTCGGCGAAGCCGGCGAAGTAGGAGGATCCGGGTGAGCGCAGCGGGCGCCGGAGGCAGCTCGGCCCCGGGGTCGGCGCCGATCGTGGCGCTGACTCTCGCGGGGCTGCTCCTGATGGGGTGGTCGTTCTTCGCACCGATGTGGTGGGTGTCACTCAAGGCTCCCAACTACCCGGAGCACACCTTTCCCGACGGCGTTCGCATCCACATGCACTGGACGCACGTCGCGAACGGCTGTCAGGCGCGCGAGTCGGACGAGGTCGAGGAGGAGGAAGGCCTCGACTGCGTTCACGAGATGAACACGATCAACCACTACATCGGGATGGAGCCGATCGAGGCCGGAGCGCAGCTCGAGTTCAAGATCGCGCCGTACCTGTTCGTCGGATTCGGTCTGCTGGCGCTGTGCTTCCTGTTCTACAAGGGCCCGTTCTGGTGGCTGCTCCCCCTGCCCGCCATCGCGACGCCGATCGGCTTCCTGGTCGACTTCTCGGCCTGGCTGTTCTGGTTTGGGCACAACCTTCACGAGTGGGCGGCCTTCACGGTCAAGCCGTTCATGCCGACGGTTCTGGGTGAGGGCAAGGTCGCGCAGTTCAGCACCTACGCCTACCCGCACTACGGGATGGCGCTCTCGATCGCGTCGTCGCTGTGCCTCGTGCTCGCCGTGCTGATGCGCCGCAAACAGCTCGAGGCGGCGGCACGGTCGAGTCACGAGGAAGCGCGCGCATGAGGGCGCGCCCGCGCGCGCTGCGCGCCGCGGCGCGAGCGCTCGCGGGCGCGCTGCTGCTCCCAGCATCCGTACTGCTCGGCCCAGCCCAGGCCGGTTCCAGCGCCGAGCGTGCGGGAGCGCTCCAATCGTTCCAGACGCTCGTCGATGCGACGCCGGACGGCGGGGTGCTCGCGCCGCCGCCCGGCACGTACGCGGGGCCCGTCGTCATTCGCCGCCCGATGCGGATCGATGGGGCGGGACGTGTCACCATCGATGGGGGAGGACGCGGCACCGTCGTGCAGATCGACGCGAGCGGCGTCGTGCTTCGCGGCCTTCACCTCACCGGCTCGGGAGCGAATCACGACGCGGTCGATGCGGGGGTGAAGATCGTGGGGTCGCGCAACGTCGTAGAAGACAACCTCATCGAGGACTGCCTGTTCGGCGTCGATCTCGCCCAGTCGAACGAGAATCGGGTGCTCCGCAACCGCATTCACTCGAAGCATCTCGACATGGGCGTGCGCGGTGACGCGATCCGGCTCTGGTACAGCTTTCGCAACGAGATCGCCGGCAACGACATCTCCGACGTCCGTGACCTCGTGGTCTGGTACTCGGAAGGGAACGTGTTCCGGGGAAACCGCGTCGCCCGCGCCCGCTACGCGCTCCACACGATGTACGCGCGCAAGAACGTGATCGAGGACGACGAGTACCGCGACAACATGGCGGGCATCTTCCTCATGTACAGCGACGGCGTCGAGATTCGGCGCACCCGCATCCTCGGATCGCAGGGTGCGACGGGAATCGGGATCGGACTCAAGGAGACGAGCGGCGTCGTCGCCGAGGACAACTGGATCGTCTACTGCGCGCAGGGCGTCTACCTCGACGTCTCGCCGTACGAACCCGACACGACCAACCGCTTCCTTCGCAACGAGATCGCCTACAACGGCGTCGGCGTGACTCTCCACAGCGACTGGCACGGAAACGTCTTCGAGGAGAACGATTTCCGAGGCAACTTCGTGCAGGTCGCCGTCCGTGGCGGGGGCTCCGCGCTGCGCAACACCTGGGCGCACAATTACTGGGACGACTACGAGGGATTCGACCGCGATGCCGACGGCACCGGCGACACGCCGTACGAGCTGCGCGCTTACGCGGATCGGATCTGGATGGCAGTTCCCGAGGCGTCGCTCTTCCGCGCTTCACCGCTGCTCGAGGTGATCGATTTCCTCGACCGCCTCGCGCCGTTCTCGAACCCGACGCTGATCCTGCGGGACGCCGCGCCGCGATTCGATCGACGCGCCGAGGTCCGCGAGACGCGGGGGCCGACGTGAGCGAGACGCCGGGCGCGAGCGCCGCGCCGCCGGCGAAGAAGCCGAAGCGGCCGCGACTCTCTCGCGAGCAGGAGCAGCGAAGGCAGATGCTTCGCGGCGGCGTCGCTGCCGTCGGCCTGCTCCTCATGCAGCCGCTGGCGTGGATCCCGGTCGTTCGGCGCTGGCGCGAGCGACTGCGGCCGCCGGGTGCGCTCGAGGAGGGCGCGTTTCTCGGCGCCTGCATCAAGTGCGGGCAGTGCGTGCAGGTCTGTCCAGTCGAAGCGATCGTGCTCGCCGACGCGACCGATGGCTTCGGTCTCGGTGTTCCGTACATCGAGCCCCGGAAGCAGGCGTGCGACTTCTCGTGCGATGCCCTCTCCTGCATCCTCGCGTGTCCGACCGGCGCGCTCTCGCACGCGGTCCACACGAAAGAGGAGGTGGAAGCAGGGATCGCTCGACTCGCGAACCCCGACGCCTGCCTCGCGCGCAAGGGCGAGAGCTTCCACGGCCGTGCGCGCGGCGACCGCTTCCGCGGCAAGCTTCGCTACGAAGAGATCGACCGCTGGACCCCGCTGCCGGTACGCGACCATCCGTACGATCGTCCGATCTGCGATCTGTGCGTGATCGAGTGCCCCATCGGCGACGAGGCGATCCGGCTCGTTCCGCTCGACGACGGCAGCGGCCAGCGCCGCATGACGCCGCGCGTGCGGCACGGCTGCGTCGGCTGCGGCGTGTGCGAGATGATCTGTCCGGCCGAGCCGGTCGCGATCGTCGTCGATGCGCGCGCTGAGCACGGCGAGGGCCGCGGACGCCGGCGCGGCCGCCGCCGCCACGACGACAGTGGCGAGCCGGCGCCGGGTAAAGACGATGACGAGGAGGACGAGACGTGAGCCGTCTGCTCGATCAGCTCGCCCTCGCGCTCGGCCGTGCGCCGCGCCGCCCGGAGAAGGTGACGGAGGCGGCCGCGGCGATCCACGCAGCCAAGCGCGGAAAGGGCGTGAAGGGCGGGGAGCTCCTCGAGGACATTCACGAGGCGCACGAGAATCACGTGTGGCGTAACCGCCGCTGGATCGTTCTGATCACGCTCAACCTTCTCTTCACGCTCTCGTTCTGGATCGACATCCAGCTTCTCGAAGGCTCGCTCACGGCGTCACGCCTGTTCGGGTTCCATCTCGCAGACCCCTACTCGAGCCTGCTCGTCGTGCTCTCCGAGAAGCACGTCCCGGTGAACCTCGCGATCGGCGCCGTCACGATCGCGCTCTTCTGGGGCCTCGTCGGCGGACGCGCATTTTGCTCGTGGGCTTGCCCGTATCACCTCGTCGCCGAGTGGGCCGAGATGCTCCACCTGCGTCTCGCGGCCCGCGGAATCGTTCGCGATCACCCACTCCACCGGGCGACGCGCAGCGTGCTCTGGCTGCTGTTCGCGCTGCTGACGTTCACGACGGGCTACACGCTGTTCCTGACGCTCAATCCGATCGGCATGCTGAGCCGTGCGCTCGTCTACGGGCCCAGCCTCGCGCTCGCCTGGGTCGTGCTGCTGCTCGCCTTCGAGGTCCTGTACGCGCGGCGTGCCTGGTGCAAGTACGTGTGCCCGATCGGCCTCAGCTACGCCTTCCTTGGCGCGAAGGCTCCCGTGCGCATCACCTACGACCTCGAGCCGTGTGCGCACGAGGGCGAGTGCCGCAAGGTGTGCGAGGTTCCGCACGTGCTCGAGCTGACGATCAAGGGACGCGCGGAGGATGCGAAGCTGGACGTCGGGCCGGACTGCACGCGCTGCGGCCTGTGCGTCGACGTGTGCCCGACGGGTGCGCTGCGCTACGAGCTGAAGGGCGTGAAGCGGCTGCTCTAGGAGCACGGAGCGATGGGACGAGAGATGATCCGCGCGAGCGGCCTCACGAAGGTCTTCAAGAGCCAGCGCGTGCTCGATGGCCTCGACCTGCGTGTCGAGGCCGGCGAGCGCATCGCGCTCGTCGGCGCGAACGGCGCAGGCAAGACGACGCTCATCCGCTGCCTGCTCGGCGAGTACGCCCACGAGGGCACGGTCGAGGTCGGCGGCGTTGCTCCGCGGGCACATCGCCGTGAGGTCCTGCACAGGGTCGGATTCGTTCCGCAGCTCCCGCCGCCGCTGCGCATGCCCGTTGGCGCACTGCTGCAGTTCTCCGCGGAGGTTTGCGGCAGCGATCCGACGCGGATGGAGGCCGTCTCGTGCGCGCTCGGCCTCGATGCGCGCGAGCTGTGGCGCCGGCCGTTCGCAAAGCTCTCGGGCGGGCAGAAGCAGAAGCTCCTCATCGCCGTCGCGCTCGGACGGGCGTGCGACCTCCTGATCCTCGACGAGCCCGCGGCGAACCTCGACCCGCAGGCTCGTCGCAACTTCTTCGATCTCCTCGCCCGACGAAGGGACGAGGCGACGATGCTGATCTCGAGCCATCGGATCGACGAGGTCGCGTCGCTCGTGACGCGGGTGGTCGAGCTCGACCACGGACGGGTCGTGGTCGACGATCGGGTCGACGGCGGCGCAGGCCTCGGAATCGTGCTGCGCTGTCGGGTCGAGCTGCTGCGTCCCGTCGAGGCGGTCTCGAAGGCGCTGCTCGCGTGGGGCCTCACCTCGTCGAACGACGCGAGAGTCTTCGAGGGCACGATTGCAGGTCCCGATCGGCTCCGCTTCCTGGGCGCGATGGCGCGCTACTCGGGCGCCGTCCGCGCACTCGAGCTCGCGGAGCCGGGCAGAGGCGCGCAATGAGGATGCGCGCGCTGCTCGCACTCGTGATCGCGTCGCTCGTTCTCGGCTGCGGCGACCCCGGACACGGACCGGCTGCGATCGCCTTTGGCCGCGATGCATGTGCGCACTGCGCGATGGTGATCAGCGACAAACGCTTCGCGATGCAAGTCCGGTCGGGCGGCCGTGTCCATCGCTTCGACGACCCAGGCTGCGCCATCGAGTGGCTCGATCAGCAGCCCGGCCAGGGCGCCGGTGCGACCGAGCTCTGGGTGATGGACGAGGACCGGCAGGAGTGGCTCGACGCGCGCAGCGCGTTCTATCGCCCAGGCCAGCGTACGCCGATGGCGTACGGCTTCGGGGCGATTGCCGCGCCGGAGAACGGCAGCCTCGACTTCGACGCATTCCGCAGGAGGATCCGCGAGCGTGAGCGACCCGGTTCTCGCACGCAGCCCTGACGCTGCGCTCCTGGCCGGTGCGGGCGCACCGGCCCCCATTCGTCTGGGGCGTCTGCGCGAGCTGTGGCTCGTCGCGCGCCTCGACGTGGGCGAGTCGCTGCGCGCGCGCTGGTTCACCGTCTACGCAGGCCTGTTCGGCGCGATCGTCGCGCTGCTCTTCGCGTTCGGGCTCACGGAGTCGCGAATCCTCGGCTTCATGGGGCTCTCGCGACTGCTCGTGACGTACATCCAGCTCTGCATGGCGATCCTGCCGGTCTTCGTCCTCATCACCACGGTCCGGTCGGTCGCGGGCGACCGCGAGGCCGGCGTCTTCGAGTACCTGCTCGCGCTACCGATCTCGCTCTCCGCGTGGTTCTGGGGAAAGCTCATCGGCCGCTTCCTCGTGATCTATCTCCCTGTGCTCCTCGCGATGGCCGCGGCGGCGGGCTGGGCCACGCTGCGCGACATCTCCGTGCCGTGGGACATGTTCGCGATCTACGCAGCGCTGCTCGCGGCGCTCGCGCTGTGCTTTCTCGGCATCGCGATGGGCATCTCCGCGGCCGCGCGCTCGGTCGACGTCGCGCAGGGCGCCGCGTTCCTCGTCTGGCTGGCGCTGATCCTCGTGCTCGATCTCGTGCTCCTCGGCGTGCTCATCAAAGGGCATGCGGCGCCGGAGCTGGTCATCGCGATCGCGCTCGCGAACCCGCTCCAGGCCTTCCGCAGCGCAGCGCTCCTGCTCTTCGACCCGCAGCTCGTGCTGCTGGGACCTGCCGCGTTCGTGATCCTCGACGCCTTCGGCCGCGACGGCTTCCTCGCCTACGCCATGGCCTACCCGGCGCTGGTCGGCGTCGTGTGCGCGGCGGCCGGCTACCTGCGCTTCCGCCGCGGCGACCTTCCGTAGCCCGGGCGCGCGCGGCCCGCGACCGTCAGGCCGTCCCGGGGTGAGCCGTCCGCGCGCGCTCGAGCGCGTCGGCGAGCGCTTCGAGCTCTTCGGTGTCGTACTCGGAGCGCTCGCCGATCGGCTGGCCGTCGGCGAAGCGCTCGACGCGCCGGGTCACCTCGCGCAGCGGCTCGATCATCAGGCGCCGGATCAGGAAGAAGACCGCGCATGAGAACACGAGCGACCCCAGCAGCACCGCGATCATGAGGTCGATGATGAGACGCACCGACTCGCGCTTCATGGGTGAGAGGTCGAAGTGCATGGTCGCGAGCCAGGTGCTTCCGTCGCGGGCGAGAATCGGCGGCGCCGTGAAGTCGAGATCCGTTCCGTCGAGCTCGCTCGACCCGCGGCCACTCGTCGCCGCCGGATGGGTCTCGTCGGGAGCCAGCTTGTGCAGGCGGATTTCGAGGTCGGCGATTCCCTGCAGCCGATTCACGAGATCGGCGACGTCCTTGCCGTCGTGGAGGGCCTGGCCGAGCGCCACGTGGACCACGCTCGCCACCCGGTGGGCGCTCACCTCGGCGTGACGAATGTCGCGCTGGTAGAGGCGGTACGGGACGATCACGACGACCCCCGCGACGGCCACCGCGGCGATCACCGCGAGGAGCTGGATCAGGCGGAGCTGGACGCTGGGTCGATTCGGCATGAGGCCTCCGGAGCCGTCGGCGTAGCCGACGCCGCCCTCATTCTACCGCGCCGCAGGGAGTACCGTTCGCCCGAATCGAACACGAGCGGTCGAACGTCCACTCCCTGTGCCCGGCTCCGGCTGTCGCGCGGTCCGCAGCGACTTCGATGCCACCGGAGCCTGCGGATGCGCGGCGTCCCGAGCCCGCGCTCGCTACGCGCCGCCACCGAGCCGGCGAAGCCGCGAGAAGGGATAGATTCCGGTCGCGTGTCCGTCGCTCCATTCGATCTGGATCGCGTAACGGCCGACGCGGCGAATCGAGACCGGACGCACGTCCTCGGGGACCGAAGACGGATCGAGCATGCCTTCGCCCGTCCACTCGTTCACGCAGTGCGCGCAGCCACACGCGAGACGAAGGCTTCGGACATCATACACGTTC
>JADLGR010000079.1 GCA_020849175.1 Deltaproteobacteria bacterium
CGGCCACACGGCCGTCGCGGATGCGAACGACACGCTGCGCCTGCCCCGCGACCTCCTCGCTGTGCGTCACGACGACGAGCGTCCTTCCTTCGGCGTGCAGGTCGTGGAACATCGCCAGCACCTCGCGTCCGTTGGCCTCGTCGAGGTTTCCAGTGGGCTCGTCGGCGAAGATCACGCGCGGGCGATTCACGAGCGCACGGGCGATCGCGACACGCTGCCGCTCACCGCCCGAGAGCTGGGCTGGACGGCGGTCGAGCCGGTTGCCGAGCCCGACGCGGCGCAGCATCTGCGCGGCGCGCTCCTCTCGCTCCTCGCGCGGCATCCCGGCATACAGCAGCGGGAGCGCGGCGTTTCGGAGCGCCGACATCCTGGGCATGAGATTGAAGGTCTGGAATACGAAGCCCATTCGCTGCGCGCGCAGGTCGGCGAGGGCGTCGTCCGAGAGTCCTTCGACGGCGTCACCCTCGAAGCGGTAGCTCCCGGTCGTGGGCCGTGAAATCGCACCGAGGATCTCGAGGCAGGTGGTCTTGCCCGAGCCCGACGGGCCCATGATCGCGACGAACTCGTTCTCGTCGACGCGCAGATCGACAGGGTGCAGCACCTCGATCTCGGTGTCGCCGAGGCGATGCACCTTCGTCACGCCCTGCAGCTCGAGGAGAGGAACGTCCCGCGCCATTGCGTGTGGTCACGGAATCGTGTCGGCGCGGACGAGGAGCGTCTCGCCCTCGGAGAGCCCATCGCTCACGACCGTCTGGAAGCCGTCGCTGTAGATCTCCTGGATCGCGACGAGTCGGAAGTCACGGTCGCTGCCGTTCTCGGACACGCGGACGCGGGGGCCGTCCGGCGTTCGCAGGATCGCGGTGTTGGGGACCAGCAGCGCTGCGCGGTGCTCCTTGAGGGCGATCCGTGCGTCGGCCGACATTCCGACACGGACTCGCGGATCGGGATCGAGCTCGATCTCGACCTGGAAGTTCGCCACGTTGGCCTGCGTGGTCCCCGAGGAGGCCACACGGCGCACGCGTCCCGCGAAGGTCTCGCCGGGGAAGGCATCGATGCGCACTTCCGCAGGCTGCCCCTCGCGCACGTGCGCGACGTCGTTCTCGTCGACCTCTGCGCGCAGGTGAATTCGACGATCGTCTGCGATCACGGCGATCACCGTGCCGCCGTTCTGGATGTCGGCGACTGCCGTTCCGACGTCGACACGCCGGTCGAGGACGACGCCATCGACCGGCGCTCGAATCACCGACTTCTCGAGATCGCGCTCTGCGCGACGCAGTGCAGCCTCGGCCTGCTCGACGCCTGCCTTTCGCGCGTCGGCCTCCGCGCGTGCATCGCGAACCGCGATCTGCGCGAGGGCGAGCCGATGTCCGAGGTCGTCGACGGTGCTCTCCGACGCCACGCCCTGCGCGAAGAGCTGCATCGTACGGTCGTGATCGCGGCGCACCTGGTCGAGATCGGCCTGGGCTCTGGCGACGACATCCTGCCGGGCGAGTGCGCGCTTCAGGTCGAGTGCGGCGCGGAGCTCCGCGACGAGCTGATCGAGGCGATCGTGATCGAGCTCGACGAGCGGCTGTCCGGCCGTGACACGAGCACCATCGTCGGTATGAACCGACGAGACGATGCCAGGAATCTCGGACTGCACCGTGATGCGCGCGTACGGCTCGAGCGCTCCGGTTGCCACGACGGTCTCACGCAAATCACCACGCACGACCGGAAGCGCCCGGTACTCTTCGCGCGTCGCGCGATCTTGTGCGCGCAGGTCCCAGGTGAGGCCCTGGTACACGAGCCAGAAGAAGCCCCCGCCCACGAGGAGCAGGCTGCCCGTGATCGCGCCGCGCCGGAAGAGACGCCTGGGCATAGCGGGTGATGATCCTGCCGGTGCGGCGCGGATGCAAGCGGCAGCGCCGGCGATGCGGGACTGCGGGCGCCCGAGGCGCCGAGCGCCGGCTTTGCAGGGCGGTGAGGGCCGGATTAGCCTGCGCCGCGGCGCCGGGCGAGGTGACGACGCGGGTGGCCTGACGAGCCCGGGCGGCGCGGCAGCGCGAAGGCGTAGAGGAGTCGCGCATGGGTTCCTCGCAGTCGCTGCCGCGGTCGCACACGACAGGGCTCGCGGGCTGGGGCCGGTACCCGGTGGCGCGAGGACAGGTGCGGCTCTCGGACGATCTCGAGCGCGCCTCGTGCGACGCGAGCCTGTCGCGAGGCCTCGGACGCTCCTACGGCGACGCAGCGGTGCCAGCGCCATCCGGTGGCCCGGTGCTGGTGACGCGGCTCGCCGACCGCATCCTCGACTTCTGCCCGCAGACGGGCCGGCTGCGCGCAGAGGCGGGCGTCACGCTCGAGCGGCTGTGCAGCGTGCTGTGGCGCCAGGGCTGGTCTCCTCCCGTCCTGCCGGGAACGCGCTTCGTGACCCTCGGTGGAATGGTCGCTTCCGACGTGCACGGGAAGAACCACCACGCTGCCGGCTCCTTCGGAGCGCACGTCGAGTCGCTGCGGATCCGAACGGCCTGCGGCGACGTGCTCGAGATCTCGGAGACGAACGAGCCGGCGCTCTTCCGCGCGACGCTCGGCGGCATGGGTCTAACGGGGCACGTGCTCGAGGTGGCGCTGCGGCTCGAGCGCATCGCGTCTGCGTGGATCTTCTCCGAGTCGCGGCGCGTTGCCCACCTCGCGGAGATGATCGAGGCTCTGGCACAGGCCGGCCGCGAGTGGCCGTACACGATGTGCTGGATGGACGCGTCGGCGACGGGCGCGGCGCTCGGCCGCGGCGTCCTGATGGCCGGGCGCTGGGCACAGCCGCACGAAGTCGGCGCTGTGCCGCGCCGATCGCGCGTCACGGCGCGCGTACCGTTCTCGTGTCCGAGCCTCTGCGTGTCTCGTCCGGTGGTCCGCGCGTTCGACGTCGCGTACTGGCTCGCGAGCGCCGTCCCGCGCCGGGCGGCCGTCTCCGATCCGAGCCCTTTCTTTCATCCGCTCGACGCGCTTCTCGACTGGAACCTCCTCTACGGCCGGTCGGGCTTCACGCAGTACCAGTGCGTGATTCCATTCGAAGCGGCACGCGAGGCGGTGACGGAGCTGCTCGGAGCGCTGCGCGCCGAGGGTGTCTGGAGCCCGCTCGCGGTCGTGAAGGACTGCGGCGCGCAGGGGCGCGGCACGCTCTCGGTCCCGCGTCCGGGGATCAGCATTGCGCTCGACCTTCCGCTGCGCTGGCCTGCGACCGAGCGGGCCGTGCGCCGGATGAATCGAATCACGGCGCAGGCCGGCGGGAGGATCTATCTGGCGAAGGACGCGCTCACGACGGCGCAGGAGTACCGCGCGATGGACGAGCGCGTCGATTCGTTTCTCGCCGTCCGCCGCCAGTGGGACCCAGCGGCAAGGATCCGAAGCGCGCTCTCGGTGCGCCTGTTCGGAGATCCCGCGTGAGGGTTCTTCTCCTCGGCGGAACACGCGGCATCGGCCGCGCGATCGCGCGCGAGCTCGCGCAACGCGCCGACGACGTCTTCCTGCTGGGACGCTCTTCCGGCGACTGTGCACGGAGCGTGGCGGATCTGTGCGTGACGGCGCCGGCGGCGCGCATCGCCTCCGGGGTGTGCGATCTCGACGCTCCGGAGACGTTCGCGGCCGCGATCGGGAGCGCGCGAGCGTTTCTCGGAAAGATCGACGTGGCGATCGTCGCCGCGGGAGCGTTCGGTACGCAGGAGGAGCTCGAAGACGACTTCGCGCTTCGCGACTGCGTTCTCCGCACGAACTTCACGAACACGATTCACTTCTGCGAGTCGGTGCGCCCGGCGCTTCTCGAGGGCGGCGGCGGGACGCTGTGCGTGCTGTCGTCGGTGGCAGCCGTTCGGCCGCGGCGGCGCATCGTTCTGTACGGAGCCTCGAAGGCGGGCCTCTCGTACTACGCCGAGGGCATCGATCATCGCTTTCGCGCGCAGGGCCTTCGAACGGTCGTCGTCGAGCCGGGCTTCGTGCGAACGGCAATGACCGCCGGACTTCCCGAGCCTCCCTTCGCCGCCGACCCCGAGCGCGTCGCGCGCGGGGTCCTCCGCGCGATCGACCGGCGCGCGCCTCTGGCCCGCGTACCGCGCGTCTGGGCTCTCGTGGCGGCGGTGCTGCGCCGCGTGCCGCGCGTCCTCTTGCGCCGGCTCGACTTCTAGCCGGCGAGGACGTCCCGCGATCCGGCCTCGGCCGGTGACCCTGCGCACGCTCTCCGGCCGCTGGACCCTCCCAGCCGCTAGAGATGCTGCAGGACGCCCGCGTTCGACGCGGGAGTGAAGCCGCGCCGTGCGAGGACGAAGCCGTCCGACTCGGCGACGACGCCGAAAACGCCCGAGCGCAGCGCGCGTTCGATCATCGTGGCTTCATCGGGTCGCGCGGGGGTCGAGAACA
>JADLGR010000080.1 GCA_020849175.1 Deltaproteobacteria bacterium
AGGAGCGCGAGTTCCGAAAGCACGTGAGCGACTGGGAGCTCGCGCGCTACTTCGAGATCACGTGAGCGGCCGCCTCGACGTCACGAGCCCGGTCGACGGTCGAGTGCTCGCGACCCGAACGCTCGCGGCGGAGCGCGAGATCGACCAGGCGCTGGCCGCTGCGCGTCGCGCGCAGCCCGGCTGGCGGCAGGCGCCGGTCGCCGAGCGCGTGGCGCTCGTCGAGCGCTTCTGCGGGACGTTTCTGGAGCGGCGTGACGCGATCGGTGAGGAGCTGACGTGGCAGATGGGCCGGCCCATCCGCTACGCGCCGCTCGAGGTCGACCGCATGGTCGAACGCGCGCGGCACATGGCGAGCATCGCGGAGGAGTCCCTCGCCGACCTGCCGCTCGAACCGAAGGAAGGCTTCGCGCGCTTCATCCGCCGGGATCCGGTGGGCGCCGTGTTCGTGATCGCGCCGTGGAACTACCCGTACCTGACCGCCGTCAACGCCGTCGTTCCGGCGCTCCTTGCTGGCAACGCCGTCGTTCTCAAGCACTCCGCGCAGACGCCCCTGTGCGCCGAGCGTTTCGCCGAGGCCTTCCGCGAGGCGGGGCTGCCGGCAGGGCTCTTTCAGGTCCTCCACCTCTCGCACGCCGATACCGAGCGCGTGATCGGGAGCCCGGCCGTCGATTTCGTGGCCTTCACGGGGTCGGTCGACGCGGGGCACGCCGTCCAGCGCGCCGCCTCGCAGCGCTTCATCGGAACCGGTCTCGAGCTCGGTGGCAAGGATCCCGCCTATGTCCGGGCGGACGCCGATCTCGCCCATGCGGTCGAGAACCTCGTCGACGGCGCGTTCTTCAACTCGGGTCAGTCGTGCTGCGGGATCGAGCGGATCTACGTACACGAATCCATGTATGATCGCTTCGTCGACGGCTACGTCGCGCTCGCGCGAGCGTACCGCCTCGGCGATCCCCTCGATCCCGAGACGACGCTCGGACCGATGGTGCGAGCCGCTGCCGCCGAGTTCGTCCGCGGACAGGTGGCCGACGCCGTTCGGTCGGGAGCGAGGCTGCTCGTCGACCCGTGCTCGTTTGCGAATGACCGGCCCGGATCCCCGTACCTCGGCCCCTCCGTGCTCGTCGGAGTCGATCACACGATGCGCGTCATGACCGAGGAGAGCTTCGGTCCCGTGATCGGAATCCAGCGCGTCTCGAACGACGAAGAAGCCATCCGGCTGATGAACGACAGCGTGTACGGCCTCACGGCCGCGGTCTGGACGAGCGACGAAGCGGCTGCGCGTGCGATCGGCGACCGTCTCGAAACCGGAACCGTCTTCATGAACCGCTGCGACTACCTCGATCCTGCGCTCGCGTGGACCGGCGTCAAGGACTCGGGGCGCGGCTGCACGCTCTCGCGTCTCGGCTTCGATCAGCTCACGCGGCCGAAGTCGTTCCATTTGCGAACGAAGACCTGACCGCGAGCCGAACGCGCGCAGAGGAGTAGAACGTGCAGCCCGATCCCGAGACGCTCCGCGGCAACTGGAGCTATCCCACCGCGATCCGCTTCGGCTCGGGTCGCGTCCGCGAGCTCGCCGACGCCTGCAAGGCCCTCGGCACGCGACGGCCGCTCCTCGTCACCGATCCCGGTCTCGCCGCGCTGCCGATGGTGAAGGACGCGCTGGCCGCGAACGAGAGGGCCGGGATCCCGACTGCACTCTTCTCGGAAGTGCGCGCGAACCCGGTGCTCGCGAACGTCGAGGCCGGCGTCGCGGCGTTTCGTGCGGGAGGCCACGACGGCGTCATCGCGTTCGGCGGCGGCAGCGCGCTCGACTGCGCCAAGGCGATCGCGTTCATGATCCCGCAGACGCGTCCGATCTGGGACTTCGAGGACGTTGGCGACTGGTGGACGCGCGCTGCGACCAACGGCATCGCGCCGATCGTTGCAGTTCCGACGACGGCCGGAACCGGCTCCGAGGTCGGACGCGCGGCGGTCATCACCGACGAGCAGTCGCACGTCAAGAAGATCATCTTTCATCCGAAGATGCTTCCGGGCATCGTGCTCGCGGACCCGGAGCTGCTGGTCGGACTGCCGCCGCAGGTCACGGCCGCCACCGGAATGGACGCGCTCGCGCACAATCTCGAGGCCTACTGCGCTCCGGGGCACCATCCGATCGCCGACGGAATCGCCGTCGAAGGAATGCGCCTCGGCAGGGAGTGGCTGCCCGCCGCGGTCGCCGACGGCCGGAACCTCTCGGCGCGCGCCTACACGCTTTGCGCGGCGCACATGGGTGCGGCGGCGTTCCAGAAGGGTCTCGGCGCGATCCACGCGCTCTCGCATCCGCTCGGCGCCGTCCTCGGCACGCACCACGGTCTCGCCAACGGCGTGTTCATGCCCTACGTGCTCGCGTTCAACCGTGAAGCGATCGACGAGAAGATGGCGCGTGTCGGGCGTTACCTCGGCCTCGCAAAGCCGGGCTTCGGCGGAGTTCTCGACTGGGTGCTGGCGCTGCGCGAGCAGATCGGCATCCCGCACACGGCGCGCGATCTCGGCTTGCGAGAGGGCGACCTCGATCGCTTCGCCGGGCTGGCCGCCGCCGATCCGACCGCCGCCGGCAACCCGGTCCCGGTCGGTCCCGGCGAGCTGCGCGAGATCTACGCCGCCGCCCTCGCAGGCCGCATCGACGCGTAGAGCCCGGGCACGCGAGGCTCACGCCTCCTCTACTCCGTCGGGGGGATCGTCTCCTCCCCCCGCGAGCAGTCGACTCGCCTCCCCGGGCGGCAGATCCTCGACGTCGCGCAGCCTGCGGGTGATGGTGCGCGTCTTTCGCGAAGCCTCGTCCATCTTGTTCGAGGCCTCCTGCAGCTTCTTCTGAACGCCGTCGAGGATGGTGCCGAACTTCTCGAACTCGCCCTTTACGGCGGAGAGCAGCTTCCAGACCTCGCTCGAGCGTTTCTCGATCGCGAGCGTGCGGAAGCCCATCTGCAGGCTGTTCAGCATCGCGACGAGCGTCGTCGGTCCCGCGATCACGATGCGCTGCTCGCGCTGGAGCGCGTCGACGATTCCGGGCCGGCGCAGCACCTCGGCGTACAGGCCTTCGACGGGAAGGAATAGGATCGCGAAGTCGGTCGTGTGCGGCGGCTCGACGTAGCGCGTCTGGATGTCCTTTGCGCACTGCACGACGCGCTTCTCGAGCTCGCGTCCCGCGAGATCCGCGGCTTCGCGGTCGCCGTGCTCGAGCGCCTCGACGAGGCGTTGGTAATCCTCGAGCGGGAACTTCGCGTCGATCGGAAGCCAGACGGGACGCTCGGCGTCCGCGTCGCGCCCCGGGAGCTTGATCGCGAACTCGACGCGCTCGCCCGATCCCGGCCGCGTCGCGACATTGGACTCGTACTGCGACGGCGCGAGCGTCTGTTCGAGCAATACGGCGAGCTGCACCTCTCCCCAGCCGCCGCGCTGCTTCACGTTGCTCAGCACCTTCTTGAGGTCGCCGACGCCTGCGGCGAGCGTTCGCATCTCGCCAAGACCGGCGTGCACCGCGGCGAGTCGCTCCGAGACCTGCTGAAACGATTCGCCGAGGCGCTTCTCGAGCGTCCCCTGGAGCTTCTCGTCGACCGTGACGCGCATCTGTTCGAGCTTCGCGGCGTTCTCTTCCGCGAGCTGCTGGAGCTTCTGGTCGATGGCCGTCCGCAGCAGGTCGAGCCGCTGCTCGGTGCTCTGCGTGAGGCCATCGAGCCGCCGGGCGAAGCTCTCGAGCCGGTCGCCCTGCAGTGTCGCGATCTCGCCCATGCGCTTTCCGACGCCTTCTCCGAAGTCGGAGAACGACGTCGCGAGCTCGCTGCGGTTGCGCGCGATCTCGCCGCGGACCGCTTCTCCGCTGCGTGCGAGATCCTCGCGGATCGCGCGCTCGCTGCGCTCGTCCGACTTCTCGATCGCCTCGAGCCGCGCGGAGACGGCCATCAGCTCGGCTCCTGCGCGGCGCCTTCCGGCCGCGAGCAGCAGGACCGTGACGAGCAGCGCGAGCAGGACGCTCGCCCCTGCGAGAAGGATCCACGTGGGTAGGATCGGGATCTCGGGCATCGCACCTCCGGAGCGGGTCCAACCCTCGAACGATCGCGCGGCCGCCGCAGGGGAGCCAGCGCCCTGGCCTCAGCGCCCGAGGGCGGCAACCGGCGGAGGGCGTCGCGACCAGATCGTCGCGACCGTGAGCCCGGCCACGATGTGCCAGATCCCCCAGAAGGCGGCCACGACGGCCATTCCGCCGAGCCCGCCGAAGAAGTCGAAGATGAGGATCAGGCCGAGCCCCGAGTTCTGGATCCCGCACTCGATCGAGACCGCGCGCCGGTCGCGCTCGGCAAGGGCCGCCGCGGCGGCGAGGCCGTAGCCGGTCGCGAGCGCCGACGCGTTGTGGACCAGGACGACGCCCACGACGAGTCCGATGTACCGGACGAAGTACTCCCAGTTGGCCGCCAGCGCACCCGCCACGAAGAGGAGGAAGACGACGATCGAGAACAGCTTCATCGGCCCGCGCGCACGCCGCGTGAAGCCGGGCCACTGCCGCGTCACGACCATCCCGGCGGCGAGAGGAAGGCCGAGCAAGAGCGTCACGTGGAGAAGCATCTCGGCGGGATCGACGTTCACCGAGCGCAGGATCGCCGCGGCCGGCGCATAGAGCCCGCCCCAGAACGCGATGTTGAGCGGTGTCATCACGATCGCCGTCAGCGTCGAGAGCGTGCTCACCGAGACCGAGAGCGCCGTGTTGCCGCGCGCGAGATGGGTGAGGAAATTCGAGATGTTCCCGGCCGGACACGACGAAACGAGGATCATCCCGAGCGCGATGCTCGGACGTGGCTGGAGCAGCAGCACGAGCACGTACGTGAAGGCCGGGAAGACCACGTGGTGCGCGACCAGCCCGATCACGAGACCGCGCGGCGTCCGCAGCGCCTGGCGGAAGTCACCGGGGCCGATCTCGAGCGAGACGCCGAACATCACCAGCCCGAGGATCACGTTCATCAGCAGCAGGGTATTCGGATCGAAGTTGAGTCGGATGAGATCGACGTCGGTCATGGGGCTCCGGAGCCGCGTGGCTCGCTCGGGCTCCGATGCGGCGGCGCGGAGTCTACCGGCTCGTGCTCCGGCCAGCGCCGCCGGCTTCGCCTACCCCTCCAGCTTCCTGAACCGAAGCCGGTGCGGCTGGTCCGCATCCGCACCCAGCCGCCGGTGCCGATCCGCCTCGTACTCCTGGTAGTTGCCCTCGAACCACTCGACGTGGCTGTCGCCTTCGAAGGCCAGCATGTGGGTCGCGATGCGGTCGAGGAACCATCGGTCGTGCGAGATCACGACCACGCAGCCCGAGAAGCCGACGATCGCATCCTCGAGCGCGCGCAGCGTGTCGACGTCGAGATCGTTCGTCGGCTCGTCGAGCAGCAGAACGTTGCCGCCACTCTTCAGCAGCTTCGCGAGGTGCAGCCGGTTTCGCTCGCCGCCCGAGAGGGATCCGACGAGCTTCTGCTGCTCCGGGCCCTTGAAGCCGAACGACGCGAGATACGCTCGCGACTGCATCTCGCGACGCCCCACCTTCATCACCTGCTCGCCGCCGCTCACCTCTTCCCAGACCGTCTTCTTCGCGTCGAGGCCGCGCGACTGATCGACGCACGCGAGCCGAACGGTCTCTCCGAGGCGCAAGGTTCCGGCGTCGGGCTTCTCCTCGCCGACGATCATGCGAAACAGCGTCGTCTTGCCGGCGCCGTTGGCGCCGATCACACCGATGATTCCGCCGGGAGGGAGCGAGAAGTCGAGGTCGTCGATCAGCAGCCGGTCGCCGTAGGCCTTGCGGATCTTCCGTGCCTCGATCACGACGTCGCCAAGGCGCGGGCCGGGCGGGATCGTGATCTCGACCGTCTCCGGCAGCCGCTGCTGCTCCTGCGCGACGAGCTCCTCGTAGGCCTTGACGCGCGCCTTGCTCTTCGCCTGCCGCGCGCGCGGCGAGAGACGCACCCACTCGAGCTCGCGCGCGAGCGTTCGCTGGCGCGCCGATGCCTGCTTCTCCTCCTGCGAGAGCCGAATCTGCTTCTGCTCGAGCCACGACGAGTAGTTGCCCTGCCACGGAATGCCGCGGCCGCGGTCGAGCTCGAGGATCCAGCCCGCGACGTTGTCGAGGAAGTAGCGGTCGTGCGTGATGGCCACGACGGTTCCGGGATACTCGTGCAGGAAGTGCTCGAGCCACGCGACGCTCTCCGCATCGAGGTGGTTGGTCGGCTCATCGAGCAGCAGGACGTCGGGCTTCGAGAGGAGCAGGCGACACAGTGCGACGCGACGTCGCTCGCCGCCCGAGAGCTTCGACACGTCCGCGTCACCGGGTGGAAGCCGCAGCGCGTCCATCGCGATCTCGAGCGTTCGGTCGAGCTCCCACGCGCCGGTCGCATCGATCTGGTCTTGCAGCCTGCCCTGCTCCTCGAGCAGCGCGTTCATCTCGTCGTCTTCGAGAGGCTCTGCGAACTTCGCGCTGATCTCCTCGAAGCGGCGCAGGAGGCCTCGGGCTTCGGCAACTCCCTCCTCCACGTTGCCGAGGACGTCCTTCGCGTCGTCGAGCTGCGGCTCCTGGGGCAGGTATCCGATCCGGAGGCCTTCGGCGGGGTGCGCCTCGCCGAGATAGTCCTTGTCGACACCGGCCATGATGCGCAGCAGCGTGCTCTTTCCCGCGCCGTTCGCGCCGATGACGCCGATCTTCGCGCCCGGA
Organism: Deltaproteobacteria bacterium; assembly: GCA_020849175.1. GTDB lineage: Bacteria > Myxococcota_A > UBA9160 > UBA9160 > UBA9160 > MYXO. The sequence continues at coordinate 6,716 of JADLGR010000080.1, forward strand.
AGGAACGCGAGCGTGATGCCATCGAGGATGACGCGATCAGGCGGAACCACGCGGCGAAGGTCTCGCAGCGTGAAGACGAACTGATGGGCCACCGGCCTCCCCCTGCAGCGATTCGAATGGAGTGAAGGCCGTGGAGTGTAACCGCATCGCGCGGTCGCGCGAGGTCTCGCGCCATCGCGTCAGGCCGATGGCAGGCGGACGATGAAGCGAGCCCCTTCGCCGGGGCGCGATGCGATCTCGAGCGATCCGCCGTGATCCCGAACGATGTCGAACGCGATCGAGAGGCCGAGGCCCGTCCCCTCGTCGGGGCCCTTCGTCGTGAAGAACGGATCGAAGACCCGGTCCTGGATCTGCTCGGGAATGCCCGGTCCGTTGTCGCTCACGTGTAGCTCGACGCCGCCGTGATGCGCGAGCGTCTCGACGGTAATGCGCCCGAACGGCCGCGCCTCGATCGCGTGTCGCGCATTGAGGAGCAGATTGAGGACGACTTGCCCGAGACGATCGGCCGAGCCCTTCACGGATGGAAGAGTCCCCGCGAATCGTGTCGTCACGACGACGTCGCGCGAAGCGCCGAGCTCGGCGAGACGGATCGCCTGCCGGGCGACGGCGTTCAAGTCGACCGGCAGCTCCTCATCGGCGTCGGTCCGCGAGAAACGCCGAAGGCCGCCCACGATGCGACCGATTCGCTCGACTCCATCGAGGCTCTCGTCGACGATGTCGCGCATCTCGGCGAGCGTCTCGCGGTCACCGGGGTCGAAGACGTCGAGTCGCTTCTCGACGACGACTGCGAGATCGAGAAGGCCACGAAGGTTCGAGCGAACGTAGGAGAGCGGGTTGTTCACCTCGTGCACGATTCCGGCCACCATCCCGCCGACGGTTTCGAGCTTCTGGCTCTGATGAACGAACCGCTCGTAGCGGCGCTGGTCGGTGCGATCATGGAGAACGACGTAACGCCCGGCCGAGTCACCGCTCGCTCCGCGCACGACGGCGCTCCGTGCCTCGATCCAGCGATCGTCGTCGCCATGGAGGACGAGCGGCGCGGG
>JADLGR010000081.1 GCA_020849175.1 Deltaproteobacteria bacterium
TGATGCCGTGGATGAAGTGCGACGCGAGACGATCGGGCTCACCGGCCACGCGAATGTCGGGAAGGCGCTGCAGCAGCTCCCGGAACATCACCGTGATCTCGCGTCGTGCGAGGTGGGCGCCGAGGCAAAAGTGGGGCCCCGGGCCACCGAAGCCCACGTGCGGGTTTGGCGAGCGGCGAACGTCGAAACGGTGAGGATCGGCGAAGACGTCCTCGTCACGGTTGGCCGAGGCGTACCAGAGGACGACCTTCTCCCCCGCGCGGATTCGCTGGCCGCGGATCTCGGTGTCCTGCGTCGCGGTCCGGCGAAAGTGGATGACGGGCGTCGCCCAGCGAACGATCTCGTCGACGGCCGTCGGGGCGACGGCGTCGAAGTCGGCCTGCCAGATCGCACGCTGATCGGGATGCTCGCAGAGCGCGAGCAGGCCATGACTGATCGCGTTTCGCGTCGTCTCGTTGCCGGCGACCACGAGGAGCACGAAGAACGACCCGAGTTCGGCGTCCGTGAGGCGTTCACCGTCGATCTCGGCGTTCACCAGCGCAGACGTGAGATCGTCGGTCGGGTTCTTCAGCCGGTAGTGTCCGAGGTCCTGCACGAGCTGCGAGAGCTCCGAACCGGCGCGCAGCAGCTCGGGGATGATCTGCGCTGGATCGCTCGTGTACTCGGGATCGCCCACGCCGAGGATCGCGTTGGTGCGGTCGAAGACGAACTTCTCCTCGGTCTTCGGGATGCCCATCATGTCGCAGATGATCTCGAGCGGCAGCGCCGCGGCGATCTCGGTCACGAAGTCGCAGCGTCCCAGCTCGCAGACCCGGTCGACGATGGCTGCTGCGACGCGCTGCACTCGATCCTCGGTGCGCTCGATCATCCGCGGCGTGAAGCCGCGCGAGACGATTCGGCGCAGTCGCGCGTGTCGCGGATCGTCCATGTTGATCATCGAGCCGAAGAACTCGAGGAAGGCTTCGGGCAGATCCTCGATGTTCGATCCGCGGCCCGAGCAGAACAGCTCCGGCTGGCGACTCACGAGAAGAACGTCCGCGTGCTTCGTGAGCGCCCAGTAGCCGGGTCCACGCGGGAACAGGTCGGTTTCGAACTCCGCGTGGAACGAGACCGGCCGCTCGCGTCGCAGCGTCTCGAAGGCACCCTCGCGATCTTCGAGCGGGCGTAGCCAGAACTGTGGATCGGAAAGCCAGATCGCATCGAGCGGAAGGATCGATCTCGGCTGCATGGCCCCTCCTGTTCAGATCGTGTCGCCTGTTGGTGGCGTCTCGTTCGGGCCGCGTCCGACGCGGCGGCGGATCGCCTGCACGATGCGTGCGAGCGTGAAGCCGCGGCCGCGCTGCTGCAGCTCGAAGTAGTGGTCGCCTTCTCCCTTCACCAGGAGCTGTACGGTCTCGCCGGCGAGCAGCTCCTCGATGCGCTCTCCCTCGCGCAGCGGATGCTCGAGGCGTGCGAAGACGCGCCGCCCATCGATGCGGAGCAGCGCGACGTGCACCGGGCCCACGTTGCCTTCTGCCGTCACGTAGATGCTGGTCGCCGCCTCGACGACACCGCGAGCGCCGTGAAGGCTCGGCAGGCTCGTCTCGCGCCGATGATCGCTGGCCTCGAACGTGAGCCGCGGCCGCGGCACGGGCTGGCGGAGTCGCCGCCCGTCGCTCGCCTCGAGGAGCGTCACGTAGACGTTGTTGCCGGGGCCGCCGATCGAGTGCGCGAGACCGATGCGAGCACCTTTCACCTGTGCCTTCGGGTTGGGAAAGCGTCCGGCGATCTGCAGGTAGCACTCGGCGATCTGGAACAGGCCGGTTCCGCCCACCGGATGCCCGCGCGCCTTGAGGCCGCCCGAGAGGTTCGTCGGCATACGCCCGCGAACGCCGGTCACCGGGTGGTCGAGTGGATCGGCGGGGTCGCCGCGAGTCTTTCCGACCAGCGCCTCGATCGAGTCGTCGGCGTCGACGAGCCCGAGGTCGGCGAGGTCGATCGGCAGCAGGCTGTTGAAGGCGTCGTGCGCCTCGATCACGAGCCCCTCGAGCGCGCGCGGGTCACGAATGCCGGCGCGCCAGTAGGCGAGCTGCGCCGCGCGGCGCGTCGCGGCGAGGTGCGAGAGCTCGGCGCGGTCGAGGATCGACGAGGTGTCGGTCGCGGAGCCGAGGCCGGCGATCTTCACCGCCTGCGGCCTCGAGGTGAGGATCACGGCCGCGGCGCCGTCGCAGATCGGTGAGCAGTCCTTTCGCATCAGCGGTGTCGCGACCGGGAGGTTCTGCTTCGGGTCGAAGTAGGCGTCGAGGGGTTCGGGCTTGCCCTGAAAGGCGGCGAGCGGGTTGTCGGCGCCAAGTGCATGCGCCCGGACCATGAGGCGCGCCAGCACCTCGGAGATGGCGCGGCCCTTGAGCTTTCGATCTCTGAACCAGGCCTGCGTCACGAGCGCGATCAGTGCCGGCATGGTGAAGCCAAAGCTGCGCTCCACCGGGTCGACGGTCTTCGACATGATGTGGGTCGCCACCTCGGTGGTGACCGTCTTCATGCGCTCGCCGCAGAGCACGAGCACGCTCTCGAACTCACCGGAGGCGATCTTGTAGGTCGCCTCGTGGAGGGCAGCCGCGCCGGTCGACGACGCGGTCTCGCTGCGGATGGCCGGAATGCCCGTCAGGCGCAGGTGGTCCGCCACCTTGGTCGCGATGTTGGCCCGGTTCTCGAACTCTTCGCTGTCCATGATGCCCACCTGGAGGGCATCGAACGAGCGGACCTGCGAATCTTCGAGGGCGCGGCGGTAGGCCTCGGCGAACAGATCGAAGGCGCTGCCGAAGATGTGCCCGGTCAGGTCCACCTTCGTGAGCCCGACGCCCGCGATGTAGACCTCCTTCGCCATTCGCCTGCATGGTAGCCTACCCGCTGCACGCGCCGGTGCGGGCATCGCGACGGCACGGTGGAGGGCGTCATGCGCGCGATCCGCATCCTGGTCGTGGTGTTGCTCGTGATCGTCGTCGGGGGACTCGTTCTCCGGCTGTCGGGAATCGGTTTTCCGGCGGCGGTGCGGGGGCCGAAGATCGAGCCGGGAAGCGCGCTCGTCTTCGATCTCGAAGGCGAGTACGTCGAGGCGCCCGAGGCGCCGCTGCTGGCGCGCGTCCTCGGGCAACATCGAGTGCCGCTCGTCACGGTGCTCTCCGAGCTGCGAAAGGCCGGACGCGACGCGAGGATCTCGACCGTCGTGCTCCGCATCCGCGGCCTCGACATCGGCTGGGCGAAGGCGCAGGACCTTCGCGACGCGATCCTCGCGCTCCACGACCGGGGCAAGCGAACGTACGCCTACGTCGAGTGCGAGCGGTTCGGTGCGAACCGCGAGTACTACGTCGCGAGCGCTGCAGATCAGGTCTGGCTCGCTCCCGGAACGCGCGCACCACTCGTCGGTCTCGCGGCCGACTACCTCTTTCTGGGCGGCCTGTGGGAGAAGCTCGGCGTCTCGCTCGAGGTCGAGAAGGTCGGCAAGTACAAGAGTGCGGCCGAGAGCCTCGCGGGCCGCCAGATGTCCGAGGCGAACGCCGAGATGGTGAACTCGCTCATGGACTCGTACGAGACGCAGATGATCGCCGCCGTGGCCGACCGGCGAAAGCTCAGCCCGAGCGACCTGCGGGCGATCATCGACGAGGCGCCCGTGACGCCCACCGAGATGCTCGCAGCAAAGCTCGTCGATGGCGTCGGCCATCTCGATGCACTGCTCGCGAAGCAAGGAAATCCGCCGATCGTCGAGGACGAGGACTACGCGGCGGTCGATGCGCGCAGCGTCGGCTTCGAGCCGGTCGCGACCTTTGCGCTCGTGTACGGAACGGGATCGGTCGTGCACGGCGACGCGAAGGCGTCGCGCGCGGGGGAGCCCGTTCTCGCATCGACGACGGTCTCGCGAGCGCTTCGCAAGGCATCCGAGGACGACGACATCAAGGCCATCGTCTTCCGGATCGACAGTCCCGGTGGCTCGGCGCTCGCATCGGACATCGTCTACCAGGCCGTCGTCGACGCGAAGAAGAAGAAGCCACTCGTGGTCTCGATGTCGGATCTCGCAGCGTCGGGCGGCTACTACGTGGCCGCTGCCGCCGATACCGTCGTCGCGCAGCCGGGGACGCTCACCGGCTCGATCGGCGTCTTCGTGATCCGTCCGGTGATCGGCGGACTGCTCGACAAGCTCGGCATCGGACACGCTGCGATCACGCGAGGCGCGCATGCCGATCTGCTGCTCAGCACCGAGACGATGACGCCCGACACACGGGCACGGCTCGAGAGCGAGGTCCGCAGCATCTATGACCTCTTCGTCGAGCGCGTGTCGACGGGCCGATCGCTCGAGCCGGCGTACGTCGACGAGGTCGGACAGGGCCGCGTGTGGACCGGCGCGCAGGCGAACGAGCGGAAGCTCGTCAACGTGCTCGGAGGCCTTCACGTCGCGGTCGATCGCGTGAAGGAGCAAGCCGGTCTCACGCGCGACGCAGACGTCGCACTCCTGCCGTATCCGCCGCCCGAGCCGCTGATCGAGCAGATCCGCAAGGTCGCCTTCGGCAGCGAGGTCGGCAGCGAGGTCGGCGGCGAGCTCGCCGGCGTCGCGCCGGCGCTGCCTCTGCCCGAACCGCTACGCCGGCTCGCGGCCGTCCTCGCCGACCTTCCGTCCGGGAGCCCGATTCTCGTGCCGCCGGTCGTGGTCGACGTCCACTAGGCCGAGACGGAGGAACCCTCGTGCACCTCGAGAAGCAGTTCGACGTGAAGCGCCCGCGGTCGGAGGTGGTCGCGTCCGTCGCGTGCGACGAGGCGCTGATCGCCCTCTTTCCCGATCAGGAAACCGAGATCGTCGCGTCGCGTGGGAGCCGTCGTACGACGCGAACTCGCTACCAGGCGCTCGGGCGCGAGGGAGAGGCGACTTTTCACTTCTGCTTCGAGACCGACGGCAGCATCACCTTCGAGAAGGTCTGCGACGGGCGCATCTGGCGCGAGCTCGAGGGGATCGTGAGCTTCGAGGAGCGCGGACAGGGAACGCGTGTTCGGCTGTGTCTCGACGGTAAGACCAAGACGCTGGTGCCCGAGTTCACGGTGAAGGGACAGATGCAGGCGCAGCTCGACGAGATGTCGGACGCGCTGCGGCGGAGAATCGCCTCCTCCGGCAAGAAGAAGGGATGAGATGGCGGAGCTGCTGACTCGGGACGGTGTGCGGCTGTGGGTCGAGGCGCACGGAGACGGGGTTCCGCTCGTCCTGTCGTGCGGCTACTGCACGACGCACGAGAACTTCCGGCCGCAGGTCGAGCCGCTGGTCCGCGCCGGCGCGCGCGTCGTCCTGTGGGACTACCGCGGGCACGGGCGCTCCGACGTGCCGGAGAGCGACGCGGCGTACGAGATGCCGGTGCTGGTCGAAGACCTGCGCGAGGTGCTCGACTGGGCGGCGCCGCAGCAGCGCGCGGTGGTGGGCGGCCTCTCGTTCGGCGGCCTCCTCTCGCTGCACTTCGCCCTCGCACACCGCGATCGCGTGCTCGGCCTGCTGCTGATCGACAGCGGGCCGGGATTCAAGAATCCGGACGCCGCAGCGCGCTGGATGGAGCAGGTCGAGCGCATCGCGAAGCGTCTCGAGCAGCAGGGCATGGACGCGATGGTGCGTGACCGCGCGGCGGTGACGTCGATCGGCCGGCGCCCGGATCTGCCCGCGGCGCAGGCGGCTGCGCGTGCCATCGCGGCGCAGAGTCCCGCCGGCCTCGCACGCTTTGGCCGCCGCGCGGCGGGGCCCGCACCGAGCGTGATCGACGACCTGCCGAACATCGTGGCGCCTGCGCTCGTCGTCGTCGGGGCCGAGGACGAGGCCTATCTGCGTGCGGCCGAAGTAATGGCCGCGAAGCTTCCGAACTCCACGCACGTCGTGATTCCCGGCGCTGGCCATATCGTGAACATCGAGCAGGCCGACGCCTTCAACGCGGCGGTGGCGAGCTTCCTGACCAAGCTACCGAGGGCCTGAGACCACCATTCCACAGGCGCCGGGTGTCTGGCACCATGATGCTCCCATGCGACATCCGGTCCTTCTCGCCGCCCTGGCGGCGCTGGCGGCTCTGGCAGGCTTCGCCCTCTGGCCCCTCGGCGACGAGCGCTTCGCGATCTCGGTCGATCCTGGCGCCGCCCGCGCGAAGCAGACGTTCCTCGACGAGCCCGCGCCCGCGCGCTCGGCCCCCCCGAACGTGGTCCTCATCGTGGCCGACGATCTCGGCAAGCACGACGTGTCGCTCTATGCACCAGCGTCGGTGCAGACGCCGAGCCTCGAGCGGATCGCCCGGGAGGGCGTCACATTCAGCGCCGGCTACGTCACGTCGCCGGTGTGCTCGCCCTCGCGTGCTGCGCTCCTCACGGGTCGCTACCAGCAGCGCTTCGGCGTCGAGCTACTCACTCACGACCGCTACCCGCGAAATCGCCTCGAGGCATGGGTCGCGAAGAACTTCTTCTCGACACATGGCTGGTTCGCCGTCGACCCGCCGCGCGTTCCGCTGCGTCGCGACATCGACCGCCAGGGTCTCCCGCCGGGCGAGATCACGCTGGCGGAGCTGCTTCGAAGAGCTGGCTATGCCACGGGAATCTTCGGGAAGTGGCATCTCGGATGGAGCGATGCGGCGACTCCTCAGCAGCATGGATTCGACCACCAGTACGGGTTCTACGACGCCTTCAGCCTGTATGCCGACCCGAACGATCCGGACTACGTCGGAGTCCGGGGAGACTACTTCGCCGACCGGTGGCAGTGGTGGACGGGAAGGAGCGGGCACTGCGCCATCCGCAGGAACGGCGAAGTCATCGACGAGACCGGCTATCTGACCGACCGCATCGCGGAAGAGGCATCGGCCTGGATCGTCGCGAACCGTGAGCGCCCCTTCTTCGCGTACGTCCCCTTCAACGCCCCGCACGCTCCACTGCAGGCTCCTCGTGCGTACGTCGAGCGCTTCGCCAGCGAGCCGAACCCCGATCGCAGGGTCTATCTCGCGATGATCGCCGCCCTCGACGATGCCATCGGCAAGATCCTCGCCACCCTCGACGAGACCGGCGTCGCCGATCGAACCCTCGTCATCTTCACCAGCGACAACGGGGCAGCGACGTACACCGGAGTCGCGAGCAACGAGCCGCTGCGAGGCGGGAAGCTCACGAACTTCGAAGGCGGCATCAACGTGCCGCTCGTCATGCGCTGGCCCGGGCGCGTTCCGGTGAACACGACCTACCGCGAGCCCGTCTCGACGCTCGACTTGTTCGCGACGATCGTCGCCGCGGCGGGAGCGACGCTCCCCGCAGACCGCAGCTACGACGGCGTCGACCTGTTCCCGCATCTCACGGGAGAGCGGCCGGGCTCACCGCACGGCGCGCTCTTCTGGCGTGCAGGAGAGCACCGCGGGATCCGGACTGGATCGTGGAAGCTCATCAGCGACACGCGCACCGGAGCGCAGGTGCTGTTCGATCTCACCCAGGATCCCTCCGAAACGACCGACGTCTCGGGCGCGCAGCCCGCGGTCGTGGAGGATCTGGAGGCGCGCCTGCGCACGTGGGAGTCGAAGCTCGTGACGCCGCTCTGGCCCAACGTGATGGAGTATCGCTTCCAGCAGGACGGCCGGGAGTTCGTCTTCCCGCTCTGATCGTCTCCGTTCGCCGAGCGGAGCGCTGCGTCGTCTACTCGTGCCGGGGGGAGCGCTACCGGCCCCCGCCGTCGACGCTCCAGATGCCCGGGCCCTTCGCCGCGATGTAGAGGAACGTGAAGCAGTAGAGCACCGCGAGCTCGCCCTGGTTCACGATCGGGGCCCAGTGCGCAAGCCCGTGGGCCATCCAGTAGGCAGCGGCCATCATGCCGGAACAGACGAACGCGGCCCAGCGCGTCCGGAAGCCGACGGCGATGGCGAGGCCACCCAGCATCTCGATCGAGCCCGCAGTCCATCGGAGGGCGTCGGGCATCATCCCCTCCGGAACACCGATCGGCCAGCCGACGAGCTTCTGGATTCCGTGCGCCAGGAAGAGCAGCCCCGCGATGATCCGCAGCGCGGCGTACGTTTGGGCCTCGAAGTTCCCCATGAAGGCAGCCATCCGTCCCCCTCCTTCGTGTCGCCCATCGAACCACGTCTTCGTCCGACCCGCACGGGGGCTCGGCGCGAAAGCGCACGACGCCAATGGGGTCGACCTCGTTGAGTAGCTCCGCCGGCCGGAGTCAGTGCGCCGCAATTGGCCCATTGACGCCACGAACCGGGCGTTCCCCGGCAACTTCTGACACCGAAGGGCTCGGCGCGCCACTCCCACAGCGGGAACCGTCGACCCCGGCGCGCGCGTGGAACGTCTGCGCACACGCCGATTCGGGGTGCTCCGCGCCCGGAGGTGCTCTCGTGCTGCGCTGCTTCTGGCTCCTCGCCCTCCTGCTCCCGCTCTGGCTCGCAGCGTCCGACGCCGTCGCCTTCCAGGCGCTCCCCTTCAGCCCGCTCGGAAGCTTTTACCGTCCCGACCATCCGGAGATCCCGCTCGGTCCCGGCTCGGGCGTGGAGGAGATCGACGGCTTCGTGCAGCCCGCGGGCGCTGCGTCGCCGACGGACCTCTACTTCGGAATCGTACCCGCCGGACTCTCGCTCTCGTTCAGCGCAGCGCTCTCTGCCGACACGACGGATCTTCTCCTCCGTTACGACTTCATGAACACGAGCGGCTCGGCGCTGGCGAGCCTGTTGCTGGTTTCTTTCGTCGACGCCGAGATCGACGAGCCGATCAACACGTTCTTCAATGAGTACGTGGAGGTCGTGGGCACGCCCGGCGCCGGCCAGAGCTACGAGGCCGACGAGCCGGGCTTCACGTTTGGCGACATCTACGCCAACGCTCAGGCCGGCGCTCTCGACGGCACCAACGCCACGTCCGCTGCCGCGCCCGACGACGTCGCGATGGCGCTCGCACTCCTTCTCGGGCCGATCGCGCCGGGCCAGATCGCGCGCTTCGAGATCTTGCTCTCGGAAGACGGCGAGAGCCTCGGCGCATTCCGGCTCGTGCAGCGCGACGACGCGTCCGACCATGCGATCACCTATTCCGGAGCGGCCTCCATCGTGCCGGAGCCCGGGACGGCGCTGCTTCTCGCGGCTGGTCTTGGGGCGCTCGGCGGGGCGCGGCGGCGCGGCAGGCGGGCGTAGCAGGACGCGAAGCCGAACACGGAAGCCGAACACGGAAGTCGAGAGAGCGGATGCTGCGACGACACGGACTTCGAATCGCGCTGACTTGCGCTCTCGCGCTGCCGGCGACGAGCTGTCTGCCCGTCTCGTTCGAGGCCACGTGCCGTGCGAAAGACGGCAAGATCGACCTCGCGTGGACGGCGTCCGCGGGGGCCTCCCACTATCGCGTCTTCCGCAGTCAGAGCGGAGGCCCCGAGACGGAGGTCGGAGACGTCGCCGGCCTCGCGTTCGCGGACGCAGGTCTCGTCAACGGAACCGCCTACCGCTACGTCGTCGTCGCACGAAATGCGCAGGGCCTCGCGTCTGCCGACTCGAATCCCGTCAGCTGCACGCCGGCTCCGCGGGGTGGAGCGCCGCCTCCGCCACCGGTGGCAAGCCTCACCTGCCGTGGGAAGAACGACAAGGTCGACGTGACTTGGACGCCCGTGCAGGGCGCGACGCTCTACCGCGTCTTCCGCGCGCAGGGCACGGGTGCCCCTGTCCTCGCGGGAGAGGTCGCCGGGAACGTGCTCGTCGACTTCGGCCTCACGCTCGGTGCGACGTACCGTTACACCGTGGCCAGCGTCGCCGCCTCGGGCGCTGCGGCCGAGCCTTCGCCGGCATGCGATGTCACGCCGCGGGGAAGGAGCTCGGGCAACCGGCCGCCCTCGTTCACGTCGCAGCCGCTCACCAGCGCGCGCGAATTCCACTACTGGTACACACAGCTCGCAGCGACGGACCCGGACGGTGACGCGGTCACCTTCTCCCTGGTGGCCGGTCCGCTCCGGATGGCGACCAGTCCGGAAGGCTTCGTCGCCTGGACGCCGGAAACCGAACAGATCGGACCGAACGCTGTCGAGGTGCGCGCGACGGATGCGCGCGGCGCGTTCGCATCACAGGCGTTCGTCGTCGACGTCGCCGACTTCAACGATCCGCCGACGATCACGTCCGCGCCCGGCCGAACGGCGAAGGCGCGTGCCCCTTATCGCTACGACGTGAAAGCGTTCGACCCGGAAGGCAAGACGCTCGTGTACTCGTTCGGCGCGCCTGCGCCCGCAGGCATGGCGATCGACGGAACGTCGGGGCTCGTCACGTGGACGCCCTCCGCCGGCGACACGGGCGTCAAGGAAATCGTCGTGCGGGCTTCGGATCCCGACGGTGGATTCGACGTCCAGACCTATGCCCTCGACGTCTACGACGGGTCGGTCGACATCCTGTCGCCGAAGGGAGCGTTCGAGGTTGCGGCGGGATCCACCCTCGAGCTTCCGCTCCAGTCCAACCAGGCGGCGGCCGTCTTCTCGGCTTCTCCACTCCCCGACGGCACGACGGCGAGCCCGCAGAAGCTCGTCTTCACGCCGCCGGTCTCGGCGGTCGGCGAGTATGCCATCGCCGTGCAGGCGCGCATGGGAGACGAGATCGACGTCGAGACGATCACCGTGCGAGTGATCAAGGACAATCACGCTCCCGTGATCACGGCGCCGCGCGAGCAGACGGTCGACGAGGGACAGGAGATCGCGATCCCGGTGAGCGCTACCGATGCGGATGGTGATCTCGTCGTGCTCACCACGCCAGGGCTGGCTCTCGAGAACGGCCTCTTCGATGCGATGCAAGGCAGGCTCTTCTTCCGGCCGTCCTTCGAGCAGGCGGGAGTCCACGAAGTCCTGGTGGCAGCGACCGATGGCAGCGCGACGACCACCGCGACGATTTCGATCGTGGTGAACGAGAAGTCGCCGCCGAGTCGTACCATCGACCTCGTGGTCGATCCGGTGCCGGGCCCCACGTTCCAGCCGACCGCACGGATCAGCGGCAACGTCGTGGGCGATCCGAGTGGCCCGCCCGAGCCGCAGCCCTTCGTCGCCATTACCGCGCTCTCGCCAGTGTCGATTCGCCAGGGGCGCTCGATCGAGGTCACGATCACGGGCCTCAATACCCAGTTCGCTCCGAACCAGGCGGTCGCGAGCTTCGGTGAGGGGATCACCGTCGAGTCGCTCGAGGTCCTGTCACCGACGCAGGCGAAGGCGAAGATTCACGCCGAGCCCTCCGCGAGCACTGGCCTGCGCACGGTTCGCGTCTCCGGGAGCGGCTTCGAAGCCGCATCCGTGGTGGCCTTCTCCGTGGAGGCGGGAGCCAGCGTCTTCTCGGGCGAGCTCATCGACAGCTTCACCCAGCAGCCGATCGCCAACGCGCGTGTCGTCGTCAACGGCACCGGCATCGAGGCCGTGACGGACGCGGAGGGAAAGTTCCGCCTCGAGGGGGTCCCCGCCGGCGCGCAGCAGGTCGTCGTCGCGGTCGGAAACTACAAGGTCCGAACGCTCGATCTCTCGTTCGACCCGAACGCAGACGTTGCCTTCCCGGATCCGGTGAGCCTCGACGCGCTCGCACGACCGTTTCAGGCGGGTGGATCGCTACCCCGGGCGTCGAATCTCGCGAGCGTCCTCGACCGAGGCGTGGCCGGAGGCGACCAGGCGATCACACAGGAGCAGGCCGAGGCCCTGGTTCGCGACACGTTGGTGACGCTGGGCGGGAGCCTGGTGGGCGTCTACGACGAGGCGGGCAACCAGCTCAACCCGAAGCTCTCGGGGCCCGGCCTCATGTCCCTCACTCCGGCGGGTGTGACCGCACACGCCCGAGGGCTCCTCGATGGAGGCCGCTTCACGGTCCGCGAGATCGCCTTCCTCCTCACCAACGCCTTCGAGTGGACCGGGACGGAGCCCGACACCAACGAGCTCGTCTCGACGCTGCAGCGCTTCGCCGACGATGCCTGGAAGAACCCTTCGGACCCGCTCAATGCGATGGCCTTCGTCCTGCTGAACCGAGGAACGTCCCTCGCATCCAGGGCTCCGGTCGTGACCCCGGACACGAGCTTCAACCGATTCCAGACGTTCCTGCTCGTCAGTGGTCTTCTCCTGCCGAGCCTCCACTCACTGGACGCCGCGCTCGACGCCTCGCTCCGCGCTCAGGGAGTGAATCCTGACGACTTTGCCGCACGAGGAGAACGGATCGGCGTCGATCTCGCGCACGTCCGGGCACGCGCTCTTCTCGACGTCGCCGAGGAAGCGCTCGCCTTCGGAGCGGGCCTCGTCGTCGCTCCCGCGAACGCGGATTCCGGGGGCGTCGTCATCCCGCCGCCGAACGACTACTTCAGCAACGGGAATCCGTTCCGAACGCAGACGTTCTCGCGGATGAGCAAGTACGCGATCTTGAACTTCGCTGCGAACGCGACGGTCTCGAATCTGGTGGGTGCACTGACCGTCGCCGCGATCCAGGGATGCGTGGCGATCCTCGCGGGCGCCGGTGCGGGAGTCGCGGGCGTGACGGCCGGTGGCGCCCTCGCGATCAGCCTTCTCGACGGCGTGATGAATGCAGTCTGGCGCAAGCTCGTGGTGGGCCTCATCACGGCCGGTGCTGCGAGCTCGATCGAACCGGCGCCGCCACTTCCCGAAGGAAGCTTTACCGACGAAGAGACGCAGAAGCTCTTCATCGAGTTCGAGCCCAGCGTGAACGAAGCCAACCCACCCGGAGACGGACTCGGGAAGGTGCTCGCAACGTTCGCCCGGTACAGCTACGAGCTGTTCCAGTTTCCCACACCCTTCGACACGGACGTACGAAACGGAATTCCCGTTCGCCAGGCGGAGCTCACGGTTTCTCCGAGGAACCCGAAGAAGTACGCCTTCTCGCTCCCGGCGGGCGCGCTCAGTCCCGGCGTCTACTACTTCCGCATCGCCACGATCCAGTATCAGACGAAGGCGCACTTCGGTCTCAATCAGGCCCGGCGGCTCTTCCAGTACGACACACAGCTCGGCGCGGAAGACATCGCGCTCGCCAGTCCCACCGACCTCCTCAAGGGGAGCTATCGACTCGACGAGGGCGAAGCGCTCGTCGTGAAGCAGACCGCGAAGTCGAACTTCGCCGCCAACTCGCAGGCAGTGCTCGCAGAGTTCGATTTCGATCAGGAGCGCAAGGCGTTCTACACCGCCGAGGCGTACAACAGCGAGATCTCCGCGGTCCGAAGGGAAGCGACCTTCAAGGAGCAGCTCTTCACGCAGCAGAACGGGCGAAACGTCGCGCGCGCCGACTCCTTGCTCGGTACGGCAGTGCAGCACGGAAAGTCCGGCGGAAAGGCGACGGATTGGCTCGATTCCAACTCGAGCGTGGTCGGGCTCGCGGAATCGCGAGTCAACAAGCTTCCGACCGACACGATCCCGCCTGCCGTCCAGTCTCGCCTCGTCGATGCGTCGGATGCCGCCGACAAGATCACGCTGGCCGACGTCGAGATCTCGGCGCGGGAGGGTGCGCTCGAGAAGCTCGGCTCCATCGAGACGCTGCGACGGGAGGCACAGATCGCGGGCAAGCCGGACATCACGGCGAGCTACTTCACCCTCGACGAGGCCGGTCGGCCCCAGACCGTGACCCGCACGATTCCCGCCAACGAGACCGGTTTCAACGAACTCAGGCAGCTCATGGAAGGGGAGCGTGCCTCGATTCGAAACGCGCAGGCGACGATGGCGTCCAATCAGGAGCGACTCCGGGGCGTGGCGGACGACGTATTCGACGGCTTCGTGGGCTCGAAGCGCGAGAGCTACGAGCGGGGAGCCTCGCAGGACGCGGAGCGACTGCGCACGCTGGAGATCGACCGTGATGCGAAGCTTCAGGAGATCAAGGCGAAGAAGCTCAGTCCGACCGACATCCAGACACGGGCGAACGCCCGAGAGACGAAGTCGATCTCCGGCAAGCTCGAGCCGTACAAGCCCGTGCTGAAGGGGGGTCTCGCGCTGATGAAGGGTCTGGGCGACTTCGACGATGCGAAGCTCGCGTACGAAGACCTCATCAACTCGCTCAAGCTCGAGTTCTCTCAGTTCTCACCGTGCTTCATGTACACCCACAACCCGCGCAACGTCCCGCCCTACTCGATCGAGCCGCACCCCGATTTCGGCAACGGCGGGATCGTGGTCGGAGAGAAGGGGCGCCGTCGCACGGTGAACGGCGTGGTCGTGGACCAGTCCAAGACGGGATGGCTCACGGAGACCCACTTCGACGAGCCGACCGTGGACCGGATGAACGAGACGGGCTTCCCGCCCGAGTTCCTCTCGGTGGACGAAGCGGGTCGGATCTACGCGGTGAACGGGAACTCGAGTGCGCGCTTCGGCGGCCGCGTCTTCCGCTTCTTCCCGGCGGAGGGCTTCCGGCGCGAGTACGTGGGACAGGTGAACTACTACAGCGCGATGCTCCAGTATGCGCGCCCGGCGTCTCCGCTGGCGATGACCGCGGGCAAGGTGTTCGAGGAGGGTCGGGTGAAGGAGACGCTGTTCATCGCAGACGTCGATCTGACCGATCCTGGCTCCGGCGCCGTTCAGGCGGGAAAGCCGATCCTGAAGCAGCTCCCGATCGGACGAATTGGAGAGAACGGAAGCTACGTCAGCGAAGCGGATCGGAATCGACTGGTCGCCCAGCCGTTCGCGGACGATCCTCGGTTCGAGTTCACCGGGCCCACGGACCTGGTCGCGGAGTCGGACGGCGCGTACAGCCGGGTCTACGTGTCGGACAACGCAAATCTCTTCGTGGTGCGACAGAACCTGGGTTCCGGCGCCACCGAGGTCATCCCGCTGATCTCCGCTGCCGGGCGACGCTGGGGCGGGCTGGCATTCGACTCGGATCTCGTACCGAACTTCTACTTCACGGACTACGAGACCGGAGACGTGTTCTACGCGACGCAGCAGGCGCTTCGTGAGACGGAGAGCCAGCCCGGATCCCTGATGCTCCGCTCGCGCACGCTCACGCAGTTCCGGCCGCGGCGCGCGTTCGACCTCGAGGTGGAGGCTGACCAGCGGTGGCTCGTCGCGTCTACGCAGGACGGCCCGGTCCGGCTCCGCATGCCCGTCGTGGCGAAGATTCCGCCCAACGTCCTCAACGTCCGGCTGAAGAGCCTCGGCCGCGAGTACTCCGCCGTGCGCGCGCTCGATGGCAACGGGGATCCGCTCGCGATCCTCCCGGTAGGAGAGTTCGAAGAGTACAACGGCAGCATGGAGGTCGTGGTCGACATTCCTGGAGCCGAGGCGCTCGGAACGTCGACCGTGACGCTGCCGTTCCGTCTGGGTCTCGCCGGACCGACCGAGATCGATCTCGCGTCTCGGATCTCGGGACCACCGGTGGAGACGCCATGATCACCCGGCCGGCCTGCGCGCGGTGGCTCCTGCCGCTCCTCCTTCTGGCAATGCTCGTTGGGTTCGTCGGGATCGACCCCGCACTCGCCGAGACGCAGGTGACCGTCACAGGACCGGACAATCGCGGCCCGCAGGCGCCGGACGCGCAGGGACGCTTCCGGTTCGACGGAGTCCAGCTCCGGAAGAACTCCGTCAACAAGTTCACGGTGAAGGCGAAGGGGGACTCCGGCGAGGAGATCACGAAGGAGATCGCCATCACTCAGCTCTCGCTCGAGAGCGTAGTCGTGGCGAAGGTGAGAACCGAGCCGCTCCCGCCCGAGCGTGTAATCCAGCTCGTGAACGACGGAGTGATCGCCCTGGACGATCCCGAGAACTTCAACGTCTCGATCTTCCAGATCGTTCTCGCGATTGGGCGCGAAGAGGTTCCGGTCGAGGTGCCGATCGGTGCCAGCAAGGTCGTGGAGGAGACCGGCGGAGAGTCGATCTCGCTGCCGAACGATCCGGGCGGGTCGGGGGGGAACCCGAAGCCGCCGAACGTCGAGATCGTCGTGTTCGACGAGCCCATTGCCTGCGAGACGTGCTTCGAGCCCCCGCGGCTTCCGGGCGTGATCGTGATCGAAGGGCGCATCAAGAGCCTGAAGGAATTCTTCAGCGTTCGCCTCCTGCTGATGAACATCTCGGGTTTGTTCACGTTCACCGACATGAAAGCGAACATCGAGTTTCCGAACGGTGGCCTCTCGAACACGCTCCCCGCCGACGGCATCGCGACGTTCGACGACATCGGCCCCGGCAACGGTGAGGCCCCCGGCCAGGCGGAGCGCGAGTTCATCGTTCGGGGCGACGAGATCGGAACACAGCCGATCCGGGTGAACTTCGGTGGCCGACTCCGCGGCGCGGGAATTCCGGACGAGGAGCCAGTGCTCTTCAACGGCTCGGCGGATGCTTCGGTCGAGGTGAAGGGCCCGCCGGAGTTCGGCGTGCGGGTGTCGCACCCGGACCGCGTGGAGGCGGGTATTCCGTACGACTTGAAGGTGGAGATCACGAACAACGGCGAGGCCCCCGCGCTCTACGCGAGTCTCGATCTCGACATCGGCGCGGACGCCGAGTTCGTGTCCTGCCAGCCGCCGGTCACGCCGGATGCGATCCCCCTGTGCGAAGAGATCGAAGGTCCGATCACTCGGCAGCTCCAGCATCTTCTGCCCGGGCAGCGCGCCACGGAGACGTTCCGCGTACGACCATTGGTGACGGGCAACATCACTTCCTGCGTCGGTGTCTCCTCGCAGAACGTGACGCTTCAGGTTCTCGTCGGCGCAATCGGCTGCCTCACGGGCAAGATGCCGAGCACGCGCGGCGTACCCCCCGGCGTGCCGACGGTGAGTGTGCTCCCGTATCCCGACGCGCTCGGCGTCGGCATCGACTCGCCGGTGACGGCCTTCTTCAGCGAGAAGATGAATCTCGGGTCGATCACCCTCGGCGAGACCGGCAGCTTCCGCGTCTTCGACGGGACGGGAAAGATCGCCCCCGGCAAGATCCGAACGGCCGAGCTGAACGGCGACACGGTGGTCATCTGGCAGCTCGAGGACGGCATCACGAACCGCCTCCGCGGGAACAGCCTCTACCAGGTGCGGCTCACGCAGGACATCAAGGACGAAGACGGAGATGCGCTCTCGGACGAATGGACGTCGCAGTTCCGGACTACCGACCCCAACGACGACGTGACACCGCCCCAGCTCAGCCTGAGCTTCGAGCCCGGGATCGATTCGCTCCAAGTCCTTCCGGGCCAGCTCGTACAGCTTTCGGCGTACGCTGCGGACCAGGGGACTGGCGTCGCGCGCGTCGAGCTCCGGCTTCGCCCCGACGACGCTCCGGAGGATCCCGAGGAGTTCATCGACCAGAAGACGAAGTTCGGCGCCGAGGCCGGGCCGACGATCTTCTCGGTCGACACGGTGCGACTCACTCCGGGCCGGACCTACCAGCTTCGTGCGACGGCCCTCGACCGGGCCGGAAATTCGCAGGACGCCACGATTCCATTCGTGATGCAGGCGGCGCTCGCTCCGCCGGCGATCTCGCTGCCCGAAGACGCGGCGCAGCCCGTGCTGCAGGGCATCTCCGTGTCCGTGACTCCCGTCTCGGTGGCGTCCGTGGTGAAGGAGGTCGCGTTCTTTCTGGACGGCGCGGCGGTGCCATTCGCGACCGTGACGCTGCCGCCCTTCCAGGCCAGCGCCGTCACGACCCCGCTCTCGGCCGGGCCTCACGTGGTGCGGGCGGTGGCGATGGACGCGTTCGGACGGAGCGCGGAGGACACGTTCTCGTTCACGCTGGTCGCAAACCTGAATCCTCCGACCACGAGCTTCGCCGGCGCTTCCGACGGGGCCCGGTTCGTGTCCGGCGCTCCCATCGTAGTGACCGGACTCGCGAGCGATCCCACCGGGATTCGCGAGAGCGCCTTCCACCTGAACGATCCCGACGGTGTCCCGCTGGTCGCTCCCGGCGGCGTCGTCACGATCGACACCGCCGCGATCGGAGAGGGCATCCACCGGCTCTACCTCCTCGCGACGAATCAGGTCGGGGTGTCGAACGATCCCGCAGATCCCGACTCCTACCTCGAGTTCACCGTGCTCCCGGTCCCGAACGGTCCAGCGCCGCCCCCGCCCGTTCTCGGAACGCTCGGTTCGCCGAAGAATGGAACGGTGACGGTCACGGGCTTCGCACCGGCCGGCTCCAGGGTGAACGTGACCAACGCGACCGATGGCACGTCCGCCTTCGTCTACGCTGGCGCGGACGGTCGCTTCAGCCTCGTGATCGACGCCGAGGCGGGCGAAGTGATCGAGGCCACCGTCCTCGACGTCTCCCAGTCACAGCATCCGAGTGCGAAGGCCTCGGCCACCGTACCCGCTCCGCGCGTGCTGACTGGCATCCAGCTCCTGCCGGCCGCAGCGACGCTCGTGTCGCCAAACGCGACACAGACGCTCACCGTGACGGCCTTCTACCAGGACGGCGGAAGCGAGGATGCGACTGCGCAGGCGAGCTATGCGTCGAGTGATCCCTCCGTTGCCTCGGTCGGCGGAGCACAGCTCGTGGCCAGAAAGCGTGGTACGGCGACGGTGACGGCTTCGTTCGGCGGCTTCACCGACACGACTGCGGTGACGGTCGACATCGTGACCCTCGAGGCCATTCGCGTCGATCCGCCCTCGATCACGTTCCCGGCCATTGGCTCGACGCGCCAGCTCGTGGTGACGGGAAGCTACAGCGACGGCTCGCAGAAGGTTCTCGCCGCGCCGCTCTCCTTCTCGAGCTCTGCGCCGTCCGAGATCGTCGTGAGTCCGACGGGTCTCGTCCGCGCACTCACCGCTGGCTCGGCCACCATCACGGTCGCGACGAGCGGGCTCATGCCGGTGCTCGTGCCGGTGACCGTCGACACCTCCGCCGATCTCGCTCCCGCCATCGAGCTGCTCGCTCCGGCGCAGGGCGCAGATGTGGAGCGAGGTGACGTAGTGAGTGTCGTCGCGCGCGGGACCGATGAGACGGGCGTGGCGAAGATCACGCTCACCGTCTCCGGCGCCGCGACCGGCTCCGAGACGCGGCCCGTGAACCCGGCGTCGCTCGACACGCAGCAGACCTTCACGTTCGCCGTTCCGTCCGGCGCGACAGTCGGCGCCGCGATCACCGTCTCGGTGCAAGCGGAGGACACGAGCGGGAAGCTCTCGCCGGTGGCCTCGCGCACGCTCGACGTGGTGGACGTGACGCCACCCGAGGTCAGTGTGCAGGCTCCGGCGCCCGACGCTCTCGTGAACCCCGGCGACGAGGTCACGGTGACCGTTGCGGCGTCTGACGCCGGCGGCGTCTCGGAGATCCGCTACCAGGCGAGCGGTGCGCTCACCGCCAGCGCTACGCAGCCGGTGGCGCCGCCGCGCGCACTTGCCGGGGCGAGCTTCACGTTCAGTGTGCCGCTCGGGCTCGCGGACCCGAACGTCACGATCCAGGCCTTCGCACGGGACGCGTCCGGGAACGAGGCCGCCTCCGCACCGGTGCCCATCTTCGTGACGGGCGCCGACATCACGGCACCCGCGACCGTCGTCACGGCCGCGAGCGCGCCCGCGAGCGGCGCCACGAGCATCGTCAGCTACCAGGTGACGGACGGCCTCGCCGACCTCGACCACGTCCTGCTCTACTTCCGCCGGAACGGCGTGGGCACCTTCAACCGCTACACGGGTTCCGACGGCGCGGGATCGGGCGAATTCACGCCGCAGAGCGGCGCCACCGGAACCATCGTCTTCGACTCCACGCGGAGTGGCGGCGACGGGAGCTACGAGTTCTTCACGGTCGGCGTCGACAGAGTCGGCAACGTCGAAGCACCACCGACCAGCGCTGGCGCCGTTACGGGCGATCCGGGCGGTGCAGCGACCTTCGCGACGGGCGCGGAAGTGGTGTCGATCACATCGCCGACGCAGATCGCCGGCGCGAGTCTCGACGGCAAGAATCTCCGGATCTCGGGCACCACCGTGACGGTCGTCGGCGAGCACGCCTTCGGGAACGTGGAGCTCGTGAATGGGGCCGTGCTGACGCACCGGAAGACCACGCAAACCGAGGCGTTCGGGCTCCAGCTCTCGGTCTGGACCCTCGCGGTCGACGCCACGAGCCGAATCGACGTCACGGGCCTCGGCTACCTCGGCGGGAACAAGGCAGGTCTCGCCGAAGTCGCGCACACCGTCGGCTTTGCGCCGGGTGCGTCGTCCGGTGCTGGCGGCTCCTACGGCGGCCTCGGCGGAGACTTCAGCGGCAACGGCGCTGCGGCTCCGAATCCCGTGTACGGGAGCTTCTTGAATCCGGTCGACCTCGGGTCGGGCGGCGGTGGGTGGGGTGGCGCGGGAGGTGACGGCGGCGGTCGCGTGCTCGTGAGCGCGCTCCATCTGGTGCTCGACGGCAGCGTGACCGCGGACGGCGGCCTTTCGAGCGGCAGCGCCTCGGGCGAGGGCTCGGGCGGCTCGGTGAACTTCACCACGCGTACGCTCTCCGGTCTTGGCCACATTGCGGCGAACGGCGGTACGCTGAGCAACGCGAACCACACCGGCGGAGGCGGTGGGCGGATCGCGATTCGCTATCTCGATCTCTCGACCTATGACGTGACGAAGATCACGACCCGGGGTGGCGACGGATACTACGGCGATGGCGCGGACGGAACCGTCTTCCTGGTCGCGGAAGGCCTCGCAAACGGTGAGCTCGTGATCAATGGCAACGGTGCGAACTCGACTTTCACCGATCTCCTGCTGCCGCCCGGCCAGGTCTTCGATTCGATCACGCTGCAGAACGGAGCACGCGTGATCGCACAGGGCGTGATCACAGTGGCGGGGACGCTGCGACTGCGCGGAAACTCGATCCTCACGCATGCCTCGGCGAGTGAGACGGGCCTGCGCGTGAACGTGACCGACCTCGTCGTCGACGCGGGCAGCGCCATCGACCTGACCGGCCGCGGTTACCCCGGCGGCAATGCGTCGGGCTTCGGCGAGAATGGCCAGACGCTGGGTGCGACGTCTGGTGCGCAGCGCGCCACGGGCGGCTCCCACGGTGGCATCGGCGGCGACTGGAGCGGGAACGGCGGGGCGCTCCCGAACCCGCTCTATGGCGACCCGAAACGGCCAGATCGCCTCGGTGCGGGTGGTGGCGCATGGGGAGGGGCCGGCGGTGCGGGCGGCGGTCGCGCGCGCATCGTGGCGACCCGGTCGGTACGCGTCGACGGCCGCATCGCAGCCGACGGCGCGATCTCGGATGGCTCGGCCTCCGGCGAGGGCGCTGGCGGATCGCTCTGGATCGAGACCTCGCGCCTCGCCGGCACCGGCCGCATCAGCGCAGACGGCGGAAGCCTGAGCAACGCGAATCACACCGGCGGTGGGGGTGGCCGCGTCGCACTCTACATCGACTACATCGATCCGACGGCCGACTTCGACACGCTCCGCGGCATCACGGCCTCCGGTGGCGACGGCTACTACGGCGATGGCGCCGCCGGCACCGTGTACGTTCGGCAGTCGGGTGAAGATCAGGGCACGCTGTTCGTGGACGGCCGGCGCAGCGACGGCAGTACGATGCCGATCGCGACCACGCTCACCCCGATCGGACCCGGCCTGGCCACGGTCGTGACATCGAACTCGCTCACCGTGGACGGCCTCGTGCGCGAGTTCACGCCGAACGCTCTCGTAGGCCTGCGCCTGAACCCGGACGTCACGCAGACCGAGACCTTCGAGATCGTCTCGAACGACGCGACCACGATCACGGTCGCCACGCCCAACGAGAACGGCATTGCCTTTGCCGCGAAGGTGGCGGTCGGGCGCCGCTACGCCGGGACATACGTGTTCGACGACGTGCGGGTTCTGCGTGGCGGATACCTCGAGCTCGCGGATCCACTCGTGGTGGAGGAGACGCTCTCGCTCACGGGCTCGTCGGTCCTCACGCACATCGAGACGACCACCGCCTACGAGGGTCTCCTCGACCTTCGCCTCGACACCCTCGTGATCGACACCACGAGCCGCATCGACGTGGTGGGCCGGGGATACCTCGGCGGAGACCGGGCGGGACTCGGAGAAGTCGCGCACACGGTGGGCTTCGCTGCAGGCGCGCAGCGCGCCACCGGCGGCAGCCACGCGGGCGTCGGCGGCGACTATTCCGGCAACGGGCTCGCCGTCTCGAACCCGCCGTACGGGAGCTACGTCGATCCGCTGGACTCGGGCGCGGGCGGTGGCGCATGGGGTGGGGCGGGAGGAGACGGCGGCGGCCGCGTTCGCATCGTGGCGCAGACGATGGTGGTGGACGGACGGATCGACGCGAGCGGGGCGGTATCGATCGGGAGCGCGTCCGGCAACGGTGCGGGCGGGTCCGTGAACGTGCGCACCGGATCGCTCTCCGGGAGCGGGATTCTCGCGGCGAGCGGCGGGAGCGACAACAACGCGAACCACACGGGCGGTGGCGGCGGGCGAATCGCGATCCGCTATACGGACGCGCTCACGCTCCCGCGCGCGAACGTGCGCGCGGTGGGGGGCGACGGCTACTACGGGGACGGTGGTCACGGCTCCGTCTTCTTCCAGTCGGCGGCGCAGCCCGATGGTGAGCTCGTGATCGATGGATTCGGCTTCACCGCGCCCTTCGACTCGACGGTGCTGCCCGGCGGCGTCACGTTCCTGAACCTCACACTGGGCTCCGGCGTACGCGCGGTTGCGGACGAGGGTCTGCGCGTCACCGGGACGCTGCGCCTCGAGAGTGGAGCGCTCCTCCAGCACACGGCGCAGAACGAGGCCGGTCTCCGCCTCGACGTGGGCCGGCTCGAGATCGCCGCGGGAGCGGCCGTCGACGTCACGGGTCGCGGCTATCTCGGCGGCAACAA
>JADLGR010000082.1 GCA_020849175.1 Deltaproteobacteria bacterium
AGGGCTTCGCGCGCTGCCGCCAGCGCGAAGAGCAAGAAGCGGTCGAGACGTCGAATCTCCTTCGCAGAGAGATCACCCGTGTCGACCGGGTCGCTCACGGCGCCGGCGAAGCGGACCGGGAAGTCGGTGGTGTCGAAGCTCTCGATCGGGCCGATGCCCGACGTGCCCGCCAGCAGAGCGGACCACGCCGAATCGACGTGGCCTCCCACCGGCGTCACGCAGCCGAGCCCGGTCACGACGACGCGCCTTCGCGCGCTGGGCTCGTGTCTCATCGGATCACGCCCCGAGCTTTTCCTTCAGATACGCGATGGCATCGCCGATCGTCTGGATCTTCTCGGCGTCCTCGTCGGGAATCTCGATGTCGAACTCCTCTTCCATCGCCATCACCAGCTCGACGATGTCGAGCGAGTCGGCGCCGAGGTCGTCGACGAACGATGCCTCGGGGATCACCTCCTCCTGCGAGATGTTGAGATGATTCACGATGATGTTGGTGACTCGTTCCTCGAGCTGCATGCGTCTCGTCCTCCCTCGAATGTGCGACCGGAGCGGCGAGGCCACCGCTCTCGGACCGTCCTTTCCTCCGCCGGCTGGATCCTACCCGGCCGCTCCCGCGAGCGCCGCCACGGCGGAGCCGAGATCGGACTGCGCCGCGAGGCTCGCACGCCGGAGGTCGGGCGCGATGCGCGCGACCAGCCCGCTGAGCACCCGGCCGGGACCGATCTCGATCACCTGCGTCACGCCCATCCGTGCCAGCGTCTCGACCATCTCGGTGAAGCGGACCGGGGCGGTGACCTGCGCCGCGAGCAGATCCCGGGCGCGAGCGCCTTCGGCGTTGGGCGTCGCTTCGACGTTCGTCACGACCGGAAGCTTCGAGTCGGCGAACGGAACGCGTGCGAGCTCCGGGCCCAGCCGGTCCGCGGCGGGCCCCATGAGCGCGCAGTGGAAGGGTGCGGAGACGGGCAGCGCGAGCGTTCGCCGCGCGCCGAGCTGGCGCGCGCGCGTGCAGGCCATCTCGACCGCCACCACGTCGCCGGCGATCACCGTCTGCGTCGGCCCGTTGTAGTTGGCGGGAGCGACGACGCGGCCCGAGGTCTTCCGGGCGTCCTCACATGCGCGCTCCGCCACATCGGGACCACAGCCGAGCACCGCGGCCATCGCGCCGCGCCCCTCGGGCACGGCCTCCTGCATGTAACGGCCGCGCTCGCGAACCAGGCGGAGCGCGTCCGTGAAGCGCAGCGTCCCACTCGCAACGAGCGCGGTGTACTCGCCGAGGCTGTGGCCCGCGACTGCGCACGGCTCGACCGCAGCCCGCTCCTGCAGCGCCCGCAGCAGGGCAACGCTCGTCGCCAGGATGGCGGGCTGCTGCAGCTCCGTGCGGCGAAGCTCCTCTTCCGGCCCCTCGAAGCAGAGCCGTGACAGCGCAAAGCCGAGCGCGGCGTCCGCTTCGTCGTATGCAGACCGCGCAGCCGCAGACGCCTCGTAGACGTCGCGGCCCATGCCGACTTCCTGCGATCCCTGTCCGGGGAAGAGCAGCGCGAGCACGCGCTCTACGCCTCCTCGGTCTCGATCACCGTGCGGCCGCGATAGAAGCCGCAGCTCCCGCAGATTCGATGCGGCGTCTTCGGCGCACCGCACTGCGGGCACGCCGACCGTGCGGGCGCGGCGAGCGCGTCGTGGGTGCGGCGCTTGTCTCGCTTGGCGCGAGACGTCTTGCCCTTGGGAACGGCCATCAGCTTCCTCCTTCGGTCGAATCGCGGCGAAGCGCGCGCAGCGCGGCGAACGCGGAGGCCGGCTTCGCCTCCTCGTGGCCGCACGCAGTCTGGTTCCGGTCCGCGCCGCAGCGCGGGCACAGGCCCCGACAATCCTCCCGGCACAGCGGCTGTACCGGAAGCGCGAGCGTCACCACCTCCAGTAGAAACGGACCGAGCTCGAGCTCTCGGCCCCGGAACCACCCCGTCTCGATCTCGTCGCCGAGGCAAAGGCCATCGCGCGCCAGCGCCGCGGCCGCCTCCGGCTCCGCCGGCACGCGGTCGCCGGCCGGCTCGAGAACCAGACGCAGCGATTCGCGAAGGGGCGAAACATAGCGGGCCAGGCAGCGGCTGCATTCGAGGTGGAGCGTCCCGCTCACCTCCCCCTCGAGGTAGACGTCCTGTCCCATCCGGTACGCGGTGAGGGTGAAATGGAAGCTCTCGCGGTCGGCACCCGCGAGCTCCGGCAGGGTCGAGCGCGCCGCCTCCCACCACGCCGGCTCGGCGTCGAAGGCGTAGCGGCGTGGCGAATCCGTCAGGCGGTCGAGGAGGATCTTCAAGGCCGGCTCCAGCTTCGGGGTCGGGTAAAAAGCCCTTCCGTTCCGCCAAGTTGGATGGAGACCGGATAGCAGAACCAAGCCCCGGACACAAGCCGCGCGCCCACCGGCTGGGCTCGGATAGACTCGCGGCCCATGCAGCCCGTCCGCACCCGCTTCGCTCCGAGCCCGACCGGCTTCCTGCACATCGGCGGAGCTCGGACGGCCCTGTTCAACTGGGCCTTCGCCCGGCGCAACGGTGGATGCTTCGTTCTCCGCATCGAGGACACCGATCGCGAGCGGTCGACCACCGAGTCAGAGGCCGCCGTGATCGACGGCCTGCGCTGGCTCGAGATTGACTGGGACGAGGGCCCGCTCCGGCAAAGCGAGCGTGCCGCCCGTCACCGCGAGGCGATCGAGGCCCTGCTCGCGAAGGGCCGGGCGTACCGCTGTATCTGCACGCGCGAAGAGCTCGAGACGCGCAAGCAGGCCTCGATCGCGGCCGGTTGCAAGTGGACCTACGACGGCCGCTGCCGCGACGCGGGTCACGGTCCGGATCGCGGGCCGCACACGGTCCGGCTGCGGCTCGACCTCGACACCGAGCTCGCATGGCACGACCTCGTCTACGGCCCGAGCGGACAGGCCGCTCGCGAGATCGGCGACATGATCATTCGGCGCAGCGACGGCGGACCGCTCTACAACCTCGCCGTGGTGGTCGACGACGTCGACATGGCGATCACGCACGTGATTCGCGGCGCCGACCACCACAGCAACACGCCCCTCCAGCTCGCGATCTACCGCGCGCTCGACGCGACGCCGCCGCTCTTCGCCCACGTCCCGCTGATCGTCGGCGGCGATGGCAAGAAGCTGAGCAAGCGGCGCGACCCTGTGTCGGTCCAGCAGTTTCGGGCGGAAGGCCATCCCGTCGACGCGATGCGAAACTGGCTGGTGCGAATCGGATGGTCGCACGGTGACCAGGAGATCTTCACGCGCGACGAGATCGCGTCGCTCTTCGACCTCGACGCGGTGCACCGCGCCAGCGCCCGGGCGGACACCGCCAAGCTCGCCTTCCTCTCGCAGCACTTCCTGAAGACGCTGCCGCGCGAGACGCTCTTCGCCGAGCTCGAGCCCTTCCTCGATTCGGCCGCCGGCCATCCCGTCGCGCGAAGCGCCGCACTCGAGCGACTCGTCGACCTTCTGCGGGAGCGTAGCCACACGCTCGTCGAGATGGCATCGCTGGCGCGCTTCTTTCTCGTCGAGAACCTCGCGTACGACGAGAAGGCGGCGCAGAAGCACCTGCGCCGCGAGATCGAGCCGGCCCTCGCGGCGCTGCACGACCGGCTCGCCGCGCTCGGCGAGTGGAGCGCCGCCGGGATCGAAGAGGCCTTCGAAGCGGTGCGCGCGGCGCACGACGATCTCCCGCTCGGCAAGCTGGCGCAGCCCGTTCGTGTCGCCATCACGGGCGGCGCCGTCTCACCGCCGATCTTCGACACACTCGAAGTCCTCGGGCAGCCTCGTTCGCTCGGGCGCATCGCCGAGGCGCTTCACTTCATTCGCCACGGATAGCGGCGACGGAGCGTCCGGGAGTGCGCCGGCGGTCGCTGCAGCGGCACGCATCGCGTCCTCCCACCGGTCGCCTCCTCAGCGCAGGTACAGGTCGCTCGCGGACACGACGAGAGGCTCCGTGCCGATCACGAGGTCGGCTGCACTCGCCATCGAGACCTCGCCGCTCACGCCGTCCTTCACGAAGACCGTTCCGGAGAGAACGCTCGAGAAATCGAGCCGGTCTTCACCCGCGAGCGCGTAGACGAGGAAGAGCGGGTGCTCTGCGTCCGGGTCGCCCACGGCGAGCACGGGTTCGAGCCCGTTCTCCTGTCTCGGTCCGCGCGTCACCTCCCGGTGTTGGAGCTCCCAGACCACGATCCCGTGCGCAGCGAGCTCGTCGCGACGGCGCACGACCTCGGCGTCGGCGAGCGCGAGCGCCACGCCCGCTACGTCGTACGGATAGGCGACGTCGTTGCCGGCGTCGCCGTCGAAGACGCCGGCAAGCCAGCCGTCCCAGTCGAAGTCGAACGAAGAGGCGCCCGGATTCGCCGCCTCCCACGTCTCGAAGATCGATGCGAGCTCGGCGTCCGTCACGAACTGCACGATCGGCCGTGGCGAGCCCGGCCCGTACTGCGCCACGAGCCAGTCCATGAGCGCGGTCACCTCCGCTCGGAACTGCGCGTTCTGGTCCGGATGCGTGAGGAAGCCCATCGCCCACACCCGCCACGGCTGGCCCGTCGCGCGCGCATGGTCGCGCTGCGCCACCAGCTCGAGGAAGCGCCGCTCGAGCTGCGGCACCGTCCCCACGACTGCGTGCAGACCCCGCGGTATCGCCTCGCCGGTCTGCCCGTGCGTCGGGATCGTCAGCCACGGGCTCGATGCATCCTCGTGCAACCTCGTACCACTTCGTCTGCGAAACGGGCTCCACGGCATGCCCTGCCACGGCGTGTAGGTGAACTCCTCGCCCGCGGGCTCGAGATCGAGAGCGAAGTCCGCCATCAGCGCAGCGTACTCGGTCACCATCTCCGGCGAGCTCCAGTCGAGCGCCGAGTC
>JADLGR010000083.1 GCA_020849175.1 Deltaproteobacteria bacterium
GCGGACGGTAATCGCTTCGTCGATCTCGGTGCGGCCTTCGGCGTGGCGGTCGTCGGCCACGCGCACCCGCGCATCGCGGATGCCGTCGCGCAGCAGAGCGAACGACTGCTGCACGCGATGGGCGATGTTCATCCCGCCACGGTGAAGGTCGAGCTGCTCGAGGCGCTCGCGCGGCGCTTCCCGGGCGGCGGCGCGGCGCGTGCGATCCTCGGCTCGTCGGGCTCCGACGCCGTCGAGGCGGCGCTGAAGACGGCCCTGATCGCGACCGGCCGTGCCGGCGTCGTGGCGTTCGAGGGTGCGTACCACGGCCTTTCGCTCGGAGCCCTCGATGTCACGTGGCGACCGATGTTTCGCGATCCCTTTCGTGCGCGGCTTGCGCGCGCAACGTCGTTCGCGCGCTGGCCCCATGCGAGCGACGTGCTTCGCGCGGCGCGAGCGTGCTCCGCACCGGTGGGTGCGGTGATCGTCGAACCAATCCAGGGACGCGGCGGAGACCGCATCCCGCCCCGGGGCTTCCTGCGCGAGCTGCGCGCGCTGTGCGACGCAAACGATTGGCTGCTGATCGCGGACGAGGTCTACACCGGCCTCGGGCGAACCGGTCGCTGGTTCGCCTGCGAGCACGAGGGCGTCGTTCCGGATCTGCTGTGCGTGGGCAAGGCTCTCGCATCGGGCATGCCGATCTCCGCCTGCGTCGGCCGCGAGGAGGTGATGGGTGCCTGGCCCGTCTCGGAAGGCGAGGCGCTCCACACGCAGACCTTTCTCGGCCATCCACCGGGCTGCGCGGCGGCGCTCGCTTCGCTCGCGCTGATCGAGGAAGAGAAGCTCATCCAGCGCGCGGAGCAGGTCGGAGAGCTCGCGCTCGAGAGGCTTCGCACGCGCCTCGTGGGACGGTCCGGCGTTGGCGAGGTTCGCGGGTGTGGCCTGCTGCTCGCCGTAGAGTTCGACGGCGAGCAGCGAACGCTCGCAGCGGCTCGGAGTGCGCTGCAGCGCGGCGTCATCGTCCTGCCGTCGGGAGACGATTCGCGCGTGCTCTCGATCACGCCGCCGCTCACGATCGAAGCGGACGTACTGCTCGACGCGATCGATCGGCTCGCGGAGGGGATGTGAGGCTTCCCGACGGGCCGGGACCCGGTCCCGACCCCGAGCGCGCAGCTCTCGACGCACGACTTCTCGCGTGGATGCGCGAGCCCGCGGCGCCCGAGCGCTGGGCCGCCGACAATGCGCGCTTCGAGACGCTCGCGCTCGACCTCTTTGCGTTCCAGTTCGCACACTGCGCGCCTTACCGGCGCTGGTGCGAGGAGCGTGGAAGGACGC
Organism: Deltaproteobacteria bacterium; assembly: GCA_020849175.1. Lineage (GTDB taxonomy): Bacteria > Myxococcota_A > UBA9160 > UBA9160 > UBA9160 > MYXO. The sequence continues at coordinate 1,315 of JADLGR010000083.1, forward strand.
CGGGCACGGTGAGCCACTGGCGACAGATCCCCGCCGTTCCGACGGGCGCCTTCAAAGAGGTGGAGCTGCGTTCGTTCTCGAAGGACCGCTTGCGCCATGTCTTCCGAACCAGCGGGACGTCGGCCGCTCGCCGGGGCGAGCTCCTTCTCGATACGCTGAACCTCTACGAAGCGTCGCTGGTCCCGACCTTTCGCGTGCACGTGCTTCCCGACCTCGTGGACGGCGAGCGAATCCGACTTCGCGTTCTGACGCCACCACCCGCCGAAGCACCGGACTCGTCGCTCTCACACATGTTCGGAACGCTGCTCCCGATCTTCGGCGCGACCGGGAGCGGCTTCGACGTACACGGGCACGGGTTCGATCCCGCGGCTCTTCTCGGCGCGCTCCGCGCCGCCGCACAGTCGGGCGAGCCGGTCGCACTGTGCGGGACGTCGTTCGCGTTCGTCCACCTCGTGGATGCGCTCGCGGAGCGGCGGGAGACGGTGGCGCTCCCTGCGGGTTCACGGATCATGGAGACGGGAGGCTTCAAGGGTCGCTCGCGAGAAGTGTCGCGCGACGAGCTCTACGAGGAGATCGCGTCGCGTCTCGGCGTCCCGCCGACGCGCATCGTGAATCAGTACGGCATGACCGAGCTCGGAAGCCAGTTCTACGACACGGTGCTGCGGCACCCAGGAACGACGCGCCGGAAGCTCGGGCCGCCGTGGGCGCGCGTGCGCATCGTCGATCCGGTGAGCGGTGAGGACGTTCCCGAGGGCGAGCCCGGAATGATCGTCGTCATCGATCTCGCGAACAGCGGCAGCGTCCTCGCGGTGGCGACCGCCGATCTCGGACGGCGGGTCGGCGACGGCTTCGAGGTGCTCGGCCGGGTGCGTGGCGCCGAGACGCGCGGGTGTTCGATCGCGGCCGATACGATGCTCGGCGATCGCGTGAGCAGCGCCGCCGGTGTGGGGCCGACGGGCGAGGCTCCGCCAGCGCAGCAGATCACGGCTGCGCTTCGCCGGCTGCGCGCGACGGCCGAGCGGCTGCGCCAGCGACATCCGCGCGAAGTGATCGACGTGCTCGGCGTAGTCCTCGAGAGCTTCCGGAGCCGCGAGACGCCAGCGCGACTTCGCCTCGAGGCAGAGCTCCCGGAAGCTGCGGGCTTCTCTCCCGAGGTCGTGCGCGCCGGACTCGATCTCGCGCTCGAGAGCTGGGACGCCGGCGCGCTTCGCCGGCTCGTCGAGGCCGAGCTCGGGCTGCCGGGCGCTTCACTCGTGGGCGGTCACGACGTGACGGCGGTCGTTCTCGGCGGCGCGCTTCCCACGCCCACGCTTCTCTCGCTGATCGCGCCGCTCGCGCTGCGCTCTCCAGTGCTGGCGAAGACGGCGCAGCACGATCCTGTGACGGCACGGGCATTCGCGCGCGCGCTGCACGCAGCCGATCCCGACCTCGCCGCCGCGCTCGAGGTGGTCTCGTTTCCCGGCGACGACGCAGCGCGAATGCGGGCGCTGACCGCGGCCGACTGCGTCGTGGCGACGGGCTCGGACGAGACGATCGCGACGCTCGCGTCGGCGGTCTTACCGCCGCGTCGCTTCGTCGGCTACGGCCATCGCGTCTCGATCGCGGTGCTGGGCCCCGAAGCGATCCGCGGCCCCGCGCTCGCGGCCGCGGCCAGAGGTCTTGCGCTCGACGTCGCACTCTGGGATCAGCTCGGGTGTCTCTCTCCAGTGTCGATCTTCGTGCTCGGCGACGCGCGAGAGGCGGCCGAGACGATCGCCGCGGAGCTCGAGGCCATCGCGGAGCGCCTCCCACGCGGCCGCATGTCGCGCGGCGCACAGACTGCGTTCGCGAATGCGCAGGCCGAGGCGCAGATGCGCGCGGACTCGGGACGCAGCGTCATCGTGCGGTGCGGCGCGAGCTCGGTGGTCGTGTGCGAGGCCGATGCGGAGCCGAGACCCGCGCCCCTGCATCGCTTCCTGCGCGTTCATCCAATCGCGGGAGACGCTGCGCTGCGCGAGGCGCTGCGGCCGCTCGCACCCTACCTCGCGGGTGTCGCCCTGGCCGGCTTCGGTGCCGATGGGCCGGCGGCCTGTGCGGCGCTCGCCGCGATGGGCGCCTCGAGAATCTGCGCCCCCGGCCGGCTGCAGGCCCCTCCCCTCGACTGGCATCACGACGGACAGAGCGTGCTGCGACCACTGGCGCGCTTCACGGACGTCGAGATCGGGTAGGGCGTCGTGGCGACGCGGCCGCTCGCGAGCGTCCGCTTCGCAGACTACCCGTCCTCCTCGCCTGCCGGCGCGGGCGCGCTCGCGTCGAGCTCCTGAAAAGCGTCGCGCACCTCGGTCTCGACCTCGTTCAGCTTCTGGCCGAGCTCGCGAATCAGCTGCGCTCCTTCCTTCACGTCGCGTGCGAGCTCGTCGATCGGCGTCTGCGAGTCGTCGAGTCGTTCCAGGATCTCGTCGAGTCGCTTCGCCTTCTCCTCGTAGCCGGCCGTCTTCTTTTCAGCCACCGCTCTCCCTCCGCGCCGCGCGAACCACGCTCGTGATGCTGCCGTCGGCGAGCCGCGTCGCGATCTCGTCGCCTGCCTCGACGTCACCGACCGAGCGCAGCAGCGTGCCATCGGCGAGCGTCGTCAGCGAGAAGCCGCGGAGCAGCGCGGTCGCAGGATCGGCGGCGCGAACGAGCTGCTCGCGCCTCGCGAGGCGCTCGCGTTCGGCTGCAAGTCGCTGCTCGATCCTGCGAAGCGAGAGCCGGCGGCGCTGCTGGAGCAGCCGCTCGCGTGCAACCCGCAAGGAGAGGCGGCCACCGCGCGCGAGGTCGATCGCCGTCTGGCGCAGGCGCTGCCTGCGCTCGCGCAGCGAGGCACGCGTGCGCGCGTGCAGAGAGGCTGCGCCACCGACGAGGTGGCTTCGCTCCTGTCCGAGGCGGTGCAGCACCTCGGCACGGACACGCTCGGCCACGTTTCGCAGCTCACTACGGCGCTGGTCGAGGAGCTTGCGACTACCCTGCCGCAGACCCGTCCGCGAGCGATCGAGGCGCTCTCGCGCAAGGTCACGCGCGCGCTGCCAGACATTGCGAAGCCTCGCCGCCCCCTCGTCGAGACGCAGTGCAAGCGTCTCGAAGCGCGCTACGAGCGCCTCCGCGACGGCAGTCGGCGTCTTGAAGTGCGCTCCAGCGACGGCGTCGAGCACGCTCGTGTCGGTCTCGTGCCCGATCGCGGTCCAGACGGGAAGCGAATGGCTCGCGATGCGCCGCGCGACGGCCTCGTCGTCGAGCCATGCGAGGTCCGTCTTGCTCCCGCCTCCGCGCGTCATCACCACGAGGTCGAGCGGGAGACGCGCCAGCGCGTCGAGCGCTGCGAGCACCGTGCGGCCCGTGTCCGGGCCCTGCATCGTCGCGTCGGCGACGACGATGCGAAAGCCGTACCCGGACTCGCGCAGCGTCTTGGTGAAGTCCTGGAACGCCGCGCTGCTGCGACTCGTCACGAGGCCGATGCGGTTCGGAAGCAGCGGCACGCGGTGCTCCGCGTTTCGTCCGAACAGGCCGTCGCGCTCGAGCGCCTCGAGGATGCGCCGCCGCCGAAGCTCGATCTCACCGAGCGCGAACGCCGGATCCATGTCCCGGCCGACGAGAGATAGGCCGTAGCGCGCGTCCCAGCGCAGCTCGCACTCGATCCCGACCTGCGTGCCATTCTCGAGCACGAGGTCGAGCCCGGCCGCCTTGAAGCTCGCCCGGATGCGCGCGAGGTCCGAAGCCCAGATCTGGCAACGCATTCTCGCCACGACACCGCCCCGCCCGTCCGACTCGACCAGATCGCAGAAGAAGTGACCGCGCTCCGCAGCCGAGCTGATCTCGGCTCGCACCCAGAAGGCCTTCCCGAACGCGGGCCGCAGCAGATCCCCGACACGGTCGGTGATGACAGAGAGCGCGAAGAAGCGGCGGGACCCCACGGGGCCAAGAGTACCACCGTGGGCACGATCCTCGCGGGGATGCTCCCTCCCAACTTCCGTTCTCGCGCCGAGGGTCTCTGGACGATGGAGCGCGCCGGCGAGTCGGGGGACGAGCCCGGGCGGCGAGATACGAACGATCGAGGGTGCGGCGGATCCGCAGGTCCGTGCAGCCGTCGATACGACGGCCGACATACCGGACTGAAGGGGAATGCGGCATGGGTTCCGCGCCGCGGTCAGCGAATTGGCCCGCGCGAATGAAGGAGTCGACGATGCTCTCGCAGATGGGCGCAGAGGAGCTGCCCCCTGCGCACCCGGTGCGGATCCTCATGGAGGAGCACGATCAGCTCCTCGGCTTTCTCTCGGAGCTGGAGCTGGCCGCAGCAGCCGCGAGAAAGTCGGCCACGGGGCTCGAGGTCGGGGGCACGCTTCGCACATCGATCCACGCGCTCGCTCTCACGCTGCTCGACGCCGAGCCGCATCATCAGCGCGAGGAGCAGGGGCTCTTCCCGAGGATGGAGAGGATCGGCATCGAAGGACCGCCGCACATGATGCGAATGGAGCACGAGATCCTTCGCGCGGCCAAGCGCTCCCTCGCGGAGCAGATGAGCAGTGACGCGCCGGCGAACGAGGCCTTCGTCGCGCAGCTCTGCAGGACCACCTCCGACCTCGTTGGAACGCTCCGCGCGCACATCCAGAAGGAGAACCGCATCCTCTACCCGATGGCGCTCGAAGCCCTGTCCGCAGAGGATTGGCGTGAGATCGCCACCGACTGTGAGAGGATCGGCCCCTGCTCCTTCAGCAAGTGGCGATAGGAAGCCGCCGGGAGATCCGGTTCGACGCGGAGGTGCGTTCGTCTTCCAGTCGAACCTGCGAGGCCTCGACTGACAGGCTCGCACGCTCGGCGGGCGCTCAGGACAGGTGTCCCATCCGGCCGGTCTGATGGTCGCGTACGGCCTCGTAGATCTCCTCGGGCCGATTCATCACGAACGGGCCCTGACCGACGATCGGCTCGCCGATCGGCTGGCCCGCGAGCAGCAGCACGGTCGCGTCGTTCGCCTCCTCGATGCGAACGACGGCGCCCTCACGCTCGAAGACTGCGACCTCGGCTTCGCGGATCGTCTTCGGACCGCCCACACGCACCGAGCCGCGCAGCACGGCGAGCGCCGTGGTGTAGCCATCGGGGATCGGGAGCTCGACCGGGCCGCCCGCGAGGCGAAGATCCCAAACTTGGATCGGCGTAAAGGTGTGCGCGGGGCCGCGAGCGCCGGCCAGCTCACCCGCGATCACGCGGGCCCGTCCCGGCCCGCCCGGCAGATCGACACCTGGGATGTCGCGCGCGAGGAGTGCCTGGTAGCCCGGCGCGGCCGCCTTGTCGCGCGCGGGCAGGTTCACCCAGAGCTGGACCATCTCGAACCGGCCGCCGCGGCGCGCCCACTCGCGCCCGTGGAACTCCTCGTGCACGAGGCCCGAGGCCGCCGTCATCCACTGCACGTCGCCTGGCCCGA